>CAZZDR010000302.1:0-1884 GCA_964652535.1 uncultured Hymenobacter sp. | reverse complement strand
GTCCTTCAAAACCTTCTTGGCTTACAAGGGCGCGCTCATGATTGACGACGCGCAGCTGGTGGGCCTGATGCAAGAGGTGAAAAAGCACGGCGGCCTCGTGACTGCGCACGCCACCAACGGCGACATGATTGATACGCTCATTGCCCAGCACCGCGCCGCTGGCCAGCTCACGCCGCGCTACCACTACCTCTCGCAGCCCGAGGTGACGGAAGCAGAGGCCTCGGGCCGCTTCGCCGACATTGCCAACTACACGGGCGTGCATGCTTACATCGTGCACCTTACCTGCCAGGGCGCACTCAACCAGGTGCGCCGCGCCACCGAGCGCAACCAGCGCGTGCTGGTCGAAACCTGCATTCAGTACCTGCTGCTCGACGCCTCGCTTTACGAAAATGAGGCCGAGGGTGCCAAGTGGGTGATGTCGCCGCCGCTGCGCGAAAAAAAGGACCAGGCGACTCTCTGGGCGGGCATCAACCAAGGCTTGGTGAACGTGGTGGGCACCGACCATTGCCCCTTTATGTGGGAGCAGAAGCTGCTGGGCAAGGACGATTTTTCGAAAATCCCGAACGGCCACCCCGCCGTGGAGCACCGCCTAGAATTACTTTTTTCGGAGGGGGTAGGGAAAGGCAGGATTACGCCGCAGAAATTTGTGGAAGTGACGTCGACCAACGCGGCCAAAATCTTCGGCCTGTTTCCGCGCAAAGGCACTATCAGCATCGGTGCCGACGCCGATTTGCTTATCTTCGACCCCGCTAAAAAGCACACGATTTCGGCCGCCACCCACCACATGAACTGCGACTACTCGGGCTACGAGGGCTGGGAAGTGACTGGCAAAGTCGAGACAGTTTTGCTGCGCGGCCAAGTCGCCATCGACGCGGGTGCAGCCCAAGTAGGGCGCGGCTACGGGCAGTTTATCAAGCGCGGCAAAACGGCTTTCTAAGCAGCCTAGCTGAGCTTGTTTGCCATTGCCGCTTTGCGCTCGCACTGACAAACGATTAAAATAAAAAAATCAACTATTAGTAATCAGCAACCAACATGGCGCGAATTATCAAATCCGGCCTCATTCAAATGAGCCTGCCGATGACCGAGGGCGAAGGCTCGATGGCCGAAATAAAGGAGGCAATGGTGCAGAAGCACATCCCGCTGATTGAGGAAGCCGGCCGCCAGGGCGTGCAGATTCTGTGCTTGCAGGAGATTTTTAGCACGCCGTATTTCTGCCCCGGCCAGGACAGCAAGTGGTACGCCTCGGCTGAGGCGGTGCCTGGTCCCACCACCGAGCGCATGGCCGAATACGCCAAGAAATACCAGATGGTGATGATTGTGCCCGTGTACGAGCGCGAGTCGGCTGGCGTACTCTACAACACAGCTGCCGTGATTGACGCCGACGGCACCTACCTCGGCAAGTATCGCAAGAACCACATTCCGCATACCAACGGCTTTTGGGAGAAGTTCTTCTTCAAGCCCGGCAACCTGGGCTATCCGGTGTTCCAAACGATGTATGCTAAAGTGGGCGTGTACATCTGCTACGACCGGCACTTCCCCGACGGCGCCCGCGTGCTGGGCCTGAACGGGGCCGAAATCGTGTACAACCCGTCGGCCACGGTGGCGGGCCTCTCGCAGTACCTCTGGAAGCTGGAGCAGCCGGCCCACGCGGCGGCCAACGGCTATTTTATGGGCTGCATCAACCGGGTAGGGGAGGAGAAACCCTGGAACCTAGGCCGCTTCTACGGCACGTCGTATTTCGTAGACCCGCGCGGCCAGACCATTGCCCAGGCCAGCGAAGACCAAGACGAGCTGCTGATTGCCGAGTTTGACCTCGACATGATTGACGAGGTGCGCTCGACCTGGCAGTTCTTCCGCGACCGCCGCCCCGAAACCTACGAGAAG
>CAZZDR010000301.1:0-2096 GCA_964652535.1 uncultured Hymenobacter sp. | reverse complement strand
AGGGCGAGGTATTTCAGGACACCGTTATTTATGCCCAAAGCACGCCCTACCAGCGGCTGGTGCTCACGGGCAACCACCGGGGCGAGCTGCGCTTGTTTCTGAATGGCAACCTGCAGTTTAGCTCGCAGGATGAGTACCGCTACCACGAGGCGCTGGTGCACCCCGCTATGCAAGACCGGCCCCACGCCAGCCGCGTGCTGGTGCTGGGCGGCGGCGACGGCCTAGCCGTGCGCGAGCTACTGAAGTACCCGCAGGTGCAGCACATCCGGCTGGTAGACCTCGACCCGGCCATGACCAAGCTGTTCCGTAGCAACCAGCTACTGCGCGAGCTAAACCACAACTCGCTGCACTCGCCCAAGCTTGAAATTCGCAACGCCGATGCCTACGCCTGGCTGCGCCAAGACACGGCCCGCTACGACGTGGTGCTGGTCGATTTTCCGGACCCCGGCAACTACTCCATCGGCAAGCTCTACAGCACGGCGTTTTACCAAACGCTGCGCCAGCGGCTGCGGCCGGGCGGGCTGGTGGTGGTGCAGGCCACCTCGCCCTACGTAGCGCGGCGCGCCTACTGGTGCGTGGTGCACACACTAGCGGCCAGCGGCTTTAGCACGGTGCCCTACCACGCCTACGTGCCGTCGTTTGGCGAGTGGGGCTACGTGCTGGCCCAGGCCCAGCCCGGCACCTGGCGCCCCGACGGTGGCCCGCTGCCGGCGGGCCTACGCTTCGCTACCCCCCTCGTCATCAGCCAAATGCGCGCCTTCCCGCCCGACATGCGCGAAGTCCCCACCGATGTCAACCAGCTCAACAACCAAGCCTTGGTGCGGTACTTCGAAGAGGAATGGGGACCGTATGGACAGTGAGAACTTGGTAATGAGCAGTGAAAAGGCGTCTGTCATTGCGAGCGCAAACGGCTCCATAACCGAGAAAGAATGGCTGCGCTTCGTTGCGTGCGCAAGAACAACTAATTTTTAATTCCTAATTCAAAAGAATGCCTCTACCCCGTCGCCAATTCATTACCCAGGCTAGCGCGGGGCTGGCGGGCACGCTGCTGGCGGGGCTAGTGGGCAGCGTGCCGGGCTGCGCACCAGCGCGCGCAGCCGTGACGGGCCAGCTGCGCGGGGCAGGCCACCAGCTGGGCCACCGCCTGCGCGACCTAAATAGCCTGCCCCCCGCCACCCGCACCGAGGAGGTGGCGTTGCTCATCATCGGCGGCGGGGTGAGCGGGCTATCGGCGCGGCGGGCGCTGCACGAACTGGCGCCCACACAGCAGACCTTGCTTTTGGAGCTGGAACCGGGGGTAGGGGGCAACGCCGCGGCCGGCCACAACGGGCGCACGGCCTACCCCTGGGGCGCGCATTACCTGCCCATTCCGGACGGGCGCGATGCCGAGCTACTGGCTTTTTTGCAGCAAGCGGGCATCCTCACGGGCTACGGGCCCGGCGGTTTGCCCATTTACGAAGAAACCTACCTCTGCCACGACCCCGCCGAGCGGCTGCTGCTGCACGGCCACTGGCAGCCGGGCCTCGTGCCCGAGGTAGGTGTGCCAGCCGCCGACCGCGCCGAAATAACCCGCTTCCTGGCCGAGATGGAGCGCTTGCGCCGCGCCACCGGCTCCGACGGCCGCGATTTGTTTTGCCTACCCCTGGCGGCGTCGTCAACCGATGCGGCCACCCGCGCGCTCGACCGCGAAACGATGGCCGCCTGGCTCGGGCGCCACGGCTACCATTCGGAGTACCTGCGCTGGTACCTCGACTATTCGTACCGCGACGACTTTGGGGTGCCCGCAGCGCAGCTTTCGGCGTGGGCGGGGCTACACTACTTCGCCGCCCGCAAAGGCCGCGCCCACAATGCCTCCGCCGATGCCGTGCTCACCTGGCCGCAGGGCAACCACTTCCTGGCCGAAGCACTGCGCACCCAGGGCGGGGCGGGCGAAATCAGGAACAACACGCTGGTTTTTAGCTTAAAAGAAACCGCCGATAACCGGGTGGAGGTGCTGGCTTTTGACAACCACACCCAGCAAACTACCCGCCTGCTGGCCCAGCAGGTGGTGTTGGCCACGCCTTGGCACGTGAGCCGGCACCTGCTGCCGGCCGCGC
>CAZZDR010000300.1:0-2396 GCA_964652535.1 uncultured Hymenobacter sp. | reverse complement strand
GGTGTTAGCTAAAGGCAAGTAGCGCCTTGCTGGCTACCAAGGGGCAATAAAATTCCGGCAAAAGGAGTGGCTTCAGCCGATACACAGCTTTCGCCGCCTACCTTCGCCCCGTAAACTTTAGGGGTGCTTTGCGCGAGCAAGGCTGAGACGATACCCTCCGAACCTGAACCAGGTAATGCTGGCGAAGGGAAAAGTACTGGTCCGCATTGCGGCTGCCTTTCGGGGCAGGCCGTGGCCGGCGCCGCCTATTGCTTACGGCTTTCCCTTGTCCCAACTACATCCTAGTTGCATGGTTTGCTACGTAAACAATTCGGCTCACGAAGCCACTGAAAATCAGCCCCTCACCGACTTGTTAGCGACGCTGGGCCAGACCCAGACGCGTGGCCTCGCTGTGGCCGTCAACGACGTGGTGGTGCCACGCACCGAGTGGGCTAGCCACGCCGTGCAGCCCCACGACCGCATTCTACTTATTCGCGCCACCCAGGGGGGGTAGGCACGTGCCGTCCTCTCTTTTTCCTACCCCATCCGAAGATGAAGAAAAAAGACCAAGCCCCCCAGCAGACGCTGGTGGAGCGCCAGCCCCTCACGGGCTCGCGTAAGATTTACGTGCCGGGCAAGCTCTATCCCAATATCCGGGTGGCGATGCGCGAAATCGCCCTAGCCGACACAGAGCGTAAGTTCGATTTCGGCTTTCCGTCGGAGCAGAACCCGCCCGTGACGGTGTACGACACCAGTGGCCCCTACACTGACCCCAACGTCGAAATCGACCTCAAGAAAGGCCTACCCCGCCTACGCGAAAGCTGGATTTTGGAGCGCGGCGACGTGGAGCAACTAGCCGGCACCACCTCCGACTACGGCCAGCAGCGCGCCGCCGATAACAGCCTGGACCACTTGCGCTTCGAGCACATTGCGGCCCCGCTGCGCGCCAAGCCGGGCGCCAACGTGAGCCAGATGCACTACGCCAAGCAGGGCCTCATCACGCCCGAGATGGAATATATCGCCATCCGCGAAAACCAGCGCTTCGACGAGCTGCCCGCCGACGACCCGCTGCGCACGCAGCACCGCGGCCACAGCTTCGGGGCCAACACGCCGGAGGGCCACATCACGGCCGAGTTTGTGCGCCAGGAAGTGGCCGCAGGACGGGCTGTAATTCCCAGCAACATCAACCACCCGGAGAGCGAGCCGATGATTATCGGGCGTAACTTCCTGGTAAAAATCAATACCAATATCGGCAACTCAGCCGTCACGTCATCCATTGAAGAAGAGGTGGATAAGGCCGTGTGGAGTTGCCGCTGGGGTGGCGATACGCTGATGGATTTGAGCACTGGCAAGAACATTCACGAAACCCGCGAGTGGATTATCCGCAACTGCCCGGTGCCGGTGGGCACGGTGCCCATTTATCAGGCCCTCGAAAAGGTAAACGGCAAGGCCGAGGACCTGACCTGGGAGCTATTCCGCGATACGCTCATTGAGCAGGCCGAGCAGGGCGTGGACTACTTCACCATCCACGCCGGCGTGCTGCTGCGCTACGTGCCCATGACCGCCAAGCGCGTGACCGGCATCGTGTCGCGCGGCGGCTCTATTATGGCTAAGTGGTGCCTGGCGCACCACAAGGAGAGCTTTCTTTACACGCATTTCGAGGAGATTTGCCAAATCATGAAGGCCTACGACGTAGCCTTCTCGCTGGGCGACGGCCTACGTCCTGGCTCCATCGCCGATGCCAACGACGAAGCGCAGTTTGCCGAGTTAGAAACGCTAGGCGAATTGACCAAAATTGCCTGGGCGCACGACGTGCAGGTGATGATAGAAGGCCCCGGCCATGTGCCCATGCACCTCATCAAGGAGAACATGGACAAGCAGTTGAAGGAGTGCCACGAGGCGCCTTTCTACACGCTGGGACCACTGACCACCGACATTGCGCCCGGCTACGACCACATCACCTCAGCCATTGGTGCGGCCATGATTGGCTGGTTTGGCACCGCCATGCTCTGCTACGTAACGCCCAAAGAGCACCTGGGCCTGCCCAATAAGCAGGACGTGAAGGACGGTGTCATCGCCTACAAAATTGCCGCCCACGCCGCCGACCTTGCCAAAGGCCACCCCGGCGCCCAGTACCGCGACAACGCCCTGAGCAAGGCCCGCTTTGAGTTCCGCTGGGAAGACCAGTTCAACCTCAGCCTCGACCCCGACACGGCCCGCGAATACCACGACGAAACCCTGCCCGCCGAAGGCGCCAAGGTGGCGCACTTCTGCTCGATGTGCGGCCCGCATTTCTGCTCAATGAAAATCACGCAGGAAGTGCGCGACTACGCGGCTACCCAGGACCTCACGGCCGCCCAGGTTTTGACCGAAGGGCTGCGCGAGAAGTCTAGGGAGTTCGTGCAGAAGGGCAGCGA
>CAZZDR010000299.1:0-2411 GCA_964652535.1 uncultured Hymenobacter sp. | reverse complement strand
GCTGAGCACCGGTGCTTTGAGGGGACTCGGGCGCGGCGGGGCAGGCTCAAACTCAGGTTCGCGGGCGGGCGGGGGGGTAGGCGCGGGCGATGCTACGGCTGCCACCTTGGCCGGGCGGGCGGGCGCCGCCGCCACAGGCGCCACGGTTGCAGCAGCTGCTTCGGCGGCTTCTTCGTCCTCGTCCGAACTACCCAGGTTCAGGTTTAAGGTGGTGATATTGAAGAAGAAAACCACGAACATAATGAGCCCAAAGGCCAGCAGTAGCACCGTACCCCAGCCAATGAGCGAGTCGAGCCACAGGGCCAGCTCGTAGCCAGCGCCCCCACTTAGCCAGTCGAGGCGGTGCGCCTGGGCGGGGTCGGGCGCGGGCAGGTTGGCCGCAGGCACGGCCAGCTGCACCACCACGTAGCCTAGCAGGGTGCTTGTCCAGAACATCGTGAACAGCCCCAGCGCCAGCACGTAGCTCACCGAACCGGCTGCCTTCCGAAACACGATTTTATAGCCCAGGAAGAAGACAATCGGAATGAGCGCGTAGGCAGCCAGCCCGAAGCCCCGGTAGATGAGCTTTTCGGCCAGCCAGGCGCCGAGCAGGCCCAGCCAGTTGCCGGTTTCCTGGCCAGCCTCCTTCACCGGCACGGTGCCAAGGGCAGCCACCACGCTCTGGTCGGCGCGCCCACTGAGCAAGAACGACGTGAACGCAATGGTGAGGTACAGCGAGCCGAGCAGCAGCCCAAAGCCTAGGAGCAAATGAAAGCGCCGGTCGCGCAAGAAAGCCGTGAACTGGCCCAAGCCAGGCAGGGGCCGGCCTGGGGTACGGGGTGGGGCGGCCGCAGCCTGGCTGCGCGGTTTGGCGGTGGGGCGGGCGGGCGCGGGGCCGCCGGCCTCGGGTGCGTTGCGTGGCGTATTGCCCCGCGGCGGGCGCGCGGCACCACCCTCGGCTGGCGCAGGCCCCGGCCGATTAGTGGCCGCCGGGCCACCCGTTGGATTACGGAAGTTGTTAGAAGCCATGCACGGGCAAACGAAAAGGTCAAATCTACGCCAGCGACGGCGCTTTCGAGGCCATGCGGCCGCCGAGCGGAGGCCTACACTCACGTGAATGGGGCACCGAGCGTTTCATTCTGTTTCTACTTTTGCGGCTGATTTACTACTATCCACTCACCTGCTTTTCTTACTTTTTGCTTTACCTGCTTACATGTCGGCTCATCTTCAGCTTCACTTTGCTAACCACGCTAATTGCCTAACCGAATATATACCTGCCGAGCGCTGGCTGCGCACTACCTGGCAAGGTTATGTGGCGCCCACCAGTGCCAAGCAAGGCGCAGAGGGGATGCTGGAAGTACTGCACATGAGCCCTACCCCCTATTTGCTCAACGATAATAGCCAGATTCAGGGGCCGTGGTTTGATTCGGTAGACTGGCTACAGCAAGTGTGGGCCCCGCAGGCTACGCGCCTCGGGCTGCGCTACGTGGCCCACGTGCTGCAGCCCCACACCGAAGCCGACCTGGGCCTGGTGCTGGCCAAAGACCCGTTTGCGGGCAAGGTAGAGCTCCAACTCTTCACCACGGTGGCCGAGGCTACTATCTGGCTGCGCGAGTGCCAGGAGCGCGATGCGCTACCCATCAGCCGCCCCACCGCGGCGTAGCCCGCTACTGCCCCGGCCCTACCCCATACAGATATATCCGCCAGTAGGCCTGCGAATCGTCGAATACGCCTAGCAAGCGCAGGCCACTTTCGGCGGGGTGAGCCAGGCGCACAGCCGAGAGCACGTAGCGCCCGCCCAACCGCTGAAAGGCGCCCGCGTCGAAGGCCCAGTGCTGCACCTCGCGAGCAGGCTGCTTGGCAATGGCAAAATTGCGACCCAGCTCGGCCGACATCAGGTAGCAGCGGTTGCCCCAGGCGTCGAAGTACGTAGCCAGGGCTGGGCTCTTGGCCAGCTCGCCCGCCATCATAGGCCGGAAAGCTTGCTTGTAAGCCAGGGGGTAGAGCGTCTGGTACGAGTCGAGGGTATAAAACCCGTTGAGCTGCGCCAGGGCGGGCGGCAGGCCCAGGCACGCCACCCGGTAGGCGGGCGGCAGCTGCCCGGTATGGGTGGCAATAAAAGCTTGCACCTGGTGCAACAGGCCCGGCGCCACGTAGGCGGCGTAGCCCGGCGCATCGGCCCGCGGATGGCCAGCCAGCGCACGTACGTTATTGGTAAACTCGGGGTTAGCGGCCAGTACAAATGGCACTTGCAGCGCCACCAGCGCGTAGGCCAGCCGGCGAGCGGGCAGCTGCCGCACCACCGCCACCAGCACCAGCACCCAGGGCAGCGCCAGCAAAAAATAGAAGCGCCCGAGCGAAAATGCGTGCAGCAGCGGCAACTTATCCTGCCAATAAATGGAGAGCTGGGGCAAGAAAGCGCCCAGCAAGCA
>CAZZDR010000298.1:0-2648 GCA_964652535.1 uncultured Hymenobacter sp. | reverse complement strand
TACACAAGGCTACCATCACCGAGAAGTCGGACCGTGGCGCAGTACTCGAATTGCCTTACGGCATCGAGGGCTTCGCTTACCCCAAGGGCTTGGTGAAAGAGGATGGCTCGAACGCCGAAAACGGCGAAGCGCTAGACTTCCGCGTTACTGAGTTCTCGAAAGATGACCGTCGCATCGTGCTCTCGCACACTGCGGTGTACAACAAAGAGGACGAAAGCAACAAGACGACCAACTCGAAGTTCGCGAAGAAGTCGCCCAACGCTGGCCAGACCCAGGGTGAAGGCAAACTGAGCGACCTCAAGAAGCCAGCTGACAAAAACACCCTCGGCGACCTCGACGCCCTCAGCGCCCTGCGCGACCAGCTTGCTGGCGCCGAGCGCCAGGCTGGCGAAGACAAGCTGAAGGCTCGTCAGGACACGCCGCTGGCGGGCAATTCGCCCGACAACGCCGAGATTCAGGCTTCGTAAGTTTCTGAAGTAGGTTGAAAGAAGAAGCCCTGGCCGTGAGGTCAGGGCTTTTTTGTGCGTTTTAGATTTGGTGGTACGGCCTTTTTTCGTACCTTTGTGCCCCCAAGCCGGTAACGTGACCGAGCGGCTAGGTAGAGGTCTGCAAAACCTCCTACGGCGGTTCGAATCCGCCCGTTACCTCCAGAGCCCCCTTGCTTCTCACCAAGCAAGGGGGCTTTTTTGTGGCTTCCAAGGGCCAAAAACGCCAAATAACTCCTGCGGTGCCTACATTGCTAACCCGCCGGCTGGGCCGGCGGCTTACCCTTGCCTTGGCTATATGAAGATTGTTGACCTCCGCACTATGCGCGGGCCGAGTTACTGGTCGGTGAAGCACTACCGGCTAATTGTGTGCAAAGTTGATTTACAGGACCTTGCCGGTGAATGGAGCAATACCATCGACGGTTTTGCAGAGCGGCTAACTGCTTTACTACCCGAAATTGGGCGACCGCACGAGCCCGGCCGGCACTCTTCCAAGCAATTGGCTAAACATCCACCACTCACCCAAGCCCAACTGGTTGATGGTGAGCCCCTGGGCCACGTAGTGCAACACGTAGCACTGGAGTTGCAGCGCTTGGCTGGCATGCCCGTTTTCTGGGGCAAGAGCTACCCGGCCCGTGAGACGGGGGTAGAGTACGTAGTTTTTGCCTACCAGGAAGAGCGAGCGGGCCGCTACGCGGCCCAAGCCGCCGTAGAGCTGGTAGAAGCGCTGGGCAAAGGCGAAGAATTCAATCTGAAGCCTGTTATTGCGGAACTGCACGACATTCGGGAAGAAGAGTTTTTTGGCCCTAGTACTTGGAGCATTGTGGCTGAGGCTGCCTCGCGCAACATCCCATATATTCAGCTAAAAAACAGCAACATCATTCAGCTTGGCTACGGCGTCAACCAGCGCCGCATTTGGGCCACTACGACTAACCTCACCTCGCACGCAGGGGTAGAGGTGGCCGGCAATAAGAACCGCACCAAGGCCATGCTCGACGATGGCGGCGTGCCGGTGCCGCGTGGCACCACTGTATACTCGGAGGACGGCCTGCGCGATGCCATCGAGGAGTTGGGTTTCCCCATCGTGACGAAGCCGCTCGACGGCAACCACGGCAAGGGTGCCACCATACGCATCACCAACTGGGAAGATGCCGTGGAGGGCCTCAAGGCTGCCAAAGAATACTCGCGGGCCGTGATTGTAGAGCAGTTTGTGGAAGGCGACGACTACCGCTTGCTGGTGGTGAATGGCAAGCTGATTGCGGCAGCCAAGCGAACGCCCGCCGCTGTGAAAGGCGACGGCCACAGCACTATCAAGCAGCTGATTGACCAGGTAAACACGGACCCGCGCCGGGGGGTAGGGCACGAGAAAGTGCTCACCTCTATCAAGGCCGACCAGCACACATTAGACATTCTGAAGGGCCAGGAGCTAACGCTGGAATCGGTACTACCGGCCGGCCAAACCCTGTATCTGAAGAGCACAGCCAACATCAGCACCGGCGGCACCGCGACCGATGTCACCGACCTCATTCACCCCTACAACCTGTTGCTGGCCGAGCGCGTGGCGGGCATTGTGGGGCTGGATATTTGTGGTATCGACATGCTAACCAGCGACATCGCGATTCCACTCAATGAAACGCGCGGCGCCGTAATCGAGGTGAACGCGGCGCCGGGCTTCCGGATGCACATTGCGCCCACCGATGGGCTAGCGCGCAACGTGGCGGCGCCGGTCATCGACATGCTGTTTCCGCCCGGCAGCACAGCGCGCATTCCGATTATTGCCATCACGGGCACCAATGGCAAGACCACGACCACGCGTCTTATTGCGCACCTGGTGGCCAGCATTGGCTATAAAGTTGGTTTTACGACCACAGACGGCATTTATATCCAGGGCGTGCAGCTGCAAAAAGGCGATTGCACGGGCGGCCAAAGCGCGGAGTTTGTGCTGCGCGACCCCACCGTTAACTACGCAGTGCTCGAAACAGCGCGTGGCGGCATGCTGCGCTCGGGCCTGGGCTTTCATACCTGCGACATCGCAGTGGTGACCAACGTAGCGGCCGACCACCTCGGCATGCGCGACATTTATACGGTGGAGGAAATGGCGGCCGTGAAGGGCGTGCTACCCCGCACGGTGCAGAAACACGGCTGGGCTGTGCTCAATGCCGA
>CAZZDR010000297.1:0-2692 GCA_964652535.1 uncultured Hymenobacter sp. | reverse complement strand
GGCTGGAACGATGGCACCTTGCCCGCTGTGAACACGCTCCAGTGGAATGCCGACAACGAATTTGTACGTGCTACTTACGACCGCGTGTACTACGAAATCGGCCTCTGCAACGAGTTCATTCGCCAGACTTCAGACGCCAACCTATCCTCGCGCGGCATCACGGGGGCCAACGCCAACACAGTACGTACCTACCGCTCGGAGGCTCGCCTGCTGCGTGCGCTTTGCTACTGGCACGCCATCGACTTGTTTGGCGGTGGCCCATTTGCCACTGAGGCCGACGCCATCGGCACTACCCCCCAGTACCGCAAGGGTTCTGATATGTTCACCTATGTGGAGTCGGAGCTGAAAGCCCTAGAGGGACTGGATTCTAACAGCGGCGCACTGCTGGCTCCCAAAGCCGTGTATGCCCGCGCCGACCAGGGTGTGCTTTGGACGCTACTCACCAAGCTGTACCTGAACGCGAAAGTGTACACTGGTACTGACCGTTCGACCGACGCCGTAACGTATGCCAGCAAAGTATTGGCTAGCACGGCGGGCTACTCACTCAGCCCGGTTTACGCTAACCTGTTTCTGGCTGACAACAACAGCAACTCGGCCCGCAACGAGGTTATCTTCCCCATCACGTTTGATGGCACGCGCACCCAGAACTACGGCGGCATGACGTACCTGGTACACGCGCCTAACGGCCGTGCCTACACCGCCGCCCAGGCTGGCATTGATGGTGGTTGGTCAGGCTTGCGCACTAAGCCGGCGCTCACATCCCTGTTTGGTTCTACTACGACCAACAACGCTAGAGATGCTCGCTCGGCCATGTTCGTCTTCAAGGGCCAGAACCCTCGCGTAGATACGCTAGGCCAGTTTACCAGCGGCCCGCTGGTTGCGAAGTACCGCAACGTGACCTCGACCGGACGGCCGGGCTCCAACCTCACATTCCCGGACACTGACTTTCCCATGTTCCGCCTGGCCGACGTCATGCTCATGTATTCGGAAGCAGTGCTGCGCGGCGGCACGGGTGGCTCGGCCACGCAGGCCCTGGCCTACGTGAACGCCATCCGGACGCGCTCGGGCGCCACGGCCATCGCGGCCGGCGACCTCACGCTGAACTCTATTCTTGATGAGCGGGCTCGCGAGTTGTTCTGGGAAGGCCACCGCCGGACCGACCTCATCCGCTTCAGCAAGTACACTACTGGCTACAACTGGGCCTTCAAAGGGGGGATAGCAACTGGTAAAGATGTAGAAACTTACCGCTCGGTGTTTCCTATTCCAAACACCGACCGGGTAGCTAACCCCAACCTGCCCCAAAACCCTGGCTACTAAGTTGAATTAACGTCAATTGCAGCGTGTTGGGTTAGCCAATACGCTGCTTTTCTCCCTCTCTTCATCATTCCACCCATGAAAAAATCTCTTACCCAGGCGCTGGGGTTTTGTGCGGCGTTCGTGCTACTAGTTTCGTCCTGTAAGAAGGACGAAGTAAAAACCGTTATTCAGCCGAGCGCAGCCCCTACCCTCACTACCTCGGCCAATAATGTGGTGCTGGCGCAGCCTAATGCTACCAACAGCGCCGTTACCTATACCTGGACGCCCGTTACGTTTGGCTACCAGGCCATTGTGACATATACCCTGCAATTCGACAAGAAAGGTGGCGACTTTAGCGCGCCCGTTTCGTTCGATGCAGGCTCTGCCCTGACGAAAACCCTATCGGTTAGCGACCTGAACTCGGTTTACCAGACCAAAGGACTGGTGAGCACTAGCGCCGCCCCAGTTGCCACCCAGGCCGATGTGCGGGTAGTTGCCTCGGTAGGTGCCGCCGCCCCCTCAGTAGCTTCGGCTACCAGCACCTTCACAGCCACGCCTTATGCGTTCTGCGAGCAGCCTGCCACTAGCCAAGCTTGGACTATCATTGGCCCAGCTGGTAAAGACTGGGATACCGATATTAAACTGACTTACGATTGCGTTGCGAAGACGTATTCCTACACGGGGCCTCTTAATGCTGCTGCTTTCAAATTCCGCTACGGTGGGCAGTGGAAAGATGACCTCGACCTCGGAGGTGCTTGGAGCAGCATGGGTGGTACGCTCGCGCAAAAGTCTGGCGATATCGTAGTACCAGTAGCCAAGACATACACAATTACCCTTAATCCTGGTACGGTTAATACTAGCGCTAAGACAATTACGGGTGCTAGCTATACTGTCAAGTAACAAAGCTGTTATTACAGATCATCTTGCATTCTTCTCAAAAAGCCGCTGATTTCCAGCGGCTTTTTTTGTGCAATTATTGCCTTCGGCACCAAAATGGCAGATACTCACGTTAGAGGGTAATGCTTAAGTTGCTACCCTACGCAAATCAGATCTTACCTAATTCCTACGATAGTTTCTATACCATGCGCACCGCTTCTATTATTTTGGTAGCTGTTGGCCTTTCGCTTACTTCCAATGCGGCGATGGCTCAGCTGGCTTCAGCAGCTACAAAGTCCGCAGAGCCTGTGTCACCTCGCCCCAGCTCGGTAGCCGAGCGGGCTGAAGCCCTCACCACCAACATGACGCAGGCACTAGGTTTGAACCCAGCGCAGGTTGAAAAGGTCCGGGCTATTAACACGGTTTCCGTGCGTACGCTGGAAGCTGCCCGTGTACGCTATCGTCAGGAGCCCAATAAATTGCGTGGCTCCATTGATGACATTGGCTTGGCCCGCCTTGA
>CAZZDR010000296.1:0-2778 GCA_964652535.1 uncultured Hymenobacter sp. | reverse complement strand
ACCGCGCCCTGGTAGTCGGTGGGCGCGGCCATACGGCCGAGCGGCGTCTTGGCGCTGTATTGCTTCACGAAGAAGGCGTCCTGGCTGTTCTCTACCCCGCCCGGCGACAGGGTATTTACGCGCACGCCCCTACCCCCCCAGTAGGCAGCCAGGTAGCGGGTAAAGTTCACCACCGCGCCCTTCGTCATGGGGTAGGACGGTGATTTATAGAAGGTTTGCTCGCCAGCCTCGTTGCGGTAGATGCTTTGGTCGGGCCCCACGATGCCGTAGGTGCTGGCCACGTTGATGATGGAGCCGTGGCCCTGCTCCGCCATAGGCGTACCCAAAACCTGCGCTGCCAGAAAAATCCCCGTCACGTTTACTTCCAGTACTTTTTGGAACGTCGCGAGCGGAAAATTCTCAAACTTGCTGAGGTCGGCGGCCAGCGCCGGGTTTTCAAACATGTCGTTGATAGCCGCATTGTTGACCAGCACGTCGATGTGGCCGAAGTGCTCAATAATGGTATCACGCGCCGCGGCCAGCGACTCGGGCGAAGTCACGTCTACCGCAAGCGGCAGGTGCACGGCGCCGGGCAGGCCAGCCGCTACTTCGCGGGCTTTGTCGAGGTGCAAGTCGGCCACCACTACGTTGGCGCCGGCCAAGGCCAGCGCTTCGCAGTGCTTCTGGCCAATGAGGCCGCACGCGCCCGTAACGATGGCCGTTTTATTGGTTAAGTCGAAGAAATTCATGCTGTGGCGCCAAGCTTCCGCTTCGCGTATTGCCGCGCAGCGGCGAAGTATCGTCAGGGTTGATTGATAGGAATAAAGTGGGACCGGGCTCATTTGCCCGGCCCCACCTTCGCCGCGTTATGGTGGCACGCAGAGCGGAAGCTTGACTAATGCCGCTCTTCGGTGCGCGCTACTTCTTTACCGGCGCAGCATTGGTCACCTTGCGGAACACAGCCTCTACGGGCTCGCCTTCGAGGCGCGAAGCGACGTCGCCTTTCTCGATGGCGTCTTTCAGCAGGGGTAGGACGGCCTCGTAGGCGGCCAGCGTTTTGGCCACGTCTTCGTCGGTGTGCGAGAAGCTCATGTTGTGGAAACCACCCCACAGGATCCCCTGCTTGAACAGCTCCTGCTGTACAAAAGCCTTCACCTCCAAGGGGTTGCCAGCGCTGGCATCGAAGGTAATGATGCTGCGGCAGTCGTAGCCGTAGCACTTAGTGTAGCTGCTGAGGCCGAGGTCGGCGGCGATTTTGTTATAGCCTTCCTTCAATTTGTTGCCCTGGCTGGCCAGGAACGCCGCCACGTTTTTCTCACGCATCTCGCTGATGGTGGCCACAGTAGCGGCCAGGCTCAGAGCCTCACCGCCGAAGGTGGTGAAGAAAAACACGTCTTGCTCAAACAGCTGCATCACGTCCTTGCGGCCGGTGAGCAACGCGATGGGCATACCATTAGCGCAAGCCTTGGAGAACACCGCCAAATCGGCCTTGATACCGAAGTACTCCTGCGCACCGCCCAGCGCAATACGGAAGCCGGTCCACATTTCATCAAAAATCAGCAACGTGCCGTTTTCCTTGCAAAGACGGGCCACTTCGTGCAGGAAGTTGTCCTTGGGCGCATCGAAAATGAACGGCTCCAGGATAACGCAGGCCACGTCGGGCGTCAATAACTCCTTGAATGAATCGAGGTTATTGTACTCGAAGGCGCTTACTAAATCCTTGCTTTCCTGCGGAATACCTTTGTCGCGGCTCGTGGTACCGATGTACCAATCGTGCCAGCCGTGGTAGCCGCAGCACAGCACGTCCTTGCGCCCCGTGAAGGCGCGCGACACGCGCACTGCCGCCGAGCACACATCGGCCCCGGTTTTGGAGATGCGGATGCTTTCGGCGTTCGGGATAATTTCGTGAATTAGCTCCGCTACCTCTACTTCCAGCTCGTGCATCATCGAGAACGTGATGCCGTCTTCGAGCTGTGCCCGAATTGCGTCGTCCACGCGGGGGTAGGCGTAGCCCAGGCTCAGCGGGCCGATACCCATCTGGTAGTCAATATATTCGTTGCCATCGACGTCCCACACGTGGGCACCCTTGCCACGCTTCACATACTTGGGGCTAGCGCCTTTCGTGTACTGGCCCGGGCCCTTGGCCAAGGTTTGGGTGACCGGGGTCATTATCTGCTGCGCCCGGGCGTAGAGGTCGTCGGATTTGGGGAAATTCATAAGGCTGGAATGGCTGTCAAGCTATAACGTCAAAAAACAACAACGCCCGTGCTGCTTTGGCAAGCAAACGCTATCTTAGCAGCACGGGCGCAGGAAAAATTACTCGGCAAATTCGTTTTCGACCACCTTAGTCTTGGCGCCAAACGAGTGCACGCCGTCGCCCAGGCGCTCGCCGATGCGGCGGGCAATGTGCTGGCCGGTAAAGCCCTCGTATTCGAGCACTTCGCTCAGCAGGCCGGGCTTGTACCAACGCTCCTTCAAAGCGAGGGGTAGGACCTTGGCCGTCAGCTCGTTTTCGAGCAGCAACTCAGCCAGAATGGAGTAGAGGCCGCCGGTCTGGAAGTGGTCTTCCAGCGTCACCACGAGGCTGCCGCCGCGTACTACGTTGAGCACGGCTTCGGTATCGAGCGGCTTGAGGCTACGCAGGTTCACCAGGCCCACCGAGTAGCCAGCTTCAGTCAGCAAGTCCTTGGCAATGAGCGCTTGCTCAAACAGCATCCCGTAGGTGAGGATGGTAATGTCGGTGCCTTCGCTCACAATCTCCGCCTTACCCATCACGAACGGCTCGTGCTGGTAGGTAGC
>CAZZDR010000295.1:0-2787 GCA_964652535.1 uncultured Hymenobacter sp. | reverse complement strand
GGCGCGGGCTGCTGGCGCAGGTGCGGCAGCAGCAAGGCCGCCAGGTGAATGGGCGCGTCGAGGTTGATGGCAATTTCTTGGCGCTGCTGCTCCCAAGCGGCGAGGTCGGCGGGCAAGTCGGCCACCTGAAAGCGGTTTTGGATGCCTGCGTTGTTGACCAGCACGTTGAGCGCCGGAAAGTCGGCCACCACGCGACGGGCCAGCTCGGCACGCTCGGGCGCCAGGGCCAGGTCTACTTCGTAAAAATGCAGGCCGGGCACCTGCGCCTGGGCTTCGCGCAGCTTATCGGCCCGCCGCCCGCAAATGATAACCTGGCTGCCCGCCGCCACAAAGCGCTGGGCCAGCGCCAGGCCAATGCCCGTGGCGCCGCCGGTAAGTAAAATGGTGTTGGAGGAGAGATTCATAAAACAAGAAAAAGACTGGCGGTGCGTACGTAAGATGGGGCACCGGGGGCCACTGGCGGCCGGCTACCTTTGCGCCGTGCCACTTCTTGCTGCCCCTACCCCCGCCACGCTGGCCGATGTGCCGGCCGTGGTTAGCCTCGTCAACCGTGCCTACCGCAGCGACGCCGCGCAGGCCGGCTGGACCACCGAGGGCCACCTGCTCGCCGGCGCCCGCATTGATGCGGACGCCCTGCGCGAGCTGCTGGCCGCTCCCGAAGCCGTGCTGCTCGTGGCCTCCCCTACCCCCCTCGGCCCGCCCAATGGTTGCGTGTACCTCGAAAAACAGGCGGACGTGCTTTACCTCAGCCTACTGGCCGTGGCACCCGAGGCGCAGGCGCACGGCCTGGGCCGGCACCTGCTGCAAGCCGCCGAAGCCCATGCCCGGGCCCGGGGCTGCACCACCATCAAGATGAGCGTGCTATCGGTGCGCGCCGAACTGCTGGCCTGGTACGAGCGCCAGGGCTACCGGCGCACCGGCGCCAGCGAGCCGTTTCCGAATACCACCCGCTTTGGCCAGCCCCAGCAGCCGCTCACACTTTTGGCGCTCGAAAAGGGGGTAGGATAATGAGCCTTATTACCTGTTACTCCGCATTAAAGCATTAAAGCGGTTTCTCGGATAGTGTACAGGGTATGCCTCGGGCAGACAGCCGTCAAAAAGCTGGCAGCCCGAGGCATACCAATTTGGAAGCCGCTTTAAGAAAGTTGCTGCACCAGGGCCAACACTTCGTGCTGGGTGGCTTGGGTGCGGTCGTGGGCGTACCAGGTGTGCAGCTCCTTGATGAAGTCGTCGTGGGCCATGCCTTCGGCTTTGAGCCGGGTGATGAGCGCCTGGGCTTCGGCGGGGCGAGGGCCCCAGTGCGTGACCTGGGTGAGGGTATCGGCGTGTAGCACTACCAGCTTGGGAATGGAGCGGCTACCATTGGTGAGAAACTGGTCGATGAGGTCGGGGTTTTCGTCGCGCAGCAGGTAGGCCGTGCGCAGGTGGCCGGCGCTGGCCTGGGCCACGGCCTCCAGCACGGGTACGGTTTGGGCGGCGTCGCCGCACCAGCCTTCGGTGATAATCAGCCAGATATAGTTTTGGCGCAAGCCAACGGCCGCGTTGACTAGCTCAGGCAGCAGCTTCACGGTTTTGTCGAGGCGGCTCATGCGCTGCTCGTTGAGCTGGGCGTAGGCCAGCAGCTCGGGCGTCTGCTGTGGGCCAGTGGTTTTGCCTTCGGCTAACAACCCATCAAGCAGCTGACGGTAAGCGGCGTAGGAGTAAGCCGAAGCTAGGCGCTCGGGGCTGAGCAGCGGGGCGGGAGAAGTAGTGGACATTCGTAATAAAAAGACAGGAATGGGGCTATAACAACCAAATCGCCCAATCGGCTACTAGCGCAGGCCGGTAGTTGCTCCTAGCTTTGCCGCATGAAGATTTTGGTATCAACCTCGCTGCTGGTGACGCTGGCGGCTTGCCAGTCGGCTACCGCTCCTACCGGGCCAACTGCCGCTGCTACTGCGCCAACCGCCACTGCCTCACCTGGCGCACCCACCACCGAAGATGCCCGCACCGCCGTGCGCCGCTACCTGGGCCTGCAACCCGACTCGGCCCTGTACCGGCTCGACTCGGCGGCTATTCTAGACGCCGATGCTAGCTGGCAGGTGCTGGTGCCCCGCACCGACTGGGCCGGCCGGATGCCCAATAAGGCTGCCTTCGACGTGAACAAGGCCAGCGGCACCGTCACGCGCCGGGCCGTTAAGTAGCAGCAGCGGGGGTAGGAAGCGGGGCTGGCCCCGCTTCCTACCCCCCTTCGTTATTCGAAAGATTTACTTAGAGTGGCTTCGGAAATAGGGTACGGCCAGCTAAGTAGCGCGGACTTTTAGTCCGCTAGTGAGCACGCCTAGTACTCGCGGACTAAAAGTCCGCGCTACTGTAGAGCGACTCAGAAACCTCTCTAGGTAGCACTTGCTACTTAATCACTTCCAGCCAACCCTTTAGGCGGCGGCCATCGGGGTAGGTGAGCAAGTAGTAGTAGGTGCCGGCGGCCTGGCCGGTGGCGTCCCAGTCGTTTTGGTAGGCGGCGGTTTCGTACACCTGCTGGCCCCAGCGCGAAAACAGCTGGAGCTGAGGCGCGCAGCTGGGGGGTAGGCGGAAGTACTGGTTGCTGCCGTCGCCGTTGGGCGTAATGACGTTCGGAATGACTTGGTTTTGCACCTCGATGGCGGCGAGCGGGGCCGTGGTTTCGCACTGCTCATTGAGGTAGCGCAGGCTCACGCTGGGCTGGTAGCGGCCCGCCTGCTGGTAGGTGTGCTGCACGGTGGCGCCGGTGGCGGCGGGGCTGCCATCGCCAAAATCCCAACGGGTGCC
>CAZZDR010000294.1:0-2907 GCA_964652535.1 uncultured Hymenobacter sp. | reverse complement strand
TCGACCAGATTTCCACTTCTTTCGACACCATGAAGGCCGAGTAGAAGCCCAGGCCAAACTGCCCGATTATCTGGTCTTTCGCGGTAGCATCCGTCTCCTTATACTTCTCCACAAACTCGGTGGCGCCGGAGAAGGCAATCTGGTTGATGTACTTCTTTATTTCCTCGGCCGTCATGCCCAGGCCGTGGTCCGACACCGTGATTTTGCGGGTGTCCTTGTCCACGGTCACGCGCACTTTTAGCTCGCCCAGCTCGCCCTTAAACTCGCCCTGACGGGCCAGGCTTTGCAGCTTCTGGGTAGCATCGACGGCGTTGCTGACCAGCTCACGCAGGAAAATTTCGTGGTCAGAATACAAGAACTTCTTGATGATAGGGAAGATGTTCTCGGTATGGATGGAGATGGAGCCGGTTTCGGACATGGAAATAGCAAAAGGATGGGAAATAATAAAAGGCTGACTAACAGGCAGCGCCCGCTAGTCAGCCTTGCATTTCAAAGGCTATTCCAAGCTGCTAGTAGCTGTCAGGATGACAGCCGGGGGGGCTTTTTGGTCTGGTAGCCGGGCCGAGGTTCGGCCACCTCGTCGCTTGGGGGGGTAGGGCCGTAGTGCTGCGCCCACTCGCGCTGCAAGCTGGCGAGGCGGGGCGAGTCGTCGGTGAGCCACTGCAGAGCGGCGTCGGGCTGCGCAAAAATCTGCACATCGAACCGAATCAGCATCTGCACTGCTAGCAGCAGTCCTTCCAGTACCTGGTGGTTGTATACGTGCTTGGGCGACAGCACGATAATGACTTGCTTGAGTGGTAACACTAGCACTGCGGGCATCAGTACGGTGCTTAACCACAGCTGGTCATACACCGATACATCGGGCAGCGCATTCAAGTCTAACACTACGCGCCCTACCCCCGTGCGGGCCACCAACTTTTGCAATCTGCTAAACGCATCGCGAAAGCCCCGCATATTACGCCCGCCCGCCCAGGCCACGCGGATCATATTTAGCGCCTCGTCATGCTGAACCCAAAGTTCTTTCGCGCAGGAAACAATCATGCAAATAGGTACGAAAACTTAAAAAATCCTATTTTTTTGGATTTCTTTTTCACAAAGAACTCCCAACTTACGAGAAAATTTACAGAATAACGAATAAGACTAAGAAAAATATACTTTTTATGTTATTAACCCCGCTGAGCCAGTGCAGGCCGATTTTAGCTTGAGCTATTAAACCTCTGCCGGAGAACTAGCGGGCGCGCCGGTATTCTACTTCTTCCATAATACCAGGCAGGTCATCACCTACCAAAAATGCTACTACCAGCTTGCGACGCGTTAGCTGCACTAGGTGCTGGTCGTGAAAAGATGAGCCGCCCGGCGAGCCAGCGCTTTGGGCCAGCAGCGTGTCGGCGCGCAGCTGGTAGGTGCCCGTTTCGAGGTGGTCGGGCTGGCCCGCATGGGTAATTCGGAACTGATAGGTGCCATCGGGGCCAAACTCGACCAGCAGGCGCGCCTCGCCGGCCGCCACCGCTTGGTTGAGCGCGGCTACCTCGGGGTTATCCATGCGGGCCAGCAGTTCGGGGGCGACTGCGTGGGTAGCCACGAAGCTGATTTGCCGCATCTCCCAGCGGCCTACCAGCCCGGACGCCGGCGATTGGGCAGCCGCCGGGGTAGCCAGTAGCACCATGCCCAGGCCAAGCGCGCGAAGGAGAAGGGTTGGGAAGTGGGGCAAGGGCAAGTAGTGAGACTACCGAGTGGCAAACTAGTCTGCAAGATACGCTAGCGGCTCAGCCCTACCCCACTAGCTCGGAGCAACATGGCTTAAGGAAGCTGACAAACCGCTGGCGCAACTTATCGTTGCAACATTGTTACAATAATAAGAGTTTTTAGGCCGCTTCGCTCCTAACTTTGTCGGGCCGGTGCAACTATCGGTGCTAGCAGGTATTCTTTTACCTGATTCACTTCGCGTTACTGCTTTGCGGCCCATCGTTCGCCCTTATCTCGCCATGCTGCTGTTGTTCTGCCTCGGGCGGACGCTGCTGCCCGAGGCGTGGGTGCTAACGCTGCACGCCCACCGGCACACTACCGATGTGGCTACCGCACGCCGCCAAAGCGAGGAGCTAGCTACCCCCCGCCACACCCACTGCCACACCGAGCAATTCTATAACGTGGCCTACACGGCGGCGGCGCCGGTGGTGGTGCCAGTGCCCCAGCGGCGGCCGCGCTACCAGGCGCTGGCCGTGGCCCCGCCGCGGGCAGGCCTAGCAGGGGCGCTGCGGCGCACCGCCCTGAGAGGGCCACCCCGGGCGTAGGCAACCCCCAAACGCTTCGTATTATTTTTAGGGCAGCTGCCGGCTACTTGGCTTTATCCAGCTGGGTAGCAACCGCTTGAGGCCAGGCCTATGCGCCGGGCCACTCCGATTTTCTCTGGTTTGGTTTTAGAGAAAATGCAAACAGACTCTGGCCGCTGGCTGGGGCTTGTTTGCGGAGGCGGGTACACCCTGCCTACCCCCTTTTTTCGTGGTATTATATGCTTCGTACTTTTTCGCTGGTGCTGCTGGGCAGCACCGTGGGTTTTTCATTTGCCGCGGCGGCACAGGCTGGGCCAGCTACTGCGGCCAGCCGTGGCCGTGTGGCGGCCGTGTTTAGCGGGCGCCTCACCGACGCCAAAACGGGCGAGCCGCTACCGGGCGCCAACGTGGTGTTTCCGGACCTCAAGCAGGGCACGGCGACCGACGCCGACGGCCGCTTTAGCTTCGGCAACTTGCCGCGAGGCCGCTTTACGGTGCAGATAACTTCGCTAGGGTATAACACAGTCAGCCAGACGATTGATACCGGCAGCAGCCAGCCTTTGGCCGTGAGCCTGACGCCCGCGGCCACCGAAATCGGGCAGGTAGTGGTGACGGGCGTGAGCCAGGCCACGGAGCT
>CAZZDR010000293.1:0-2919 GCA_964652535.1 uncultured Hymenobacter sp. | reverse complement strand
TGGACATGATTAAGCGCGTCGCTTTCATTACGGGCAAAAAAGAGCAGGGCGAAACGCTGGCCACCGAAATCGCGGCTTCCTTCGCGGCGCTCACCCCGCCGGCAGCCGCGGCTACGGCCGCCTATTTTATCTGGCGCAAGCCCTATATGGTAGCGGCCAGCGGCACCTTCATCGACGATATGCTGCGCCGCGCGGGTTTGCGCAATGCGTTTGCCGACCTGGGCCGCTACCCGGAAATAACGCCGGAGCAACTGCGCGTTGCCGCACCGGCGCACATTCTATTATCCTCGGAGCCCTACCCCTTTGGCGCCAAGCATCTAGCTGAATTTCAGGAGATTTGCCCAGCCGCCAAAATTCAAGTCGTGGACGGCGAGTTATTCAGCTGGTACGGCAGCCGGCTGCGGCTTTCGGCGGCTTATTTCTGGCAGCTAGCTACCAGCTTGTGAAAACGCGCTGCCCGGCGTTTTCACACCCCGGAACCCTGCGCGGAAACCTACTGGCGGTATCTTGCTTCCCCTTCCCTACCCCCCTCCTATGGACCAGCGCATCATCAACTTATTCGACGAGTACACGCACCGCCCGCTTTCGCGTAAAGAGTTTCTGGACCGCCTGCTGCTGCTGGCGGGCAGCGTGGCCCTAGCCACCACGGCCCTCTCGGTGCTGGAGCCCGGCTATGCGCAGGCGGCTACTATTTCGCCCCTGGCCGCCGACTTGGTGGAGGAAACCGTGACCTGGCCCGGCGATGGGGCGCCCGTGAGCGGCTACCTGGTGCACCCCAAGGGTAAGAAAAAGCGCGGCGCGGTAGTAGTCATCCACGAAAACCGGGGCCTTACGCCACACATCAAGGACGTGACGCGCCGCGTGGCGCAGGCCGGCTACCTCGCGCTGGGCGTCGATGCGCTGTCGGTACTGGGCGGCACACCCGCCGACGAGGACAAGGGCCGCGAGCTAATCGGCCAGCTCGACCCAGCCAAAAACCTGAACAACTACCTCGCGGCCCTTACTTACCTGCGCGCCCGGCCCGAAAGCAACGGCCATACCGGCTGCGTGGGCTTTTGTTGGGGCGGCGGGCTCGCCAACCAGCTGGCAGTGCACGACCCCAAGCTCGACGCCGCCGTGGCCTACTACGGCCAGCAACCCAAGGCCGAAGACGTGCCCCAAATAAAGGCCAACATGCTGCTGCACTACGGCGGCCTCGACCAGCGCATCAACGCCGGCATCCCGGCCTACGAAACCGCCCTGAAAGCTGCGCACATTCCCTACGAGCTATTTGTGTACGAAGGCGTTAACCACGCCTTTAACAACGACACCTCGCCCGCCCGCTACAATGCCGAGGCCGCTAAACTGGCCTGGGAGCGCACGTTGAAGCTGTTTAAGGCGCAGCTGGGGTAAGCTATTGCTCTGATATGAAATTCAGCTTTACTGTTACAGATGTCACGCAAGAACTTCTTCTAAAGTACCCTCCGTTTGCGGTAGACGGAACGCTGACCATTGTTATCAATGACACCGCTTTTTTTAGCGAGGAAGGAGTTTCGCTCTTAGACCTAGCTATCAGTGTCAATGTCTGGCTGTACGAATTGAAAACAAAGCCAACTTCTGATTTTGATTACTCATCAGATGAATATCAGGAGAACCCGGTTTTACACCTTGTTAGAACTGACGAGCACCATTATGGCATTTTCTCTGCCTGGGTACAGAATGGTACTAATCTCATCCTTAAAAAGGATGAAGTCATTCGATGTTTTCGCAATTTTTTGCACGAATTAGATACGACTATTCAACGAGATTACGGGGTTGCCTTTTCGGATATGAGATTTTTCAACCCTCCTTGGCCACCAGTTTATCCGGCGTAATGGGCAAGTCCCGCACGCGCTTGCCGGTGGCGTGATACACGGCATTCGCAATGGCGGCACTGACGCCCACGATGCCGATTTCGCCCAGGCCTTTGGCACCCATGGGGTCGAGGTAGTCATCGGGCTTGTCGATGAAAATGACGTCGATGTGCAGGGGCATGTCGGCGTTGACGGGCACGTGATAATTGGCGAGGTCGTGGTTGGTGATGCGGCCGAAGCGGTGGTCGAGTACGGCGTCTTCCATCAGCGCCAGGCCGAGGCCCCAGGTGAGGGCGCCGTACACTTGGCTGCGGGCGGTTTGGTGGTTCATGATACGCCCTGCATCAATGGCCGACACGATGCGGCTCACACGTACCTCGTGTGTGTGGGCGTGCACGCGCGCCTCTATAAAGCAGACTCCGAACGACTTACTCGACTTCTCGCCTTGCTCCGGCACTTCGGGCGACTCGTGCACGACTTCGAGCGCGGGCTGGCCAGCCTGGCGCAGCACATCGCCGTAGCTGCGGCTGGTGGCAGGGTGGCTAGCCAGGTGCACCGTGCCGCCAGCCGCTACCACATCGGCGATTTTAGCCTTGGCGAAAGGTGAATCGGGCATACTAAACGCCAGGTTGACCAGTTGCTGGCGCAGCGCCAGGCAGGCGCCGTGCACGGCCGCGCCCACCGAGGCCACCGTGTGCGAGCCAAATTGGCCGGGCGCGGGGGGGTAGGCCGCGTCGCCCAACTCGAAACGAATATTTTCGGGGGCAATCCCGCTAGCGTCGGCCGCCACCTGGGTCATCACGGTGGCTGTGCCGGGGCCTACGTCGGCAGTGGCGCTTTGCACCAGCAGCGTGCCGTCGGGCAGCAGGCGGGCGCGGGCACTGGCTTTGGCCCGCGAGGCGTGGTAGATGCCCATGGCCATGCCCTGGCCTACTAGCCAGTCGCCATCGCGGGTGGCGCCGGGGGTAGGGTTGCGCTGGCTCCAACCAAATTTCTCAGCACCCTGGGCGTAGCACTCGCGCAGGTAGTTGGTGCTCCAGGGCTTATCGCCCATAGGGTCAACCTCGGCAAAGTTCTTCAGGCGCAG
>CAZZDR010000292.1:0-2924 GCA_964652535.1 uncultured Hymenobacter sp. | reverse complement strand
AGGCGCTCTTCCACGAGCTGGGGCGTGATGGTGAGCTGCGCACCGGCCGCAATCTTATCGGGCACATCGAAGAGCAACTCGTTGAGCAAGCGACTCATGACGGTGTGCAGGCGGCGGGCGCCGATATTTTCGACTTCGCTGTTGACCTCGGCAGCAATATCAGCCAGCTTGAGTAGGGCTTCGTCTTCGAAAGTGAGTTGCACGTCTTCGGCCGCCAGCAGGGCTTGGTATTGCTTAGTAAGTGCGTTTTTGGGGTCTTTGAGGATGCGGTAGAAGTCATCCTTAGTCAGGCTTTGAAGCTCGACGCGGATAGGGAAGCGGCCCTGTAACTCGGGTATCAGGTCGCTGGGCTTACTTACGTGGAAGGCACCAGCGGCGATAAACAGTATATGGTCGGTATTGACAATGCCGTACTTCGTGTTCACGGCTGAGCCTTCCACGATAGGCAGCAAATCGCGTTGCACGCCCTGGCGGCTTACGTCGGGGCCACCGCTTTTGCCACTGCCGCTGGTAGCTACCTTGTCGATTTCGTCGATGAAGATGATGCCTGAGTTTTCGGTTTGCCGAATGGCTTCTTCCTTGATTTCGTCCATGTCCACGAGCTTGGCGGCTTCCTCGTCGAGCAGCACCTTACGGGCCTCGGCTACGGTTACTTTGCGCTTGCGCGTTTTCTTGGGCAGCATCGAGCCCAGCATGTCTTGCAGGCCCGACATGGTGGCCTCGTCCATCATGCCCGGCGCGCCCATAATACCCACGTTGGGGCCACCCTGCGCCACATTGATTTCAATGTGGCGGTCTTCCAGCTCCCCGTTGCGGATTTTCTGGCGGAAGCGTTCGCGGGTGCGTTCGTTCAGTTCTTGGTCGGAGGAGGGGGGTAGGGCATCGTCGGCGCTGGCTTCCCCAATGCCGAAGCCCAGGTTAGTGCGGCCACCGCTGCCGCCATCTTTAGCGGGTACTTTGATGGGCGGAATGAGGGCATCGAGAATAATGTCTTCCACGGCCTGGGCCGCCTGGACCTTTACGGCCTCCTGGCGGCGCTGGCGCAAGCGGCTCACGGCTTGCTCGGCCAGGTCGCGCACCATGCTTTCTACGTCGCGGCCTACGTAGCCTACTTCGGTAAACTTGCTTGCCTCTACTTTCACGAAGGGCGCATCGGCCAGGAAAGCCAAACGGCGGGCAATCTCGGTTTTGCCTACGCCCGTGGCCCCAATCATCAGGATGTTGTTGGGCACAATCTCCTGCTGCATCTCGGCTGGGGCGTGCAGGCGGCGCCAGCGGTTGCGCAGCGCAATGGCCACGTGGCGCTTGGCCTCGTGCTGGCCAATGATGTATTTGTCGAGTTCAGCCACAATTTGGGCTGGGGTCAGGAAGGTATTGTCTAGCATAAAAGAAGGTTTCGCGCAGCTCCGCGCGAAGTAACTACTGCGTGGGTGAGGGGGTAGGAGAAGCGCCAAACCGGCGGCTGAGCGTGAAATAATTGCTGCTACCCGCCGCCTGTAGGGTAGCATACGTGTAATCGAGTTGGAACTGCGAAATTCGTACCATGGCTCCAAAGCTGAAACCTGCCCCACCGCCCACGTTGTCGAGGCGTAGCTCACGAGCCTGCAGGTGGTTGTAGCCCATACGCAGGCTCAGGCCCTTGCCCAGCAGCAACTCGGCGCCCACTGTAAGATGCCGTACCAGGTTATCACCAAAGTTTTTGCGGGCCCGCACGGTGTCGCCGGCCGCATTGGTTGTGGTCGAGCTAGGGTCGAGGTACTGGATATCCCACTGCTGCAAGTGGTGGGCCGTGAAGGTGAAGCGCAGCGGCATGTGCTCGGGCTTGATGGTGGTGCCCAACTGCACATCGAGTGGTAAGGGCTCGCGGGCGGCGGCGGTGTAGGGTTTAAGCATATAGCCCGCATTCTTCACTACCAGGCCTACCGTAAAGTCTTGGTCTTCGTGGGGTTTGAAGAGCACGCCCGCGTCGCCGGCCAGGCCCACGGCGCGGTTGCCCGCAATGCCCGACACGGCCAGCTTGGCCGTGATGCCCGCCGTAAACCTGCCCCAGGTATAGGAATCAGCTGCCGCTAGCACGTACTCATTCACTGCGAACGTGCCCAGCGAATTCCCCGCTGCATCGTAGTTCTCTAGGCTGCCGTAGTTCAGGTACGACAGCCCCAGTCCAAAGCGCCCGCGCTTTTCGGTGTTGAAAGCGTAGGCTATACTGCTTTGCTTGATGTCGGCTACGTAGGCCACGTAGCTCACAGCAGCCGAGTGGTCCATGCCAGGATGCAGTAACGCTGGGCTGGCAAAGAATTGCGTGGGGTCGTTGCTACGCGCCGAAGCCGTCATGCCGCCTAGCGCTGCTAGCTGCGCCGAGGGGGGTAGGGCCAGAAACGGAAATGCCGTGCGCCCCCCCAACTGCGCCTGGGCAGCAAGCGGAAGCAGCATGAGAAACGGTAAGAGTTGTTTCATACGAACAAGGTAACGCGTGTAGGGTAAGCGTTGGCTTGTCGGCGCCCGAGGAAATGGGCACCCAGGCGCTGGCAAGCTAACGCTTACCCTACACGTTATTGTACCTCCACGCTCGGGCCGGGGGGGGTAGGAGCTTCGTCGCGCACGGGTAGCTTCTGAGGGCGAGCTACCAGCTCAGGTAGCAGCGCCACGGCCAGCACATCGTCAACCCGCTCGGCGTAGTGAATATGCACGCCCTTAAGGTAGTCGGTTGGAATCTCCTCCACGTCCTTGCGGTTTTTGGGCGACAGGATGATGGTATCGATGCCCGCCCGGCGCGCGGCTAGCAGCTTTTCCTTGATGCCGCCCACTGGCAGCACCCGGCCGCGCAGCGTGATTTCGCCTGTCATGGCCATCTTCGGCCGCACCTGGCGCTGGGTGTAGGCCGAGGCGATGCTCGTAAAAATGGCGATGCCCGCGCTCGGCCC
>CAZZDR010000291.1:0-2982 GCA_964652535.1 uncultured Hymenobacter sp. | reverse complement strand
TTTTTACCCCATGTCGCCCCTTTCGTCGCCTGCCGCTCCCTGCATTCTCCTAGTTGAAGACGACCAAATGGACGTTATGAATGTGCAGCGAGAGCTCCGCAAGCAGAATATTGCAGTGCCACTCGTGCACGCCCGCAACGGCCGCGAAGCGCTGAATATGCTGCGTGGCGAAAATGGAGAAGACAAAATAGCGCGCCCCAGCCTAGTCATGCTCGACCTGAACATGCCCCGCCTCAACGGCCTAGAGCTGCTCAAAATATTGCGAGCCGACCCCGAGTTCAGCGACCTCAACGTGTTCATTATGACCACGTCGGACCTCGATACCGACCGCTCAGGAGCCAGCGCCCTGGGCGTGAGCGGCTACATCATCAAGCCCCTCACCTTCGATTCGTTTGGGGGCGAGGGTGGCGGTACCGTCGATGGCTTTAGCCTATTCCTCGACTTGCTCAAGCTAAAGAATAACGGGTAGTACTGCGCGGTGAGCGCTCGTATTCAAAGCAAGCGAAAGCTTAGGCGGTGATGGGGGGTCGGGCCGTACGCGCGTAGCGCAGCGCGGTGCGCGGCAGTAGGATAACCCGCATTCTGGGCCCAGCCATAGGCTGGAAACTCAATAGCCAGGGCGCTCATGTACTCATCGCGAAAGGTCTTGGCCAAGATAGAAGCGGCCGCGATGTGCCGAAATCGGCCATCGCCTCCCACAGCGCAACTGTGCGGCAGGCCGGGGTAGGGCCGAAACCGGTTGCCATCGACGAGCAGATGTGCGGCAGGCACGGCCAGTGCGGCCACTGCCCGGTGCATAGCCAAGTAGCTGGCCTGCGCAATATTAAGGGTTTCGATCTCGGCTACGCTGGCTTCGCCCACGGCCCAGGCGACCGCCTCGGCGCAGATGGTGGCGCGCAAGGCTTCGCGACGCCGCGCCGTGAGCTGCTTCGAATCGTTGAGGAAAGGCGGCGCAAAATCGGGGGGTAGGATGACGGCAGCCGCAAAAACGGGCCCCGCCAGACAGCCGCGCCCGGCTTCGTCGAGGCCCGCCTCGCGGGGGTGGCCGGTGTGCGTGGCGAGCAGCCCCGCCACGGGGGTTTCAGCAAAAGGTAGCAGCATAGCACAAAACTGGCCCCAACGGGACAGCACCCGCAAAGGTCGGCCGGCCGCGTCTCAGAACTTCAGCAATTGTAGGAAGAACACTTGGCGCTCTTCGCCGCGCGTGGGCCGCAGGCGCTGGAAGCCGCTGGCCACGTACTGGTTATCGGCCCAGGGCAGCAGGTCGGGCTGCTGCACATCAAGCACTTTATCGGGTGCGGCGGCGGCCGAGGTCAGCAGGTCTACTTTAGTATCGTTGGGGCTGGCCTCACTCTGGCTGACGCGCTTGTAGTGCAGCTCATTATCGAGCAGGTAAGCCAACATGAGGCGGCCATCGGCCAGCTGCAAGGGCTGCACGGCTTCTTCTAGCGCGGTGCGCACCAGGCCAGGGCCTACCACGAAATTGTTATCCCACAGCAGGTTGCCTCGTTTATCAAAGCCACACACTAGCACGTGCGTGGTGCGAAAGCCCACGAAGGTGCGGTTGGAGCCCGAGCCCCCGTAGCCGTAGCCATTATAGCGCCCGGTGAGGGGGTAGGAGTTCATCAGCATCGGGCTGCCGTAGCTAGAGTAGTTGTACTGCGGCGTGTAAACCTCGGCCACCAGCGTGTAGCCGCCGTCGGGCTGGCGCAGCAGCTCGTGCAGTAGCAGGTGGTAGTGCCAGCGCAACGGGCTGGCAGCGCGGGCCTCGCGGCGGGCGGTGCGGCCGCGCACCCGGGCCTCGTGGGTAGGGTTGAGGTAGTCGAGGAAATGCCGGAAGCGCTTAAAATCGTAGAAGCGCAGGGCCGGCCGGGCACTGGCCGCGTTGGCGTCGGCGGCGGGGCGGCTGGTGAGGTCGGTGGCAAACAGGCCCTGGGCGTAGCGCAGGTCGCGCAGGCCGTAGGTACCAGCCAGCAGGCGCGTAGTGGTGTCTTCGGGCGAGCTAAGCTGAGCCGTGAGCAGGCTGCGCTCACTCTCGGTTTGCACCAGCTCGGAGTTTAGCAGCTCGCCGCGGCTGGCCGACAGGCGCTTGAGCAACAGACGCTGCTTGCGACCATTGCTTTGGCTGAGCACAAACTCGGCGCGGCCAGCCGGGCGGTCGGCCACGCTAGTCAGCTCGGTATTGAGCGGCTCGTAGAGGGAGGGTAGGAACTGGAAGTGCCCGTTGGCTACGTCGAGCAACAGCACGGTTTGGTGCTGCTGGTCCGAAAGGGTCACGTTCACTAGCAGGCGGCCATCCATAGCCTTGAGGGCCACCACATCGCGGCACAGTTTGGTATCGAACGACTGTAGGCGTACCTGGCCACCACGCACGTCGTAGGCTACGGCCAGCAGGCGGCCTGGGGTCGCGGGCGCGCGCAGTAGCGCATACACTACCCCTGGCTCAGCGCACACGCGCTTCATCTCAAACTCGGGCCCAATCTCCACGTCTACCTCGTTGCGCAGGTGTAGGTTGGCCCCGTAGTGCTGGAACACGTAGCGCGGCTTACGCATGCCGGGCTGCTCGTGCCGGATGAAGAGCACCACGGCTGTATCGGTGGGCAGAGTTTGTACCTGCACGTCGTCATTGGCGGGGTCGAGCAGCAGCTCGGCGCGGGCCACCTGCACGGGGGCATCGGGGGGCGTAGGCGCGGGCGTCGGGCGCTGGGCCTGCCCCAGCAGTGGCAAGCAGCCTAGTAAAAAAGCGAAGAAGTGTTTCATAGCGAGCTCCGCAACATGTCCCCGGCGCGAATAGTTGGCCGGTCTATCACGAAGATAACCCTTTTTAGAAGGTTTTGCTACGCGCCTTTTTGCGCCTCCAATCCCTTATCCTCGGTTGGTACGCTTACAGCCGCGCTTGGTGCTGCTCAGCTGCTTACACCGCATTTGCTACCCCTCACTCAGGGCCAGAATTAAGTCAAACTCTTCGGGGCGCACGGGCGT
>CAZZDR010000290.1:0-3007 GCA_964652535.1 uncultured Hymenobacter sp. | reverse complement strand
TTCTCCATCTTTTTCACTTCGTAGCTATCCATAGCGGCTTGCAAGGCGCAGATGGGGTCAATTTCGGTTACGATAACGCGGGCACCAGCACCGCGCAGCGAGGCAGCGGTGCCCTTTCCTACGTCACCGTAGCCAGCCACTACAGCCACTTTACCAGCCATCATCACGTCGGTAGCCCGGCGAATGGCGTCTACGGCCGACTCTTTACAACCGTACTTGTTGTCAAATTTCGACTTCGTTACCGAGTCGTTGATGTTGAAAGCAGGGAAGGGCAGTGAACCCATTTTCACGCGCTCAATTAGGCGCAGCACACCGGTCGTGGTTTCTTCCGAAACACCTTTGATGCCCGCAGCCATCTCGGGAAACTTGTCGAGCACCATGTTGGTGAGGTCGCCGCCGTCGTCGAGAATCATGTTGAGCGGCTGGCGCTCCTCGCCAAAGAAGAGGGTTTGCTCGATGCACCAGTTGAACTCCTCCTCGCTCATGCCTTTCCAGGCATATACCGGAATGCCAGCGGCCGCGATAGCAGCAGCAGCGTGGTCCTGGGTCGAGAAGATATTGCACGAAGACCAGGTAACGTCGGCGCCGAGCGCAATGAGCGTCTCAATAAGCACCGCCGTCTGGATAGTCATGTGCAGGCAGCCGGCAATGCGCGCGCCTTTCAGCGGCTGGCTAGGACCAAACTCCGTGCGCAGCGACATTAAGCCAGGCATTTCGGCTTCGGCCAGACGAATCTCCTTGCGGCCCCACTCGGCTAGGCTAAGATCTTTTACTTTATAAGGAACGTAGGTCGTAGACTTGGTCGCTACCATAATAATCGGCAAATGAAAGGTATTGCGTTTCAACCGCAAAGATAAGGCTTTGTTTGGGTGTTGGGACCGTACACACACTGGCTATATTTGCTATCTATTCTATTATTCTTTATTTAGCATGAACTCTACAATTCATTGGTTAGCAATCTCTTTTTCTATTTTTAGTTTAAGCAGTACTACCCACTTGGCCCAGGCACAGCAGGCCACGCCAGCTACCATTCGCCTCTCGCCCGAGGACCAGGCGCGCCGCCAGTATGGTGCCCAGCATAATTTCTATTTCCTACCCCCCGGAAAAACCGGCGAAGACTACCAAAACGCTGGCTTTTTTGGTGGCAAGCTGCGGCCCTACCTGGCCAGCAACTCCATGGCCCTGCGCGAGCTAGACCAGTACAAGCGCCAGAAAACCTTTTATCTGATTGACAAAGGACTGTTAGTGGGCGCTGTAGGACTATATGGATCGCAGGTATTCAGCCACGGCGACCCAGTTTATTTCAATACGGCGCAGCAAGCGGCGGCCGGCGTAGCGGCGGTAAGCCTATTGGCCACCATTTTCATCAATCGCCACACCAATGAACATTTAAAGCAGGCGGTTGATAACTACAATACAGATTTGCCCAGGGCGCATGGCGGCGCGTGGCCGCGGCTGCGGCCCGCTAGCGTAGGCATGGCGGCACTTTATGGCCGGCCGGGCTTGGCGTTGCGCTGGCAGCTATAGCTAGCGGGGAGAGTTTCCTTCCCTACCCCCTCTCGCTACCTCAAAGCCCACTTGGAGCGGGCAATGCACCCGTCTGCCGTTTTTTTCGTTAGTAGCTGCACCATGGAGTTTCCTTTACCCGAGGCGGCCCGACGCTACGTGGCCGCCCACTTGCACGACGACCCCGCGCATTTGGCGCTGCAAGCCCGCCGCCACCCGAATTTACCCGTGCCTGAGCTGGTACGTCAAATTCAAGCCCGCCAAAAAGCCCGCCTCAAGCTGCCCACTTGGGCCGACAACCAAGAGTTGATTTTTCCGCCGGCGCTCTCTGTCGAGCAAGCATCCTCCGAACGCACGGCTACCTATAAAGCCGCGCTGGTAGCGGGTTCTAGCAGCCTGGCCGACCTAACGGGTGGCTTCGGGGCCGATGCGGCGCACTTTGCCGCCGTAGTCGAGCAGGTAGACTACGTAGAGCGTGATGCGCACTTGACGGAAGTGGTGGCGTACAACTTACGCCAGCTGGGCATTAGCAACATTGCCACGCACGCGGGGGATGCCGCCGCTTTTCTAAAGCAGGGCGCCCGTACGTACGACTGGCTATACCTGGACCCGGCCCGGCGCGACAAGCGGGGCGGCAAGGCTTTTAAGCTTGCCGACTGCGAGCCCGATGTGCCGCGCCTCCTACCCCTGCTTTTGCGCCACGCCCCACGCATTTTACTCAAAACATCGCCTATGCTCGATATCGAGCTGGCCATTCAGGAGCTACAGCATGTGCGCCGGCTGTGGGTGGTAGCGGTAGATAATGAGGTAAAAGAAGTTTTATATGAGTTGGGTGCCGAGCCAGCTATCGACCCCGAGCGCCTAGCTGTGAACCTGCGACGCGACGGCAGTCAACAGGAATTCCGCCTCAACCGCGCTCGTGAGGCCCGCGCCGTACCGCGCTACGCCGAGGCGCAGCAGTACCTCTACGAGCCCAACGCCGCCATTTTAAAAGCCGGCGCATTCAAAAGTATTGGCTCGGCCTTCGAGCTGCTTAAGCTACAGCAACATAGCCATCTCTACACTAACCAAGAGCTGCGCGCTGATTTTCCGGGTCGCATTTTTAAAATTCTGGCGACGGAAAAAGCTGATGGGCCTGCTCTCAAAGCTCACTTGGGGCCTGAGGGTAGGGCGCACGTCACGACCCGCAACTTTCCCGAGTCAGTAGCTGATTTTCGACGGCACACGGGCATTCGCGAGGGCGGCGACATTTATTTATTCGCCACTACCGACCTGCGAGGACGCTTCATAGTACTAGTCTGCGAAAAGCTACCCGTGCCAAGTTAGTGACCCAAGGCACGCTTGGTCAGTATTTAATGACTAGTTTTACAGCCCGCCCGCCCGTGCCCCTTACCGGCCCGATGGGCGGGTTTTTGTTTGTTTAGCCCTTTGCCATGCCCTATCTGTTCACTTCCGAATCGGTTTCGGAAGGCCACCCCGATAAAGTTGCCGACCAGATTTC
>CAZZDR010000289.1:0-3035 GCA_964652535.1 uncultured Hymenobacter sp. | reverse complement strand
ATGATAAATATCCATGACTGGCTGGAGCGCGAGAAGCTAGGTACTAAGATGATACTCCAGGTGCACGACGAACTCGTATTCGACGCCGTGCGCGAGGAAGTGGAGTACATCACGCCTAAAATCCGCGAACTGATGACTTCTGCGCTGCTCCTACCCCGCGGCGTGCCATTAGAAGTAGAAGTAGGCACCGGCGACAACTGGCTGAAGGCGCACTAGGCTAGCCTCCTTATTTCCACCGACCTTTAGGCCGCTCCTTGATTAGCCAGGGAGTGGCTTTTGCGTTATGAAGCGAGTACTACTACTGTTGCTGTGCATCTTATTAAGCCAAGCGGCCTCGGCACAACGAGCGGCCGAGCTCACAGCCCTGCTGCAACGCTACGGTGTGCCGGGCATGCAAGTAGTGTATATTAAAGGAAAAAAAGTGGAGGCCTACCATGTAGGCGTGCGCGAAGCGGGTAGCAGCCAACCCGTTACGGCTACTACTATATTCGAAGCGGCGTCGCTGGGCAAGGAAATGCTGACTTACGTGGCCCTGCGCCTGCACGACCGCCACCTGCTCGACCTCGACAAGCCCCTGCTGCAGTACTACCCCTACCCCCGGTTACAGGGCCAACCTCGGGCCGCGCGCATCACGGCGCGCATGGTGCTGTCGCACACGGCTGGCTTGCCCAACTGGGCCGAAAACCCGACGAGCCCAGGTTGGAAAACGTCGGCCTTGGTAATGAAATACGCGCCCGACAGCTGCTGGAGCTACTCGGGCGAAGGCTACGCGTTTTTGCAGAAAACACTGGAGCACCTTACCGGCAAGTCGTTCGAAACGCTGGCTACAGAAGAGATATTTAAACCATTGAAGCTGAAAAACAGTAGCTTTCGGTGGCGCGAGCCGTTTGCTGCTACAGCAAGCGCCGGCCACGATGGCGCGGGCAAATCATCGCCCATCGATCACTTTGCTGATCCCAACGCCGGGTTCAGCCTTTATGCTACCGCAGCCGATTATAGCCGCTTTTTACAAGCCTTCAGTGGGGGTAGGGGCTTGCAGCCGGCTACCGCTCGGCTGCTTCTTACTCCTGCCACGCTGGCCAACCGCTGCGGCCAGCCTACCACTGCGGCCGACCCGTACATTGCTTGGGCTTGCGGCGTGGGGCTGGCTACCACCAGCCGGGGCCTCGCCCAATGGCAATGGGGCGATAACGGCAACTTCAAAGGCTTCTTTATGACGCTGCCTGGCGAACAAGCAAGCTTATTAATATTCACCAACAGCTCCAACGGCCCCAAACTAGTAGATGAAGTGATGCGTCTATTCTTCGGCCCCGGTCAGTACTGGGCCACGCAATGGCTGGCTGAATAGCTATAGTTATCAGGAATAGAACCTATCATGCTGCCAAAAACTAGCTTCCACACCGCCTGCGTGGCCTATGCACAGTTGCGACTCGATGCGGCCCGCGCTGGTATGGCCGCCGCGCAGGAGTCTTCAAACTCCGAAACCAAAAGCAGTGCCGGCGATAAGTATGAAACCGGCCGCGCCATGGCGCAGCAAGAGCGTGACCGCCACGCTGCGCAGTTGCACGAGGCACAACAGCTACTCGGAGCCTTACAAAAAATCAACCCCGAGCTAGTCAGCGATGCCGTGCGGCTGGGTGCGCTGGTTAGCACTAGCCTAGGGCTGTTCTACATCAGTATTGGGGCAGGCAAGCTCACTACGACCGAGGCGCAAGACTTTCTGGCCGTGTCGGCAGGCGCACCGGTGGCAGTAGCACTGCACGGGCGGCGAGCTGGGGATGAAGTTGTCTTCAATGGCAAGCCGGTGCAGTTGTTGGCCGTGAGGTAGGGGGTAGGCGCCGCACCTTGGCTATCTATTTACCGTAAGTAGGAATATGAAAGCTGCTCTTCGCCAATTGGCCCAGTTACCTGCCCCCCACACTACTCCGCTCCAAAACGTAGGCCGTTACCTGCTTGGCAGCTTTATGGTAACGGCCGGTACCGGTCACCTCACGTTCGTGCGCCAAGATTTTCAGGCGCAGGTGCCCGATTGGATACCGATGGATAAGGACACCGTGGTGCTACTCTCGGGCGTAGTCGAAATTAGCCTAGGAGTAGCGCTCATTCTAGCGAAGGGAAAAAACCGGGTGCGCATGGGCCTAGGGTTAGCGGCGTTCTACGCGGCTATCTTCCCAGGCAACATTCACCAATACACGCATCATTTATCAGCCTTTGGCCTCGATACCGATGGTAAGCGGCTGGCGCGATTATTCATGCAGCCCGTGCTCATGGGGGTAGCGCTGTGGTCGACCGGGGCATTGAAAGCGTTGCGCAAGAAGTAACGTGAAGCCATCGCTAGCTCCCTACCCTGATCGGCCAGCTCTATAGTCTAGCAGGTTGGATGCTTTATAGCTAATCTCGCAACTCATCCCACACTTCGACCTGTTTAGCGCCGACGTTATTTAAGCGCTTGTTACCAACCGATAGGGAAGTACTCGTAATTACCAGCCTAGTATTGGTTACTCTGTAGCAGGGCCTATGAAGGCAGAGAACTCATACCAGTATATAAGGCTGTGTAGAAAGCATGCATGATTACTTACCCAAGTAAGGCCATGACCTATAGGGGATGTCACAACCCTTCGCGATAGCTGTGCTGATTATCACTAAGATGCTGCTTCCTGCTCAAAACTATGCCTTGTTGCAAGTAAGTAGTTGATTTTCAATTAACAGTATTATTGGTGGAATGCGGGTAGAAAAAAAGACACACATTTTTTAACTAAAATTTGCATCATCAGAATAAAAGCGTACTTTTGCACTCCCATTCCGAAAGGGACTGGCCTGGCAACCTTTTCAATTAAAGAACGCCACAAAATATTTTTAAAGAAAAATTTGGAAAGTAAAAAAGTCTTCGTACTTTTGCACTCCCAAATCGGAAGAAGCTCTTTAGCACATCGAAAAGAGCTTAATACCGAAACAAAAAATTTTATTTTAATCGAAAATAAAATTTGGAAAGTAAAAAAAACTTCTTACCTTTGCACTCCCAATCACAAACAGGG
>CAZZDR010000288.1:0-3104 GCA_964652535.1 uncultured Hymenobacter sp. | reverse complement strand
CCAAACTTGCCATCGAGGATAACCGGAATGCCGTCGGGCACGCTAGCGATAGTTTGGCGCAGCAGCTGCACCCCGTTGTCGCGGCTCAGGAAAAAGGCCAGGTTGGGCTTGAAGGCGGCGGCGTAGGGCGCAGTTTCGGCAATTACCTGGGGTAGGCGGCGCGTCACGTCTTCGTCCGAACCGGTGGGGTCGAGGCCCACGCAGAGCAGCGTATTGGCTTGGGCAACGCGGGTGAGGAGCTTTTGCATACGGTTGCGCGGACTCTGCAGTCCGCGATTGGCTAGGGGGTCGCGGACTACAAAGCCCCCGCAACTTAAAATTGGTTAAAAACAAAAGCGCCCAGCAGGGCCGGGCGCTTCGTAGTCAAATACTTAGATACTATTTTCGTGATTCACCAGATCAGCGTTTTCGCAAGCGCTGGCTACACTCACAATGGTACGAGTGCTGGCCGGGCACAAAAAAACCGCCTCAAGCGAATGGGGCGGCAATCGAAGAAACGAATCGCAAAGTGAAAAAGAAACGGCAGCAACAGCCTTCCGGTCCTTTCGCAGAGCAGCCGGCTGGGCAGCTCCGCGCATCATCCACTGGTGGTTGATTGCGTTCACGGTGCAAAATTACGGATTCCTTTTTCGGTGCAATAATATCCTGGAGAAAAACCTTTCTTGCAAAAAATTTCGGCCGCTTGTTTTTGCTGCAAAACCCGTCTGTACCATGCGCTTTACTGCTTTCTACTACTATGAAAGTTTTTCAGGAATTTTTAACTGGTTGCCCATCAAGCGATAGCTGCCGTAACTTTGACCGTTTATTCCGCTAACGCATAGGCAATGTAGCCATTGGCTAGTCCTTGATTAGTCCGAAAAAAGGCCCGCCGCTTCGACCAGAAGCGGCGGGCCTTTTTTGTGTAGTATACTCGCTACGGTTTACTTGAATGCTTCATTCAGCACCGCGGCCAGGCGGATGCCTGCTTGCTGAATGCGCTGCTTCATCACGTCGGCGTGGGCCGGGTAGTAGCGGAAGTCAGGATTAAAGTTTTGAGCGGACTCGGCATAGAGCCGGGTAGCGATAGTGTACGACTCGAACAGCCAATCGGCGGGGTCGGCGCTGGCTTGCCACGTCTTGGCGAGGGGGGTAGGCACGGCCGCATCGTACTGCTGGCCCATCTCGGTGTAGGTGAGGCCCTGGTAGTCGATGAGGCCGCTGTCCCAGAGGCTATGCAAGTTGGTGTCTTTGCCGCGGTAGGTGAGTTTGATGTCGTTGCCACCTTTGTCTTCGGCGCGACCGGTGTGCATAGGTTGGTGCATATCGCCCACGATGTGCACCACAAAGATGAGCGCCTCGGCCCGCTGCGCCTGGGTCTTGGCGGGGTCGCGCATTTCCTTGATTTTAGCCATCAAAACGTTGTAAGCATTCGGGTCCGCTTGGGCTTTCACGGCTTGCAGATACTGGTCGTGGCCCAGGCCCATGGCCGTGTTTACGTAGTGCCAGGGGGCGGTTTCCTTGTACTCGGGCAGGTAGCGCATCTCGTCGGGCTGGGTGCTGACGAGCGCTAGGGTTTGGGTACCAAGCAGGGCGGTTACCTGGCGGCGCGCCTTTTCGGTGAGGTGGTTGTTGGCGATGAGGCCGACGGCTCGGTGGCCATCTACGCCCCAGGCCCACAGGCGGAGGGGTAGGGCTGCCAGCAGAGCCAGCGAGAAAAGCAATTTGCGCATTCGTAATTAAAAAGGAAAGACCGGCAAGGACGCCCTGCCGGCCTAGGAGTTGCAGTTGGACGTACTTGCCACCTCTTAAGCGTAGGTAAATAGGGAGCTAGCCCTACCCCCCTAAAACTCGACGTGTACTCGCAAGGCCACTACGTGCACTGGCCCCGGCAAGCGGCTGGTGTTATAGCCGGGGTTAAAGATAATCTGGTAGTCAGGACTTAACGCCGCGTGATAGCGCGGAAAGTCGATGCTGTAGTAGACTTCCCCAATGTATTCCAAGCCATAGTCGAGCCGGCCATCGCCGAGGATGAAGCCCGAGCCACCCGCCGCCAGGTAATTGCGGTGGTCTTGCGAGAGGCCGTTGGCTACGGCCGCCACGCCGAGGCGGTCGGTGGGGCGCTTCCAGCGGGCGCCGGTGCTGGTGAGGCCCACGCTCAGGCTGCGGTCGATTTCGGTGAAGGCCCAGGTTTCATTGTGGCCGTCGTTGTAGCTGTAGCGGCCGAAAAGGCCCACGTTGGGCGAAATCTCCTGCTCGGCATTCACCACGAAGCCGTACTTGGTGCGGCCATTGGTACGGGCAGCCGTCACGTCGGGCGCATTAGAGGTTCCTAGCGCCTGGCGCACAGCCAGGTTATAGCTGCCCATGGCGGCTTGGTTGCGAAAGCCCAGCAGGCGTACCGCGCCGGGGCGGCCGTTTAGGCTATACGCTTTGGTGACTTCGGCCGTGATAGCCTGGGCTTTATTGTAATGAAAGTCGAGGGTAGGGCCGTTGGCATCGGTGGGCATCGACGATACGCCAGCGCGCAAAGCCAAGCCCGGCTGCACGTATTCGAGCACCGCGCCCACGGTGTAGCCGCGCACGTTGGCAGGGTAGTCCCAGCCGCCGGCGCTCATCAGGCTCCAGTTAAAGAACTGCGTGCGCGGGTCGTGCGAATAGCTGTTCTGGTCGAAGTAATCGGCAATACTGAACTTGCCTACGTTCAGGGCCAGGTACTTGGCGGGGCGGGTGCCCTTAAGTTGGTTGAGGTCGTCCTCGTCTTCCTCTTCGCTAGCTCCCAGCGCCCACAGCTGGCGCAGGTAAAGGCGCGCCAAGTACACCTGTGGCGCGGGGTCGCCGATGCGAAACGTTTCGCCGTTGGGCGCGCCGCCGATGCCGGTAGCACCGCTCAGGCCACTGCCACCGGCCACCTCGGGGTTGAAGTACACGGCCGCGCCTTTCCACAGCCGCCGCCCCAGAAAGAGTGTAGTGGTAAGCGAAAGCTTAGCGTTTTCGCGGGCTTTCAGGCTATTGCCCCCAATGTAACGCGGCCTCAAATCATTGTGCCACTGCTGAATAACTGTCTGTTGAAAGTGAACACTCCAGTTTTCGTCGTGCGTGTGGTGCACGGGCTGCTGGGCCGAGGC
>CAZZDR010000287.1:0-3114 GCA_964652535.1 uncultured Hymenobacter sp. | reverse complement strand
CCGGCTCGACCCTGAGCCACCAGCTGGCTTAATGGTTTGGAAGGGCTGTAGTCTGCTGCACTACTAGGCAAATGGGCCAGCAGAAGCAAGCTAAGCTGCGCTGCGCAGGCAGGAACCTTGCAAAAACTTGCGTTTCCTGCTGCTTGTGCCAAGTAGAGGAAAGCGGTTGTGCCACCGTAGCTCGCATTAGCTTACGGCCGTGCTAATTTGGTGTAAGACAAACAATTATTTAGGTCTTGGCTGGCTCTTCGAGGTTCAGCGCCGTATTAAGGTCAGCAACCAACTAGCTAAAAGAATGTCTACCGAGCAAAACGAACCGCGCCCTACCAACAGCGAAATCAGCCCCAAGCCCATGTCCTACCCCACTAGCCAGGAGGACATGAAGGAACAGCCCGATTGGGATATGTCGAACTACAAGCCCGCGGGTAAGCTCACCGGCAAGGTGGCGCTCATCACGGGCGGCGACTCGGGCATTGGTCGGGCCGTGGCCCTGGCCTTTGCCATGGAAGGTGCCGATGTGGCTGTGCTCTACCAGTCGAATGCCGAAGATGCCGCCGTAGTGGGCAAAGCTGTGGAAGCGCAGGGCCGTAAGTTTCTGGCTATCCAGGCCGATGTGCGCTCGGCCATTGAGTGCCGCGAGGCCGTGAGCCGCACCCACACCGAGCTGGGCGGCCTCAATATCCTGGTCAACAACGCCGCCTATCAAAAGGGCTACGAGCACTTCGAAACCATTCCGGAGCAGGATATTCACCGCACCTTCGATACCAATATCAAAGGCTACATCTTCATGGCCCAGGCCGCCATTCCGTACCTGAAGGAAGGCGACTCCATCATCAACACGGGTAGCATCGCGGGCCTCGTCGGCAACCCGCACCAGGTAGATTACGCCGCCACCAAGGGCGCCATCCACACCTTCACCAAGGGCCTCGCCGCTTACCTGGGCGAGAAGAAAATCCGGGTCAATGCCGTGCTGCCCGGCCCCATCTGGACGCCGCTCATCCCCGGCACCATGCTGAAGGAAGACCTGGCCAAGTTTGGCGACGAAACCATGCTCGGCCGCCCTGGCCAGCCCGAAGAACTGGCCCCCGCCTACGTCTATTTCGCCTCGCAAGACGGCAGCTATTCAACTGGCAGCCTGCTAGAAGTAACCGGCGGCATGCCAAAAACCAACAAGTAAGGCAGACCTGGTCAGCCTACGAATAAACGCCGACAGTAGCATCCAACTCGGGTGCTACTGTCGGCGTTTAGTTTGTAGTAAGGCATGCGTTGGCTACCCAACAAGTATGCGCTACCCACCAAAAAGGAAGCGAGCGAAACAAAGCGCGCCAAGGCAACACGAGCGCCTAGCCACCCCACTAATGCGCATTATTAACGGCAAAAACTTTACTAGTAATAAGTGGTACACGCTACCTACTCGCATCAGCTCAAGCTAGGCCAGGGCTATAAATCGAGCTAGCAAAAACTACTGCTTTCGCCCAGCTCGGATTAGCGCACCTCCAACTGCCAGCAACCCTACCCCCAATGCCAGAAAGGCCATATCTGCTGGCAAGTGGTTGGGCGTGTACTCATACACGTGGTGCAGCCCCAGTAGTTCGTGGTCAATGAGGCCTTCTACCACATTAAACAAGCCCCAGCCTAGCAGCACGCTTCCCGCCAGCGTGCGGCCCGAGTGCGGCACGTCGGCCCGGCCGGTGGCGGCCCACAGCATCAGCAGCCCCACCACCGTGAGTACCCACACGGCAGCGTGAAACAGGCCATCCCAGTACATATTGATTTTGGCGCGCACTAAGGTATCGGGCGGCAACTGCCCCGACAGCATATTGTGCCACTGCAACACCTGGTGCAACACGATGCCATCGACGAAGCCGCCCAAGCCCGCGCCTAGCAAAATGCCCGCTGCCACCAACGGCGTGCGGCGTTGGGGTAAGACGCTAGCGGGCAGCATAAGCAGTAGTGGCCGTAGGCCGTAGTTTATCCCAATAATACACCGCCACGCCCACGGCCAGCAACACCGCCACCGGCAGCAGCACCAGCAGCATATTGGTCGAGTAAGCAGGCGTGTAGATACCAGCCTGCACCTTAGGCCGGCACCACGGGCAAGCCCCAGCTGCGGGCACTAGTAGTAAGCAGCTCAGTAAGATAAAAAGAAGTTTGCGCATCAGAAGTAAGTAAAGAAGTGTCTTTACTGCCTACGCAGGGGCCCGGTAGAAGGCTGATTTTAGCGCGCTACTGCTAGCGGTGCCGAGGTGAGCCCAGACACATGGCGCCTACCCGGAGGTAGCCAAGCAAAAGTGTCCTAGCCGATTAGCTGGTACTAGCTGCGCTTAGCGGCCAGTCCTTACCAAGGCAAGAGACCGTCGGCAGAAGACATCGTGCCAGTAGGGCCATCAGGGGGTAATAGCGCTAGCCGGATGGCCTCCGCCGCCCCCTGGGCCGGGGTATCAGTACCCGCAAAGCCATTGAGGTCAGTAGCCGTGTAGCCGGGAGCGGCCGAGTTTACCTTAATGGCCGTATCTCGCAGTTCGTAGGCTAGCTGCGCGGTGAGCATGTTTAGCGCGGCTTTCGATGCCGAGTAACCCAGCAGGCCCCAGTCATTCTGGCCACTGATGGTGAGCGAGCCCAGCGGACTCGACACGTTGACGATGCGCCCCGCCGCGGCTTGCTTTACCAGCGGCAAAAATGCTTGGGTGGCGGCCAGCGTGCCCACGAAGTTGGTTTGGAGCACCTGCTCTACACTGCGCACATCGGCTGTGCTTGCCGAACCGTCGCCGGGCACGTTGATGCCCGCATTGTTCACCAGAATGTCGAGGTGGCCTTCTTCGCGTTGCAGGTGCGCCGCGGCCGCGTCGAGCGTCGCTTGGTTGGATAAGTCCACTTCGAGGAATAGCACGTCGCCTTCGGTGGCTAGCTCCGCTACGGCTTGCTGGCCCTTGGCGGCCTCGCGGGCGCCTAGGTACACCCGGCAGCCCGCCTGTAGCAGCCCCCGCACAATCTCGAAGCCGATGCCTTTGTTGCCGCCCGTGACCAGCGCAATTTTCTTGTTTGCCATGTTGCTTGTGGGTTTGGCCTCCCCGGAAAAGGAGGCGAGTAAGTACCCCACAAAGGTCCGGGTGG
>CAZZDR010000286.1:0-3218 GCA_964652535.1 uncultured Hymenobacter sp. | reverse complement strand
TAGGGCCGCCGCATAGTTTTGAGCCGTAAAAAAGGCCAGGCCCGCATTGTACGCCTTTTCGGCCACTTGCCGGCCGGGTAGTGTGCTGGCCCGCACGCTGTCAACCTGAGCCCGCGCCGGCGCGGCACTTAGCAGCGCGGCCAGGCCGCAGCCCCAGCCCAGCAGGGTGGTAAGGGTTCGCATAACGTAGCTGAATAGAAGTAAGACATATAGTGTAGGACGATGGCGAAGATAGGAAGCTAAAATTATAAATTAAACATTTATAATAATTATGGTACTTTTTTGATAATATTCTGGCTTGAGCCCCGACTTAGCGCTACTAGTGCCCACAAAAAACTCCCGCCGACACTGCCAGCGGGAGGGGGGTAGGGCCGCGGCGCGGGCCCGGCCTAGGTTTTCTGCTTCTTCTTTTTGGCCGCCGGAAACAGCACGTTGTTCAAAATCAGGCGGTAGCCGGGCGAGTTGGGGTGCAGCGACAGGTCGGTGGGCTCTTCGCCCACCATGTGCTGGTAGTCTTCGGGGTCGTGGCCGCCGTAAAACGTCCAGGTACCCTTGCCCAGGGTGCCGTGCAGGTAGCGCACCTCGCCGTCCTGCTTGGTTTCACCCATGACAATAACGTCGGGCTTGACGAGGCTTTTGCGGAACGCCGTGGTCTGGCCCATGAAGCCATGAATGGTTTTTTCGTGGTCCTGGGTCAGCATAGTCGGCACCGGGTCGTACTTGGCCGAGAAGGTAAAGAGCTGAAAATAATCATTTTGCTCATATAGCCCGCGTTCCTGCGGCTGCATGTCGATGTCAGAGTACTCGTACTCTAGTGGGTTCGTCTTGAGGTGAAAGTTCTGGAAAGCCAGCGTGCGGTTGAAGTTGAGCTTGCTCTGGGCGCTCGGGTCGGCGGGGTCGCCGTCGTACATCGGCCCTGCCATGTCTACGCCTAGGCCGGCCAGCGCAATGTCGTAGCTGTCGGTGGCCGAGCACATGGCAAACATGAAGCCGCCGCCCGCGATGAACTCCTGCATCTTCACGGCTTCGGCAGCCTTCATCTCGCTCACTTTCTTGAAGTTGTTGCGCTTGGCGGCGGCTTCGGCCTCGCGCACCTGCTGCTGGTACCAAGGCGCGTAGCGGTAGGTCTGGTAAAACTTGCCGTACTCGCCCGTGAAGTCTTCGTGGTGCAGGTGCAGCCAGTCGTACTTGGGCAGCACGCCCGAGAGTACCTCATCGTCGTAAATCTTGTCGTACGGAATCTCGGCGTAGGTCAGCACCATCGTCACGGCATCGTCCCAGGGCTGCTTGCCCTTGGGCGTGTACACCGCTATTTTGGGGACTTTCTCCAGCTTCATCACGTCCATGTTGGCGTTGGGGTCGGCTATCTGCTGCAAGATGCCGGTATACTGCGCCTCCGAGATGGTTTGGTAGGTCACGCCGCGCACGTTGAGCTCATTTTCGAGGGCCGGCTGTGCCTCGCAGGCAAATGAGCCACCACGGTAGTTCAGCAGCCAGTCAATCTCGATTTGCTTGCTCAACGCCCAGTAGCACAGGCCGTAGGCCTTGAGGCACTCCTTCTGGGTGTTGTCCATCGGGATGAAAATATGGTTGGCGCGGGCCGCCAGGGTAGGGGCCAGCAGCACCAGCAGCAGGGCACAACGCGTTAAGAACATACTTTTGAGGACTAAGAGCTGCCTTGCCAACGGACCGGCTGCAACCGTAGTTCAAGGTACGGGCCGGGCCGCAGAGTTGGCGGCTGCCCAACCCGCCTACCCCCCTGCGCCGCCCAAATCTGCGAAATCTGCTTTATCTGCGTCAATCTGCGATTTTATGAGTTTTCTGGAAAATATCCGCGAGGCCCTGCGCTCCATCACCGGCAATTTGCTGCGCACCATCCTCACGGCCCTCATCGTGAGCATCGGGCTGATGGCGCTGGTGGGCATCCTCACGGCCATCGACGCCATGCGCAGCTCGCTGGGCGACACCTTCGCCAGTCTCGGCGCCAATGCCTTCGAAATCAAGGCTAAAGGCTACGGCAATCGCTTTCGGCGCGGCGGCGTGCAGGGCAAGCAGTACCCACCGCTCAGCTACCTGCAAGCCACGCTCTATAAGAAGGAACTGGCCCGCCGCGAGCCGGGCGCCGTGGTGGGCGTGTCAGCTTTTATTAGCGGGGCCACCGAAATCAAGGCCAGTGGCGAGAAAACCAACCCCAACATGCAGGTGGTGGCCGGCGACGAAAACTACCTGCGCATCCAGAGCTACAGCCTGACCCAGGGCCGCACTTTTTCGCCAGCCGAGCTCAGCTCGGGCGCGCACGTGGCCATCATCGGGCAAGAAATGAAGGACAAGCTGTTTCCGCAGGTTAGCCCCGTGGGCCGGTACGTGTACGGGCTGGGGCAGCGCTTTCAGGTGGTGGGGCTGCTCGAAAAGAGTGGCAGCACCATGGGCGGCTCGGGGGCCGACCGCCTGCTGCTGGTGCCCCTCGAAACCGGCAACCAGCTGCCCCGCCAGGGCGCCCTCACCTACGACGTGAAAACGGCCACTGCCAGCGCCAGTGGCCTGGCTTTCTTGCAAAGCCAGGCCACTGGCGTGATGCGCGCCGTGCGCCACGACCGCCTGGGCCAGGAAGATTCCTTTGATATCGAAAGCCCCGACTCGCTCAGCGGCACCCTCGATTCGCTGAGCGGTAAGATGCGCCTGGCGGGCGGGTCCATCGCCTTTTTGGCGCTGCTCGGGGCCAGCATCGCGCTCATGAACATCATGCTGGTATCGGTGACGGAGCGCACCCGCGAAATTGGCATTCGCAAAGCGCTCGGTGCCACCGCCCGCCAGATTCGCCTGCAATTTTTGCTGGAGGCCATCGTCATCTGCGTGCTGGGCGGCACGTTTGGCATCTTGCTGGGCATCGCAGCCGGCAACGGCGTGGCCGTGCTGGCGGGCAGCAAAACCTTCTTCGTGCCTTGGCTGTGGGTAGGGGTAGGGCTAACCATTTGCGTGACGGTGGGTTTGCTGGCCGGCTCCTACCCAGCCGGCAAAGCTGCCGCCCTCGACCCCATCGACAGCCTACGGTACGAATAAGCCGCTGCTCATTGGGCCTACTTAAAAAGGGGCGAACCGCTGCAAAGTGGTTCGCCCCTTTTACATTTGCATAACTTACCATTTGTGCAAATGCCTACTTCTGTTTCCATCGGCCAACGCTTTACCCAACTTATTCAGCACCTTGGGCTGAGCAAGAA
>CAZZDR010000285.1:0-3309 GCA_964652535.1 uncultured Hymenobacter sp. | reverse complement strand
GCGAGCTTTCGAGGTTGCGGTCCCACACGGCGGTGCTGTAGCTGAGCGTGCCGCTCCCCCCCCGCACTAGGTCAAACGTGACAAGGCCGCTGTCTTCAAACTCGGTGATGCCTGCGTGTGTGAAATCTCGGAAACGCGCCGTGATATTGGTAATATCACCAAACACCCAGTACAGCAAATCCACGAAGTGGCTGAACTGTGTGAAGAGCGTGCCACCGTCGAGGACCTGGGTGCCCTTCCAGCCGCCGGCTTGGTAGTAGCGCGCGTCGCGGTTCCAGAAGCAGTTGAGCTGCACCAGAAATATCTCGCCCAGCCGGCCTTCGTCGTACACTTGCTTGAGCCAGGCGGCGGGCGGCGAGTAGCGGTTTTGCATCACCCCAAAAACCAGGCGGCCGGTTTGCAGGGCCGTGTGCACTATCAGTTCGGCGTCGGTTTTACGCAGCGCAATGGGTTTTTCGATAACCACGTGCAGACCGGCGCGCAGGCCGGCCACGGCCTGGGGCGCGTGCAGGCCGTTGGGCGTGGCCACGGTAAGCACATCGGCGGCGGGCCCGCTTTGCAAGTATTCTTCGAGCGACAGAAAAAACGGTACGCCGGGAAACTCGGCCGCTAGGCCAGCCCGCAACTCGGCGCGCACATCAACGAGCGCCACTAGCTGCGCACCGGCGTGGCGTGCCACCAGCGCCGCGTGGCGCCGACCGATGTGGCCCACGCCACATATGGCAAAGTGCACGGGCGCAGCAGACAGTGTGCTAATAGGTCTAATCAACGTTTGGAATCGCTTCTAGCCTCGTCTTCGCTACGCGAAATCGGTCCAGAAAAGCCACAAAAAAGTCATCCCCAACCAAATTGTTGGTAGCAACCCTAAAAGTAGAACCCATAAAGGCATGGGTGCACTGTCATGTCGCAACGCCCTACCCAATGCCATTAAGCCAAAAGGCATGGTGTAGATCGCCAGGCCCCACATTATTAGCACGATAAAACCGCCCGATTCACCATTAAGGGTTGGGTTGAGAGCCTGGTCCTCAGCTATAATATTCTGTAGCAGAAAGCCACCTGTGATACTGCTTATTATAGTAGCAAGGAGCAGCCCAGCAGCAATAATATTGTGACGGACATAGGGGAGCCAACAGGCTTTCATGCCCTTTTATCTAACCTAGATGAAAAAGTAACCTACCTGCTCCGCTACATACGCCACTTGCCCCGCCGTCAGCCCCGGGTGCACGGGCAACGACAGTACCTGCTGGCACAGCCGCTCGGCCACCGGAAACTGCCCCACTCGGTAGCCCAGGTATGCGTAGGCAGGCTGCTGGTGCACCGGCAGGGGGTAATAAACGGCGCTCGGCACACCATGCGCTTTCAAATGTTGCTGCAAGGCATCGCGCCTACCCCCCTCTCCTACGGTAATAGTGTACTGGTGAAACACGTGGCTGCTGCGCGGGTCACGCGCCGGAATCTGCAAGCCGGGCAGGCTGGTCAGCGCCGCGTCGTAGCGGGCGGCCACGGCCTGGCGGGCGGCTTGGGCAGCGGGCAGGTGGCGCAGTTTCACGCGCAGCAGGGCGGCTTGCAGGGTGTCCAGGCGCGAGTTGAGGCCGATGCGCTGGTGCAGGTATTTCTGGCTTTGGCCGTGGTTGGCGAGCTGCTGCAGCAGGGCCGCGCGGGCCGCATCACCAGTGAAGAGCGCCCCGCCATCGCCGAGGCAACCCAGATTTTTGCTGGGAAAAAAGGAGGTCGTACCCACCTCGCCCACCGTGCCTGCATAGGCCGTTTCGCCGTTGGCAAAGCTAAATGTGGCGCCCAGCGCCTGGGCGTTATCCTCAATTAAGGCCATGCCTGCTGCCCGGCAAATTTTAATTAACTCTTCTAAATCAGCACATTGACCAAATAAATGCACCGCCATCACTGCCCCGGTGCGCGGGGTGAAGGCCGCCCGCACCGCCGCCGGGTCGAGATTGAAGGTATCAGGCAATACGTCGACCAAGATGGGTTTCAACCCCAGCAGCACGGCAGCTTCCAGCGTGGCCACGTAGGTGAAAGCCGGCACGATTACCTCCGCGCCGGGGGGTAGGGCCAGGCTCAGGAGCGCCAGGGTCAGCGCGTCGGTGCCATTAGCACAGGGCACCACGTGCGCACCACCCAGATGCGCCCCCAGTTCGGCGGCAAACTCACCCACGGCCGGCCCCTGAATGAAGGCCGCTTGCTGCACCGTAGCGCGCCAGGCGGCATCCAGTTCGGCTTGGTACGTAGCGTGCTCGGCGGCGAGGTCGAGCAAGTGAATGGGCAGTAAATCGGGCACGCGCAGTAAGTAAAAAATCGACAGCGCCAAAGATACTGGCCGCCCCGGCGCCCCTACCCCATTTCCTGCAGCAGCCAGAGCAGCTTTAGCGCATCGAGCGCCCGCAGGCTGGGCCGAGCCGCCAGCAAGTGGCGCCGTAGCGCCGGCTCTAGCGCGGCCAGCGTGGCCCGGGCCGCCCCGGCCAGCCCGGGCCGGCGCAGGCGAGTAGCCGCTTGCACCAGCCGCGTATCGGCCCCTAGGCCATCGGTGCGCAGCACTTGGGCAAGGTTGCGCACCGCCTGGTGGCTTTTGGCCAGGAATACGGCGGCAGGCTCTAGGCCATCGTGCAGCACTGGGTTATCCAGGTGGCGCACGGCTACCCCGGCCCGCGCTAGCTCCAGGCCAAAGCGGGTATCCTCGTGGCCGTAGCCACTCAAGCGTTCATCGAGGGGGTAGCGCGCTAGTAACTCACGCTTCACCAACGCATTATTGATGCTGAGCTGGCCGCCGGGGTCGCGCTGGCGCACGGTGGCAGGACGCATCTCGCGGGCGCGGCCGTAGTGCCAGCGCAGATAAAGTTTAGGGTCAGCGGGGGGGGTAGGGAGGTAACTGGTGCCCCCAATGAAAAGCGCGGCGCCCGGCTGCTCGCGCATGGCCTGCGCATAGCGGGCCAGAAACTGCCCATCGGGCAGCAGGCTGTCATTATCCAGCAGCAGCAGCCACATGTGCTTAGCGCTAGCCGCCAGCTGGTTGCGGATGGCCGCGCGGCCCACGTTGGCTGGCAGCTCGGCGTAGCGCACACTGGGCTGGTGGACCACCACCTGGTTTAGCTGCCGATACTCCTCCGCCGATTTATCATCCAGCAGCATGATTTCTACCTCGCCCGGCCAGTCGTGGGCCTGGGCCCGCAGGCTACTGACCAGTACGCGCACATCGCGGTTAAAAACCGGAATCAGGATGGACAGGCCAGCGGGCATAGGCAACAATTCGCAGTCCTACGCCCGCGCCGAATCCAGCAGCTGGCCCTCACGGCA
>CAZZDR010000284.1:0-3329 GCA_964652535.1 uncultured Hymenobacter sp. | reverse complement strand
TGGTCGAGCAGGCGCACCGCGTGGCCAGCCGTAGCCACTACTTGCGCAATGCCCGCGCCCATCGCGCCGCTGCCGATAATACCGATGGTAAGTTGTTGCATAGTATAAGTCAGTAGCTTGGACTTTGTAGTCCGAGCGTGAGCGCAGCGAGCAGTTTCGCCAGAATGTTTAGCACGCGGGGATGCTCGCTGCGCTCGCGCTCGGACTACAAAGTCCAAGCTACTTTTTTATTGGCCAGTGAACGTGGGCTGGCGCTTCTCCAGAAATGCCCCTACCCCCTCGCGGTAGTCAGCCGTGTGGCCGGCGCGCAGCTGGTAGTCGCCCTCGGCGCGCAGCTGCTGGGCCAGGTCGTTGGTGTAGGAGCTGTTGAGCAGCTGCTTGGTGTAGGCGAGGCCTTTGGTGGGCAGGTTGGCCATTTTGTGGGCCAGCTTGGCTACTTCCTGGTCAAAGCTCTCATCTGGAAAAGCTTTGTAAATCATGCCCATCTGCACGGCCTCGGCGGCGCTTACCTTGTCGCCGGTCAGCATGAGGGCACTGGCGCGCTGCAGGCCCACGAGGCGGGGCAAGAAGTAGGTGCCGCCACTATCGGGCACCAGGCCAATCTTACTGAATGCCTGAATGAAGGCCGCCGATTCCTTGGCTACCACAATGTCGCAGGCCAGGGCGAGGTTAGCCCCCGCGCCGGCCGCCACGCCGTTCACCGCCGCAATGACGGGCTTCTCCAACTCTCTGATGAGCAGCACAATGGGGTTATAATGCTGCTCCACTATCTCCGATACGTCGGGGGCATTTGGGCCCGTTATCTCGGCCAAGTCCTGGCCCGCGCAAAAGGCGCGGCCGGTGCCGGTGAGCACCAAGGCCCGCACGCTGGCATCGGCCTGGCACGCGCGCAAGTGCTGCTGCAAGGCCAGCGCCACCGGCTTATTGATGCTGTTAAAAACATCGGGCCGATTGAAGGTCAGCGTAGCCACGCCGTCGGCAAAAGAGTAGAGCAGAGAGGAGTCAGACATGAGGATAGGCAGTAGCGCGGACTTGGTAGTTCGCGTTAAGTAAGGAAGGGCGGACTACAAAGCCCGCGTGCTGGCTACGCGTGGCACTTAAAATAGTCGAACGGCTCGCGGCAGTCGTCGCACTGGTACAGCGCCTTGCAAGCCGTGGAGCCAAACTGGCTGACCAAGTGCGTGTGCGCCGACTTACAAAGCGGGCAGCGCACGGCCGTGTCTTGGCCAAATAGGTTGAGAATGTGGCCGGTAGCCGTGCCGTCGATGGGCGGGGCAATGCCGTATTCCTCTAGCTTGGCGCGGCCAGCGGCGCTCATCCAATCAGTGGTCCAAGCCGGACTAATTTGGTTGACGATAGCTACCTGCTGGTAGCCTTCGGCCAACAGCCGCAGCCGGATATCAGTGGCAATGGCGCTCATGGCTGGGCAGCCCGAGTAAGTAGGCGTGATGGTGACGGTAATCTTCTCGCCCTCAATCCCTACCCCCCGCACGATGCCCAGGTCTAGGATGCTGAGTACGGGCACCTCAGGGTCGCTCACTTCCTCCAGCAGCTGCCAGATGTGTGCCTCCTTGTGGCCTGTGGGCGAAGCCGTTACCACGTGAGGCCGGGGTAGGTGCGCTGCATGTATTGCAGCTCGGTGAGCAGGTAGCCCAGGTGCTCGGAGTGGCGGCCGCTTTTGCCACCAAGCTGCGCAAATACGGCCGTGGGCTCGGGCACGGTAGCCTCGGTGAGCACGTGGGCCAGGTGAGCTTGCATGGCGGGTAGTAGCGCGGCGTAATCGGGCACCAGGCCCAACTCCTGCAACTGAGTTTCGGTGGCGGTGGGCGTAGTCAACTCGCCAGCAAAGCGCCAGAGGGTAGCAATAGCTTTGTCGAGGCGCTGGCGGCTCTCGGGGGTGCCATCGCCGAGGCGAATCATCCACTCCGAGCTCCACTTGAGGTGGTAGGCTGCCTCTTTTAGCGACTTTTCGGCGATGGCAGCCAGCTGGGTATCGGGGCCAGCTTTCAGCTCCTTAAGCAGGTGATAATGAAAATTATCAAATAAAAACTGCCGCACGATGGTGTGCGCAAAATCGCCGTTGGGCTGCTCTACCAGCAGCGGGTTGCGGTACTCCACGGCGCTGCGCAGGTAAGCCAGGTCGTCTTCGGTGCGGCCCTGGCCCTCTAGCTCGGCGGCGTACTGGTAGTAGCTGCGGGCCTCGCCCAGTAGGTCGAGGGCAATGTTGGCCAGGGCCAAATCCTGTTCCAGTACCGGGCCGTGGCCGCACCACTCCGAGAGGCGGTGCGCCAGGATGAGGCTGGTGTCGGCCAGCTGCAACACGAAGGGAAATAAGGGGTTGGCAGTGGCAGCCGGGATAACGGCAATTTCGGGCTGAGAAGCTGACATAAACCGCAGAATTACATGTGCTTGATGGAAGCCGGTACGTCGTAGAACGTAGGATGCCGGTAGACCTTATCGGCCGCCGGGTCAAAAAATTCGGCCGCTTCATCGGGGTTGGAAGCGTGAATGTGCTTTGACTCGACCACCCAAATGCTCACGCCTTCGAGGCGGCGGGTGTACACGTCGCGGGCGTTTTGCACGGCCATGGCGGCGTCGGCGGCGTGCAGGCTACCCACGTGCTTGTGGTCAAGCCCCTGCTTGCTGCGGATAAAGACCTCCCAGAGAGGCCATTCGGAGTTGTTCATTGCTAGTCTCTATTTTGTCCTTGCGAGCGCAACGCAGTGGCGCACGGCAGTTTTTTCTTCACGTCAGGATTACTACCCCCCTCATCGAAGGAAAGATTGCCGCGCGCCACTGCGTTGCGCTCGCAAGGACAGGCGTTTTGGTTACGCCGCAACTGCCTCACGGGCAGCACGCTTGGCGGCGTGGGCGGAGGCAGCTTCGCGCACCCAGGCGCCTTCTTCGTGGGCTTGCACGCGGGCTTGCAGGCGCTCGTGGTTGCAGAGGCCGTTGCCTTTTACTACCGCCCAAAATTCTTCCCAGTTCACTTCGCCGAAGTCGTAAGCCTGGCGCGCCTCATTCCACTTCACGGTGGGGTCGGGCACGGTAAGGCCCAGAAACTCGGCCTGGGGCACCATCATGTCCACAAATTTTTGGCGTAGCTCATCATTGGTGAAGCGCTTGATGCGCCACTTCATGCTCTGCTCGGTATTGGGCGACTCGCTGTCTTTGGGGCCAAACATCATGAGCGTGGGCCACCACCAGCGGTTGAGCGACTCCTGCGCCATCTCCTTCTGGGCCGCCGACCCTTCGCACAGCGTCTGCATCACCTCAAAGCCCTGGCGCTGGTGGAAGCTTTCTTCCTTGCACACGCGCACCATGGCGCG
>CAZZDR010000283.1:0-3348 GCA_964652535.1 uncultured Hymenobacter sp. | reverse complement strand
ATTATTTGGGCCCTGAACTACGTGAAAGCGGCCGAGCACCTACCCCCCACCCTGCGCGACGCGCTGGCCAGCGAAGGATCCAACGTGTTCACGACCGAGCTACTGGCACCTACCGTGCCCAACCTCGCCACCTTGGCTGGGCTGCAAGCCGAGCCCTTCGTGCTTTTTCTGGAACCGCCCTCGCTCGATGCGCGCATTGTGCACCAGTACGCCCTTTTTGCGCTCATGAGTACCCCCGAAGCCGACCTGCACCAGTGGCTAACCCAGCGGCCAGAATTATATTTTCGTATTCGCATTCCGGCGCGCCTCAAGTGGGAAGTGCGCGACAAATTAGACCAGGCCAACATCACTGAGCGCGTACTCATGCCTGGCTTAAGTGGCCTCAGCCGGTGGCTGCACCGGCACTATTCGGCGGCACAGAGCCAGCCTGCCACTGGCGAGGGCGCCGAGCTACCAGGCTAAGCGCTCAGGACTATTCAGTTGCCTATGATTAGCGTTCAGCGAGAATATAGGGGTACTGAGCGATTTTTAACTACTTGCTTCCAGTAGCTAGCTTAGCTTTGTCCTACTAAACTGCTCCTCACAAAAAAAAGCGCACGGTTTTTGTCCGTACGCTTCTTAGGGCAGGCTAACAGCGCGGTTCTTACGTTCCGCGCGGCTGGCACCAGTATCACACCGGCTAGCTGGTGCAATAAGTTTGGTTTTCTTGTGGAAAAGGAACCTGTTGGAAAGGCTCGTCCCGCTTGGGGCGGGTCTTTTTTTTGGTCCTTTTCGACTGCTTTAGTAGCCGCGACCGCGGCCGTAGCCATAGCCGCCGCCACCGTGCCCTCGGCCCCGGCCGTGGTGGCCGCGGTCTGAATCATGGCCGTGGTCGTGTACTACGCACGACGAAAGCGTGAGTGCGCCGAGTACGGCGAGAGGCAAGATGTGCCGCAGGAGTTGCTTGAACATAACGGAAGGGTTTTTAAAGGAGTGAAGGTTGAGTGGTAAACTGTACTAACTAAACGGGACCCAAAGTGGGATAGTTGAAGGTCTAATCGGCGAATACTGGGCGTCTGTCGCCACAATTCACCGTATATTTGTCTGGCAATAAGGTTTTCTGCTAAACCCCCGTTGCTATGGCCGACCACGCCACCCCCAAAATCGCCTTCGAGGCTCTGACCTACGACGACGTTCTCCTGCTGCCGGCCTACTCGGAGGTCCTACCCCGCGACTGCGACCCCGGTACCCAGCTCACCCCCAACATTCGGCTGCACCTGCCCCTTATATCGGCCGCCATGGACACCGTGACGGAGGCCGACATGGCCATTGCGCTGGCTCAAGCTGGCGGCCTCGGCATTGTGCACAAGAACATGAGCATCCAGAAGCAGGCCGAGCAGGTGCGGCGCGTCAAGCGCAGCGAGTCGGCCCTGATTCAGGATCCCTTTACCCTACCCCCCTCCGCTACCCTGGCCGATGCACGCCAGTTGATGCGCAAGCACAACATTGGTGGCATTCCGGTAGTGGAGGCCGACCGCCGCTTGGTGGGCATTCTCACTAGCCGCGACCTGCGTTTTGAAAAAGATTTTGATGCGCCCGTGACCACTGTAATGGTACCGCTGGCCCGCCTCGTGACTGCCCCCGCTGGCATCGACCAAACCGCCGCCGAAAACATGCTGCAAGACAGCAAGGTGGACAAGCTGCCGCTGGTAGATGCCGACGGCCGCCTCACCGGCCTGATGACTTACAAGGACATTCGCAAGCGCCGCCGTTCGCCCCAAGCTAGCAAAGACGGTCAAGGCCGCCTGCGCGTAGGCGCCGCGGTGGGCGTGACCGCCGACCTGCTGCAACGGGTAGCGGCACTAGTAGAAGCTGGCGTCGATATCATCAGCATCGACACGGCCCACGGCCACAGCAAGGGCGTGCTCGACGCTGTGCGCATGCTTAAGAAAGCCTACCCGACGCTCGACATCATGGCCGGCAACGTGGCTACTGCCGCCGGCGCTCGCGCCCTGGCCGATGCCGGGGCCGAGGTGGTGAAAGTGGGGGTAGGGCCGGGCTCTATCTGCACCACACGCATTATTGCCGGTATTGGGGTGCCGCAACTGTCGGCTGTGCTGGAGGCTGCGCGCGGCGTAGAAGGCACCGGGGCCACCATCGTGGCCGACGGCGGCATTAAGTTTTCGGGTGATATCGTGAAGGCGCTAGCCGGCGGGGCAGCCGCCGTAATGGTCGGCTCGCTGCTGGCCGGCACCGAGGAGTCGCCGGGCGAACTCATTATTTACGAAGGCCGCAAATACAAGAACTACCGCGGCATGGGCTCGGTAGAGGCCATGGAAGAAGGCTCGAAGGACCGCTACTTCCAGGATGCCGAGGACGATGTAAAGAAGCTTGTGCCCGAGGGCATTGTGGGCCGCGTACCCTTCAAAGGTGGGGTAGGCGAGGTACTGTATCAGATGGCGGGCGGCCTGCGCGCCGGTATGGGCTACGTAGGTGCTCCTGACTTGGCAGCGCTACAAGCTGCGCAGTTTGTGCGCATCACCGGGGCGGGCCTGCGCGAGAGCCACCCTCACGATGTGCAGATTACCCGCGAGGCCCCCAATTATTCGAGCCGGTAAGTAGTTGCTCAATAGGTTTAGCCAGCCAGCGGCAAGCACTACGCTTGACTGCTGGCTGGCTATCTGTTTATAATGGCTAGCCCTACCTATCGGTTGCCGTCGTATTTTTGCATTTTGCCTGCGCAAGGCAGATTTCACCTGCGCAAGGTAGAATAGTATGGCACTGAGTAGCTAAGCTGCTATGCCTTATCATTGCCTTTTATTCTATGCTCAAATCTCGCCACCCGGTTTGGCTGCTGGTGGTAGCTGCTGCGTGCTGGCTACTCCTGCTACTTAGCACTCTCAGTCAGGGGCGCTCGGTATTTGGCTTGCCAGCCGACTGGCCGCGGTGGCTGCTGCTGCTGGCCCAAGGAGGGTTTGCCGCTGGCATCTTCATGTATGCGCGGCTCCAACCCGACGCCCTCAAAGGGCACGGGTTTTTAATGGTGCTGCGCCGCTTGTTCTGGCGTAGTTTACTACTAACAGCAGGCCTAGCGGCCGTGGTAGCCGTGGAGCGGCTCACGGCTAGCCACACCCTACCCCTGCCAGGCAATACCACTTCGGCCGTTACGTACACCATTGGCCTAGGGCTTTTTATCCTGCTGCTTTCTCAAACGCTTTATTCCTGGCGCTCGCTGGTCAACTTTCGGGGTGGCGGCAAGCTGCGCCGCGAGTGGCTCGCCTTTGAGCTTATACTGGGAGCAGCACTGCTGCTCCAGCTTTTTTCGTGGCAGCTACCCCCCTTTGTGTATGTAAGCATTATCTTGGCTCT
>CAZZDR010000282.1:0-3422 GCA_964652535.1 uncultured Hymenobacter sp. | reverse complement strand
ACCCCGGCCTGCTTCACAGCAGCGATGGTTTTCAGGTTTACGCCACCCGCGATGGACACGGGTACGCCAGCGCGCTTGGCTTCGTCAATCAGCACCTGGATGGAGTAGCCTGGTGCGGCCTGCTCGTCGAGGCCAGCGTGCAGCTCCACGAATTCTACGCCGAGCTTGCTCACTTCCTGGGCGCGCTTCACGCGGTCTTTCACGCCGATGGTGTCTACTACCACGCCTTTGCCGTGCTCTTTGGCAGCCTTCACGGCGCCGATTACGGTGGCATCGTCTACCGAGCCTAGGATGGTAACGAGGTCAGCGCCAGCACCGAAAGCCATACCAGCTTCCAGCTCGCCGGTGTCGGCAGTTTTGAAGTCGGCAAACACCAGTTTGTCGGGGTGCGCAGCCTTCATGGCCTTAATAACGGCGAGGCCTTCGCTCTTAATGAGCGGGGTGCCCAGCTCGATAATGTCCACGTAGGGAGCTACTTTAGCCGCCAGTTCGAGGGCTTCTTTGGTGCTCAGTAGGTCGATTGCAACTTGTAACTTAGCCATGGGGTAGGGGTCTTAAGGTAGGTGCAAAAACGGCGTGGCACGCCGTCTTCAGCAGGGGGTAGGAAACGGAGTGCCACTCCGTTTTATAGGTTTATTCTAGGTTGGCGTGGCGCTTCCAGAGTTCTTCGGCTGGCGTACCATCCAGGGCCCACAGCGTTTGGAAAATGGCATCGGTCAGGAGCAATACCGATTGCTCGAACAAGCTGCCCGCGTACTGCTGCGAAATGGTGCCGCCGTGGTCTTGCTTTTGGGCGGCGGGCAGCACCACTACCTGCGTAGCGAGCGCCGCCAGTGGCGAGTCGGTGGTGGTCGAAATAGCCACTACCTGCGCCCCGGCAGCCTTGGCTTTCTCGGCCGCTTTCACGATGGTGCTAGTGGTGCCCGAGCCCGAGCCGGCCAGCAGCAAGTCGCCGGCTTTAATGGCGGGGGTAGTGGTTTCGCCTACCACAAACACCGTGAGGCCCAGGTGCATGAGGCGCATGGCGGCGGCCTTGAGCGCCAGCCCAGTGCGGCCCGCGCCCACAACAAAAATGCGCTCGGCGTGTTGGATAAGCGGAATTATCGCCGCGGCTACGGCAAAGTCTACCTGCTCAGCTAGGAGCTGGTTTTCCGCAATAATCGTCTGCAAATGGTGGCGCAGCTCGTGGGGCAACTGCTCGGCGTTCAACTCGCTCATCGGAAATCTGCGGCTACTCTTTTAGGCCGGGCCAGCCGGCAATGGGGTTGCCCATCGGCCGGCGTTTCATCCGGCCCGTACAGGCACTACAAAAGTAGAATTCCCTTTAAGCCAGTGCTTGCAGAATGGTAGCAATCGGTGGCAGTATCCTAGCAAAGGCGATTTACAACGCTTATGCGCCAGCTTCCTCTTCCCTTTATGTCGCCTACCGATTTGCTGCCCATCATTCAATCAAGCCAAAATCAGCAGCTTACTACGCTCATTGATAATCGCCGGGTGCAAACCCTGGAGAAGTATGAGCTGAGCATTCTGGAAACGTTGGTGCAGACTGACCAGGTAGCGCAGTCGTACAACGACCTGGTGCTGACTAATATGCTGCGTGGCAAAAAGGTGATGCACCTGCTCGACCAAGCGGCCTTCAACTACTTGCCCGGCAACACGATGGTGGTGCCGCCGCATTTGAAGATGATGATTGATTTTCCGGAAGCATCGGACGCCAACCCCACGCAGTGTGTGGCGCTGGCCATCGACCGGCTGCAAATCATCGACACAGTAAATTACCTCAATGAGTTTTACCCCAAGACGGAAGACAACTGGAGCTTCAGCTTCAGCAACTACCACTTCTACAACAACGAGGAGATAACAGCCCTCATTTATAAGCTAGTACGCATCGGGTTCGATAATTCGCAGAACAAGGATATTCTGGCCGATTTTACGGTGAAGGAGCTGTTGCTGAGACTTATGCAGCTGCAAAGCCTGCACGCTACCGAGAGCAACGTGGCTGTGCTGGCCACCTCCAACCGCTTTGCCCATACGCTGCACTACATCAAGGAAAACCTGGCCGAGAAAATCAGCGTCGATGACCTGAGCGCGCAGGCCTACATGAGCAAGCCCAATTTCTTTCGGGCTTTTAAGCAGGAATTTGGCCTGTCGCCCATCGACTATATTATCAAGGAGCGCATGCGGCTGGCCAAGCGCTGCCTGAAGAATCCGGCGCTCAGCATCACCGAAATCTGCTTTAAAGCGGGCTTCAGCAACCTGGCGTACTTCACACGCATGTTTCGGCAGCTCGAAGGCATGACGCCCACCGACTACCGCGCGCTGTGCCTCGCCTAGCCCTCAGCCGACCGCCTACCCCTACTTGAGCCGCTAAACTTGGCAAGAAAAAACCTGCCGTTTTTTTCACAACCGGGGTGGGGTAGGGCCGCCCCATGCTGGCACTAAAATGAGCTCCAGCTACGGGTGGCTTGCCTTGGCGCACCGCTAGTTGCCGTTAGCTCGCACCATCGGCGAGCGGCTGGCTCAGTAGGCCGCCCACCGCAGCAGTAAGAAAGCGCCGGGGCACTTGCCTCGCCGGGCACGCTGGGCAGCATAGCGGTAAAAGGCAGGGGTAGGGCGCCTCGCAAACATACGCCCCGCCGCAAAACGGCCGTATCTTCGCGTTGCTAAAAACCGCCCTCCGTTGAAGAATATCCGTAATTTTTGCATCATTGCCCACATCGACCACGGCAAGAGCACCCTGGCCGACCGGCTCCTTGAGTTCACGAGCACCGTGGCCAAGCGCGACATGCAGGCCCAGCTGCTCGACAACATGGACCTGGAGCGCGAGCGCGGCATCACCATCAAGAGCCACGCCATTCAGATGCAGTTTCCCTACAAAGGGGAGATTTACACGCTGAACCTGATTGACACGCCCGGCCACGTTGACTTTAGCTACGAAGTAAGCCGCAGTATCGCGGCCTGCGAAGGCGCTTTGCTTATTGTAGACGCTTCGCAAGGTATTGAGGCCCAAACGATTTCTAACTTGTACCTCGCTATCGGGGCCGACTTAGAAATCATTCCGGTGCTCAATAAAATCGACCTTCCGCACGCCATGCCAGAGGAAGTGACCGATGAAATTGTGGACCTCATCGGCTGCAAGCCGGAAGATATTATCCATGCTTCGGGCAAGGCCGGCATTGGCATCGAAGCCATTCTGAACGCTATCTGCGAGCGCGTTCCGGCGCCGGTCGGCGACCCCGCCGCGCCGCTGCAAGCCCTCATTTTTGACTCGGTTTTTAACTCTTACCGGGGCATCGAGGTCTTGTTCCGCATCAAAAACGGCACCATGCGCAAGGGCGACAAGGTGAAGTTTATGGCGACGGGCAAGGAGTACGGCGCCGACGAAATCGGCATCCTGGGCCTCAACCAGGAGCCGCGCCAGG
>CAZZDR010000281.1:0-3442 GCA_964652535.1 uncultured Hymenobacter sp. | reverse complement strand
AATGCTCGCGCTGCTGGTCGCGGTTGCGCAGCAGCGTGCGCAGGCTTTCGAGCAGGAAAGTGGGGTTGAAGGGCTTGGTAAGGTAGAGGTCGGCGCCAGCCTGCACGCCGGCCACCTGCTGCTCGGGCGCACTTTGGGCCGTGAGCAGCACCAGCGGAATGTGCGAGGTACGCCAGTCGCCCTTGAGGGTGGCGGCCACCTGCAAGCCGCCGAGCGTGGGCAGCGTCACGTCGCACACTATCACGTCGGGGATATTTTCGGTAGCCAGCCGCAGGCCGGTGGCCCCGTCGGTGGCAGTGCTCACCTGAAAGTGCGACTGCAGCTTCTCTACCAAGAAGTTGCGCACCTCGTCGTGGTCCTCAATGAGCAGCAACGTGGCCGTGGCGGGGGGGGTAGGGGCCAGCTCGGCGGGCTCGGGCGCGGGCTCTTCCTCTAGCACCAGGCCGGACCGGGGGGTAGGGCTGCGGGCGGGCTCGGCCGCCACAAAGCCTGCAGGGCGGGCCAGCGGCAACGTTATTTCAAAGGTGCTGCCGTGGCCCAGCTGGCTGCGAAACGAGAGCGTGCCCTGGTGCAGCCGCGTGAGGCCCTCGGCCAGCGCCAGGCCTAGGCCCGAGCCATTAGCCGAGGGCTGGCTACCCTGGTAAAACCACTCCAGAATGTGCGGCTGGTCGGCCTCAGCAATGCCGCGGCCGTTGTCGGTCACACTCAGGCGCACCGAGTCGGTAGCCGGCACAGGCTGCATGCTCACTGTAATCTGGCCGCCGTCGGGGGTGTATTTGAAAGCGTTGGACAGCAAATTGAACAGCACCTTATCCAGGATATCGCCGTCAAACCACAGCATAATAACTGGCTCGGCGGGCAAAAACCGGAACGTGATGCCGCGCCGCTGGGCCGGCTTCTCAAACACGTCCATGATTTCGCGCACGAAGCTCACCATGTTGCCCTCGCTGGCGCGCACGGCCATCTTGCCCACGTCAATTTTGCGAAAGTCGAGCAGCTGGTTTACCAGTTGCAGCAGGCGTTGGGTGTTGCGGTGCACCAGCTTTAGGTCGTGGCGCTGGGCAGGCGAAAGGTCGGCCGGGCTGGTCAGCATTTCCTCCACCGGCCCCAAGATGAGGGTGAGCGGCGTGCGCAGCTCGTGCGAGAAATTGGTAAAAAAGCGCAGCTTGGCCTCCGATGAGCGCCGGTTTTCCTCGGCGAGCTGCTCAATTTGATTACGCTGGGCGCTGATTTCCGCGTTTTGGCCCTCTAGCGTGCGCCGGATGCGGCGGTTGAGGCGCGACGAGCGCCAGGCCACGGCGCCCAGCGCCACGGCACCCAGCAGGCTGGCCAGCAGCAGGTACACTGTCGTTTTTTGGAGTGCGTAGCGGCGTTCTTCCTCCCGCAGCCGCTGCTGCTGCTGCCGGATGTCCTGGCGTTGCGTGGCCAGCTGCTCGGTTTGGGCGCGCATAGCCTGCACATTGGTTGAGTCTACCACCATCGTACGCAGGATATTTTCCTTCTCGTAGGGCTGGTGGTTGAGAATGCGCAGGGCCGTGCGAATGGCCTGCTCGCCGCCGGTGGGGTAAAGCAGCGTGGCCTTGAGAGCGCCGTCTTCGACTAGCCGCAGGCCATTGCCGGGCCCCGGCAGTCCATCGACACCAATAATGCGCAAATGCTTCAGCCCCAAATGCTGCGCTACCTCGTGGGCCGCTTGGGCCATGGGGTCGTTGTGGGCAAAAATTAGGTTGGTTTCGGGGTGTGCGCGCAGCAGGGCAGGCAGGCCCTGCCGCACCGAGGTGGGCTGCCAGTCGCCTTCGAGCCGGCCCACTAGCTGTAGCTGGGGGTAGGCGGCCAGCGCTTTGGCAAAGCCTACCTGGCGGTCGGTGGCCGGCGACGAGCCCGGCTCGCCGGTTATTTCGAGCACGTGGCCGTGGCCGCGCAGCAGCTGCGCGGCATAATCGCCCGCCGTGCTGCCCACTTCGCGGTTGTTGCCACCCACGTAGGCTGTGTACAGCTGCGAAGTAGTGCGCCGGTCTAGGATAACTACCGGAATGCCTTGATTATAAGCTGCGTCGGCCAGCGCTGCGAGTGGCCCCGACTGATTGGGCGAGATAATAAGCAAATCGACTTTCTGTCGAATCAGCTCCTGCACCTGGTGGCGCTGCAGGTCGCTGTTGTTGTGCGCATCCAGCACCTCATAGGCCACGTTGGGGTGAAAGCTCAGCTCCTTTTCCATGCCCGCCAGCATAGCCTGGCGCCAGGCATCGCTGGTAGTGCATTGCGAAATCCCGATGCGGTACGCGGGCGGGCGCGCCACCGGCGCGCAACCAGCCAGCCCCAGCCCCCCAAAAAAGACTAGCCGCCAGCAAAGCCAACGAGGTAATAGGTAGGTAGGCAAGAGGGTGGGAAAAGAGTAACAGAAGCAGGAGGGGTAGGCGGCAAGCTGCGGGCTAGCTACTCGGTAAGTAGCAGTCAGACAGCAGCTTTAAACCCAGCAACCGAGGCTGGTGGGGTGTAAGGTACTATCAAATACGGTGACCAAAGCCTACCCGAGCACTTTAGGACTACTAACCCTCATCGGGCCAATAGGTTGGGGTAAGCTATTTCGGCGGCTGGCAGTGAGTTAATGACCTACAGTGGCTTACTTTTGGCGCCTTAGCTTCCTCAGGCCACTGGGGTGGCGCCGCCCGGCCCTCCACCGGCGATTTGCTCTCTTGCGCTATGTTCCTTCCCACCCGCTTCCGCCTGCTTCTGAGCTTTTGTGCTCTGTGGCTACTCGTCGCCCGGCTCCCGCTCGCCGCCCAAACCTCACCCGACCCTTGGCGCATCAGCGCCGACAAAGTAGACCCCACCAACTACTACGGCGCCACCGTGGCCAACGGCATGATTGGCCTAGTATCGTCGCCGGTGCCGTTTCAGCTCAAAAGCGTGGTGCTGGCTGGCACCTATGACCAGTACGGACGGGGTAGGGTCAGCAATTTTCTGAACAGCTTCAACCTGCTCGATATGTACCTGGAGGTGGACGGCCACCGCCTCAATGCCCAAGACGCGCGCAACTTTCGGCAGGAGCTCGATATGCAGCGCGCCGCCCTCAAAACCACCTTCGACTACCAGGACAAGGCTACCATCAGCTACACCTATTACGCGCTGCGCCAGCTGCCCTACACGGTGCTACTCGATGTAAGCATTATAGCTAAAAAGGACATAGCCCTCACCGCCGCCAGCGTCATGGATGCCCCCGACGCCCTACGCGAGGTGCAGAACTACTACAACGAAATCGACCGGCCGCACGCCACGCTCAGCCTGCTCACCTCCTCGGCCAAAAGCCCCACGGGCAAGCTGCTACTGTGCGCCAGCACCAGCTTTTTGTTTGAGGAGCCGCACGGCCAGGAGCCTCGCATCATTCACGAGATGTGGGACAACAACATGCACCTCATGAAATTTGGCAAGGCGCTGAAGG
>CAZZDR010000280.1:0-3504 GCA_964652535.1 uncultured Hymenobacter sp. | reverse complement strand
AGCCCGCCTTCGGGCTATGGCAACATGCTGCGGCGCTTTCTATTTGAAAAAAACGAGCGCGAGCCGCGCCAGCCGCTGGGGCCGTTTCGAGCCGATGCGGCGGCCCTGGCCACGCCCGTACCCGCCGATGCCGTGCGCGCTACCTGGCTGGGCCATAGCACCGTGCTGATTGAAATCGACGGCCGCCGCTTCCTCACCGACCCGGTGTGGTCCGAGCGGGCGTCGCCCTCGCAGCTGGTGGGGCCCAAGCGGTTTTTTGCGCCGCCGCTGCCACTGGCCCAGCTGCCGCCGCTCGACGGCATTATTCTGTCGCACGACCACTATGACCACCTCGACGAGGCCGCCATTCGGGCGCTGGCTCCGCGCGGCGAATCTTTCTACTGCCCAAGGGGGGTAGGGGCACACCTGCGCCGTTGGGGCGTGGCCGCCGACCGCATCACGGAAGCCACCTGGTGGGATGTGATTGCCCTACCCCTTGGCTTTGAGCTGATTGCCACGCCGGCCCGGCATTTCTCGGGCCGGGGGCTGCTCAACCGCGACAGCACCCTCTGGGCCTCCTGGGTGCTGAAAGGACCGCAGCACCGCGTGTTTTTTGGCGGCGACTCGGGGCCGTTCGACGAGGCTTTTCGGCAGATTGGAGCAGCGTACGGGCCGTTCGATTTGGTGATGCTGGAGATTGGCGCTTCTGATCCCGAGTGGGCCGACATTCACCTCGGCCCCGACCAGGCGCTGGTGGCGCACCGGCTGCTGGGCGGCGGGCCGCTACTGCCGCTGCACTGGGGCACGTTCAACCTGGCGTTTCATGCCTGGCGGCAGCCGGTACAACGCCTCATTGAAGCCGCTGACCTCAGCGTGCCGCTGCTACTGCCCGCGCCGGGCCAGCGTGTGGAGGCAGCGGCTGGTCCCGTTAGCTCCTTCTGGTGGCTAAGCTAGTGTTTTAACCGCTAGAGTGGGGGTAGGGAATGCCTCACATGCTTGGAATAAACACACTCAGTTAAAAATCTATTAGTAAGCAGGTTGTGCAGAAGAAGTGTGGTGTATAAAAAACTACCTCTCGGATATAACTGCGACCAGAATATTTTGCATAAAAAGTTGTGCGGATAAGAATCGTGTGTAATTTGCCCACAGGCAGCTCCTTCCTAAATTAGTTTTACACTCTATTTCTTGCATGAGAAAAGCACTACTTACTCCTCTTTTTGCGGTGGCGGCCCTGGCGGCGCACGCGCAAAAAATAACCGTGACGGGCCGCGTGCTCAGTGCTACTGGTGAGGCCCAGCCGGGTGCCACCGTGCTAGAGCGCGGCACTACCAACGGTACGGCGGCCGGCGCCAACGGCGAGTTTTCGCTGGCAGCGGCGCCCACGGCTACCCTCACGATTTCGGCCATTGGCTTTGCTACGCAGGAGGTGGCCGTGAATGGCCGCACCCGCCTCGACGTGCGCCTGGCTGCCTCGGCCACCGACATCGGCGATGTGGTCGTAACGGGCTCGCGCGCGGCCGTGGGCCGCTCCAACGTGCTGACTACCGCTCCGGTAGACGTCATCTCGGCCCGCGAAATCAAGGCATTTGCCCAAACCGACGTGAGCCAGGTGATGACCTACGTGGCCCCGTCGTTTCAGTCGTCGCGCCAGTCTATCTCCGATGGTACCGACTTCCTGGACCCAGCTAGCTTGCGCGGCCTTGGCCCCGACCAGGTGCTGGTGCTCGTGAACGGCAAGCGGCGCTACAGCCAGTCGCTAGTCAACATCAACGGCACCATTGGGCGCGGCTCGGTGGGCACCGATTTGAACACGATTCCCACGGCCAGCATCAAGCGCATCGAGGTGCTGCGCGACGGCGCGGCGGCCCTCTACGGCTCCGATGCCATTGCGGGCGTTATCAACATTCAGCTTAAAGACGACACCACGCACACCAGCGCCAGCAGCCTGTATGGGCAGACTACGCAGAGCGATGGCAAAACGGAGCAGGTCGATTTCAGTACTGGTATCAACCTCAACCACCGCGGTTTTCTCGATTTAAATGGGCAGTTCTTGAACCGCAGCTATACCAATCGCTCGTTCACAGACACGGCGCCGCTTATTTACTTGGGTAATAACGGCGGCAACTACCCTAGTACCGCCACTACCGAGCAGTCGCGCCGCGACCTTAAGGCGGCCGACGATGCACTGGTAGCCCGCAATGGTTTCGACCGCCGCGACCTGCGGGTGGGCCAGTCGGACTCGCGCAATTTTGGCGCTATGTTCAATGGCGCGTACCGCCTGGGCGCCGGCTACGAGGTGTACTTCTTTGGTGGCGCCTCGTACCGCACGGGCCGGGGGCCGGGCTTCAACCGCCTGCCCAACCAGCCTACCCAGAGCGATTTGGGAATTTTCCCGAACGGCTATCTGCCGTTTATCAACACCGTTATCAACGACCACTCGGGCACGGTGGGCGTGCGCAAAGACCTGGGCGGCTTTGCCTTGGACTTGAGCAACACGTTTGGCCGCAACAACCTGGCCTTCACCATTGATGGCTCCATCAACGCCTCGCTGGCCCAAGGCAATGCGCTGAACCCAACCAGCTTCTACGCTGGCCGGTTGGCTTTTATGCAGAATACGACCAACTTGGGGCTGTCGCGGCACTACACCGAGGTGGGCCCGCTGGCCACGCTCAACGTGGCGGCTGGCGCCGAGTTTCGCGTCGATAACTACCTCATCCAGAAGGGTGAATATGCTTCGTACGCCTTCGGTACTCGCCCACCGGTGCAAACGGGCGTGAACAGCGCGGGCCAGCCGGTTTTTAGCCCTACCCCTCCCGGCGCGCAAGTATTTCCGGGCTACCAGCCCCAGGATCAGCTAAACAAGACGCGCAACAACCTGGCCGGCTACCTCGACCTCGAAAGCGACATTACTGACCGCCTGCTCGTGCACCTCGCGGGCCGCGCCGAAAACTACAGCGACTTTGGCGGCAACGTGAGCGGCCAGGCCGGCGCCCGCTTCAGTGTGGTGGAGGGCCTGGCCCTGCGCGGCTCCATCGGCAACGGCTTCCGGGCGCCCTCGCTGCAGCAGCGTTATTTTAACAATACCAGCACGCAGTTTGTGAGCGGCAACCCCCAGCAGGTGCTCACCGTGAACAACGACAACCCCATCGTGCGCAATAGCTTCGACGCCAGTGGCCAGAAGGGCTTTGGGGTGGAGCCGCTGAAGCAGGAAAAATCGACCAACTACGGCTTGGGCCTTACTGCCACCGTGGCCCGCCAGCTCACCCTGACGGTGGATGGCTACCTGATTGACATCCGCGACCGCATCGTGCTCTCGTCGTCCTTCACCCGCAACAACCCGCTGGTAAATACCATCTTGGGTACGTTGCCCGTGAGCCAGGTGCAGTTCTTCGCCAACGCCGTGAACACGCGCACCAAGGGCCTCGACGTGGTGGCCAACGAGCGCATCGCACTGGGCGACAATAGCCGCCTGCTGCTCACGGCCGCCGCCAACTTCAACCAGACCGAGGTGACGAGCTTCAACTC
>CAZZDR010000279.1:0-3507 GCA_964652535.1 uncultured Hymenobacter sp. | reverse complement strand
GCCAAGAAAGCGGCCAAAGCCCCCGCCGCCAAAGCGCCTGCGGCTAAAAAGAAGGCACCCGCCAAAAAGCCGGCCGCTACTGCTAAAAAACCGGCAGCACCGAAAAAAGCCGCTGCCAGCAAGTAGCATCCTTCGCTACCGCTTTCCACAAAAAAAGTCCCACCGCTACAGGTGGGACTTTTTTTGTGGGCATTCCGGCCAGGCTTGTGCGCGACGGGCCCTACCTCACCTCAATGGTTTGAATAGTTTCGGCCGTGAGCTCCGAGAAGTGTTGGATAACGCGGTCAGCGAGGCGTAAATCCTGGCCGGCTGAGTGCGGACTGGCGTAGCCAATGCAGTAGATGCCGGCGGCCCTGGCCGCTGCCACGCCGTTGGCCGAATCTTCGATAACGATGCACTCGGTCACGGGCGTTTCGGCCAGGGCGGCAGCATGCAGGAAAATGGCTGGGTGAGGCTTGGACTGCGCAAAGTCTTCGCCACTAACGATGTGTGAAAAATAAGGCGCTAACCCAAAGCGTTGAAAAACCCGATTAATCGTGGCCTTGGAGGCCGACGAGGCTACCACCAGCTGCACGCCGTGACGCTGCAAGTCTTCGATGAGCGTGCGGGCGCCGGGCAGCAAGTCGAGACCGGCATCTTCGTCAAACGACTGGTTGAACAGCTCGCGCTTGCGCAGCAACAGGGCCTCCACGGCTTGCGGCAACTGGTGCTCCTGCTTGAGGCGCTGGAAGATGTTACGCGTGGAAGAGCCTAAAAAGGAAGCGTATTCTGTATCCGTTACAGCTATGCCAAGCTCGGCAAAATGGGTAACGAATGCCTGGTGGTGGATGGGCTCGGTGTCGATGATGACGCCGTCCATATCAAAAATTACGGTACGAATCATGGGGCCAGCCGCAGGGGCAATTAGGTCGGGGCAAAGGTACCCCGCGCAGGCTGGGTAGCCGGCCCAAGTTGGCTGCCGGGCGTAATTTGCGCCTTCTGGCCACTTTTGCATGAATCTATTTTCCTACGCCACGCTGGCCGGCTACGAGTGGCAGCACCCGCGCCTGCTCCTACTGCTGGCCCTGGTGCCGCTGCTGCCACTGCTGCGCTGGCTGCTGGCCCGGCGGCGGCGGCAAGTGGTGGTGGCCTTTGGGCCAGGCGGCATCCGGCCCGACTGGCGCGCCGGGCTACGCTTCCTGCCTACCCTCGTGCTCAGCCTGAGCTTGGCACTGCTTATCGTGGCCGTGGCGCGCCCCCAGCGCCCCAGCGAGCACCTGACCCAGACGGGGCGCGGCATCGACATTGTGCTGGCGCTCGACGTGTCGGGCAGCATGGAAATAGAGGACCTGAAGCCTACCCGCCTCGCGGCTGCCAAGCGGCTAGCTGCCCGCTTTGTGGGGGGCCGGGCGGGCGACCGGCTGGGGCTGGTGGCGTTTGCCGGGCAGGCCTATTCGCTGGTGCCGCTCACTACCGACTACGATTTGCTGCTCAGCAATTTGCGCAGCCTGCGGCCCGGCCTCATCGCCGACGATGGCACGGCTATCGGCACGGCGCTGGGCGTGGCCATCAACCGCCTGCGCGAGTCGCGGGCCAAGTCTAGGGTGTGCGTGCTGCTCTCGGATGGCGAAAGCAACGCGGGCAGCCTCGACCCGCAGCTGGCAGCCCAGCTGGCGCACGCCTATGGCATTCGGCTCTACACCATCGGCCTGGGCGAAGATGGTTTTGTGCCCTACGGACGCGACTCGCTCACGGGCAAGCCGCGCTACGTGCAGACCCGCCTCGACGAAACTACTATGCGCCAACTGGCCCAAGCCGCCGACGGGCGCTTTTTCCGGGCGGCCGACAACGCCGCGCTCAAGCAGGTTTTTGGGGAAATCGACCGGCTCGAAAAGTCGGATATTCGTACGCAGCGCTACCGCAGCGTGCAGGATTTTTACCGACCTTACTTGGGAGTAGGCTTGGCACTGTGGCTACTTTGGCTGGCGCTAAAAGGCACTTTCATGAGTAATGTGCTGGAAGATTGACGCAGTTAGCTGTTCTTCGTAACCCCACTCTTTTACCAATCCCTACCCCCCTTCGCTAGTGTCTATCGCCTCAACTATTACTGGCTTTGAGCAGCAGCTCGCCGGGACTACCGCGCGTCTGGTTGTCGTTACTAAAACCCACCCCGTCGAGCGGCTACAGGAGGCGTACGCGGCCGGTGCACGCCTCTTCGGCGAGAACCGAGTGCAGGAAATGGCTGCCAAGCAGCCCGAGCTGCCCGCCGATGTAGAGTGGCACCAAATCGGCCAACTTCAGACCAACAAAGTGAAGTACCTGGCGCCCTTCGTGCACACCGTGGAGAGCGTAGACAGCCTGCGGCTGCTGGTAGAGCTGGACAAACAGGCCGCCCGGTACGACCGGGTTATTCGCGGTCTGCTCCAGTTTCACATTGCGCAGGAAGAAACCAAAACGGGCCTTAGCCTAACCGAGGCCGAGGAAATTTTACAATCGCCTGCGTACCAGACGCTGCGCCACGTGCGCCTAACTGGCGTGATGGGCATTGCTACCCACTCGCCCGACGAAGCACTAGTGCGCGGTGAGTTTCGGCAGTTGCGCGGGCATTTTGAGCACTTAAAAAATACCTATTTCGCCCAAGACGACGAGTTCCGCGAAATCTCAATGGGCATGAGTGCCGACTATGCCTGGGCACTGGCCGAAGGCAGCACGCTCATTCGGGTGGGTAGCGCCATTTTTGGCAGCCGCACTTAGTCTATTCTTCTAAAAACGTATTGACCAAGTATTTTGGAGCGGCACATTTCTGTGGCACGCACGGCGCGCTATCAGCAACTGGGTGAGCTTTCGCCCACCACTACCCAGCTGTGGCTGGTGTTGCACGGCTATGGGCAACTAGCCGAGTACTTTATTCGGCACTTCGCGCCGTTGCACGCAGCTGACCCAGCCGGCACAGTTATCGTGGCTCCTGAGGGGCTTTCGCGCTTTTATTTGAGTGGGACCAGCGGCCGCGTCGGCGCGTCATGGATGACCCGTGCCGACCGCCTCGCCGAAATCGACGACCAGGCTGCTTACCTCAGCACCTTGCTTAGTCATTTGCGCGCCACTTGCCCGCCCAACGCACGCCTCACGGTACTGGCTTTTTCACAAGGTACGGCCACGGCTAGTCGCTGGCTAACGCAAGCAGCCACGGCTTTGCGCCCTGACCTACTGGTGCTATGGGCTGGCGATTTCCCGGCGGATATCGACGCACTAGCGGCCCAGCGGCTGCTCAAAGGCCTACCCGTGGCGCTAGTGAGTGGCGACCGCGATGAATACGTGAGCCCGGCACAACTGCTGGCGCAAGCGACTACGCTAAGCCAGTTGGGGGCGCGGGTGAGTACGCACAGCTTTGCGGGTGGGCACACCTTGTCAGCTGATGTGCTACGCCAGTTGCACCCTACCCCCCTGCCCAAGCAGCAATAGTTACTGCCGCTTTACGGTAGCAGCAGCGGCCTGCGCGGCCGGGAAAATGACGACCTCGGCAATCTG
>CAZZDR010000278.1:0-3543 GCA_964652535.1 uncultured Hymenobacter sp. | reverse complement strand
AAGTCTACCCAGGCGCAGGGCGAGGCCGGGGTGCTGGCCCACCCGGCCGGCCCGCAAGCAGTGTACCAGGCCGTGGCGCAGTTGCTGGGGCTGCCCGCCGCAGCCAGCGAGTCGCTGGCCACGCTGCAGGCTGGCTTGGCCACCAAGGAATAATGTGCGCAGCCAGGAAGCCAAAACTTAACCCCTCGGCTGGGGGTAGGGAGGACGGGCGCTACTGCTTCACCACGTTCAGCCGGGCTTCCTGGTTGCCCTGGCGCACGACCAGAATATACTTGGCCGCCAGCAGCTGCCCCGCGCCGGGTAGGGCCACGACGCTGGTGCCGACCTCCACATTGGCCACCGGCTGGTTGTAAATAATGCGGCCCAGCACGTCATAGAGCTTCACATCGAGCGGTCCGGTCGTGGCCGTGGTAACCTGAATCGACAAGCCCTCGCTGGTGAAAGGCACCGGAAACGCCTGGATGGCATATGCGCTGACGGCCGCTGGCAGCGCGGCGCCGCCGCTGGCTAGCGTCCAGCGGCCGGCCAGGCCAGCCACGTAGTCGCGGCTCACGAGGCGGGCTACGGCATCGCGCCGGGTGGCACCCTCGTTGCTCCAGGTGGCGCCCGCGTCGAGCGAGTGAAATAGCGTCAACTGCGTTTCGGCTAGGCCGTTGAGTTCGTGCGGCAGGTAGGCCAGCGCTAGCGTAGCACTACGCAGGGTGCTGGTAGCCGCAGGCACAATGTCGTAGTACCGGCTGATGCTGCCGCCGCTGCCGGTGCCCACGGCCTGGCCCGTGGTGCGGCGCACGGTAGTGCTGCCTAGCGCGGCCGCGGTCGTAATGCGAACGCCCAGATTACCAAATGCTTCAGTAGTTGTACTTGCCGTGCGCGTAGTTTGCACCTGGCCCAGCACGTAGCTGGCATCCGTTTCGAGAATAGTGGCGGCTGGGGCTAGCGTGAGCACCGAATCGGGGCGCAGTATGGCGCCGCCCATCGTTAGCGATTGGCCAATGGTGGCCGCGCCGATGGTTTTGGGGCCGCTGCCAGCTACCAGCAACGTTTGATAAACACCGCGCCGTAGAGCCTGGGCGGTGCCGCCGCGGGTAGCCACGGTGCCGCCTGTTTGGGTGAGTAGGCCCGCCCCGGCGTAGTCGCCATATAGTGCCAGCTCGCCGCCGCTCAGCACCAGGCTGCCCTGCTGCGTGAGGGTGCGCACCTCGGCCGTGCCGCTGCTAATGCGGGGGTAGGGCGTACCCAGGCCTGCCGGAATGAGCGCGTCGGTGCTGCGGCTGGGCACGCAGCCGTTCCAGTTGGCAGCGTCAAACCAGTTGCCATTGCCGGCCGCGCCGCTCCACACGGGCGCCACAGCCTGCACGCTTATAGTAGCCGAGGAGGTGCACGCCAAACCCGGCAAGCTCACCGTTACTTGGTAAGTGCTTGACTGCGTAGGCGTAACTGTAACGCTGCTGGTGGTAGCGCCCGCTGGCAGGCCATCGCCACTTACCACCGTCCAGGTATACATGCCGCCCGCGGGTGGGTTCGTGACGCTGAGCGTGAGCCCTACCCCTCCGCTGGGGCAAAAAGTAGTGCTCGACGCCGCCAGCACCGGCGTGGGTGGAGCCGGGTTCACGAGGAGCTTGGTGCTGGCTGCGCCGGCGCACTGCCCGGTCGTGACGGAAACCCGCACAGTGTAGATGCCCGCCTGCGCCAGCGTCACGGCGGGCAAAACCGGGTTTTGCAGCGTGCTAGTGAAGTCGTTGGGCCCTACCCAGTCGTAGCTGGCGCCGGCCGGGCCGGTAGCGCTAAGTGTGGCCGTGGTGCCCGCACACACTGGCCCGGTGCTGGTGGCGGTGGCCGCTAACGGGCTGCCGGTGCACAGGGCCGGCGAACTCAGCAGCACGGCGCGGCGCGGGGTGCCGGCCGCCATTATGTCCTGCATCCGGCCCTTCTGGTCTGAGGTAAACAGCGCCATGCAGGCATCATTCGAGTAATCCAGAAAGTCCTGAAACAGGTCGCCGTTGGGCCCGTTTGAGCACGTTACGTGCGGAAAGCTGGGGCAGCCGTAGTTGGGGCCCTGCTGCGTAGGCGTGTCGGGGCAGTAGTCGTCGCCACAGTTAGTATCGCCCCAGGTGTGGCGCAGGCCCAAGAAGTGGCCCAGCTCGTGGGTGAGGGTGCGGCCCTGGTCGTAGGGCGTGGTAAGGGTGCCCACCCGCCCAAAAGCCGAGTACAGAATAACCACGCCGTCGGTGGCCGCCGTGCCGCCCAGCGCACTCAGGCCCGCCAGTCCGGCCGTATTATCCGGAAACTGGGCATAGCCCAAAATCTTGTCTCCTAGGCTTAATACCCAGATATTTACGTACTGGTCAGGATTCCAATCGGTGGCAGGCTTGATAGTGCCGTCGATGTACGTTTGCGCGTAGGGCGGCGCCTCAAAGCCACGCGCATGGCGGTCGATGCGGTCGATACCTGGCTCGGCCAGTGGCTGGCCGGTCGGGTCGCGCTGGGCCAGCACAAACTGAAACTGCGCATCGGCCCGCAACGGCTGAAACGGCGCGGGCACCGTGGCCCCGTTGGCGTTGCGGTTGCGGTAGTCCTCGTTCAACACATCGAGCTGCGACTGCACCTGCGCTTGGCTGAGGTTGCTGCCCGTACCCACTGCCTCGCCGTCGTACACGATGTGCACCACCACCGGCAGTGTGTAGGTAGTAGCGGCCGCGGTGCGCAGTACCGCGCGCGGCGCACGGGCAGCCAGCTTGGCGGCGCTGTAGCCGGGCACGCGCCGCAGCAGCTGGGTTTGCTGCCAGTCGTCGGCCTGCTGGGTGCCACAAGTTCGTGGCCCAGCGGGGGGTAGGGCCTGGCCACACGCTACCAGGCTCAGCATCCAAAGTCCTGCCCAAACCAGTAGCGCCGTGCATTTTGCCATAAAAAAACGCTGCCCCGAGCGCTGCCAAAAGAGAGAAATCAGCTTGTAGTAAAGCTAAGGCTGGATGTGGGAATTAGTAATGAACAATGGATAATGAGCATAAGTAGTGCACAGAGAGCACGTCATTCCGCGCTTGCTGAGGAGTCTTGCTCGCGTTATTGGGTCACTAAATCCCCCGGCGCGGATGAGATTCCTCGGCAAGCGCGGAATAACGTGCTGTTGTGTTTTTGCGCTTACCGCACTTCTTTTTTAAACTCCTCGGCCCAGTGGTCGGCCAGGCGGGTGGGTTCGGGCAGCTTGTAGCCGCGCAGGCAGGCCAGCGTGAGGCGCGTAGCAGTGGCCTGGTCGCAGCGGTGGCCGGGGCTCACAAACAGCGGCAGCACCTTGTCTTTACTGCGAAGTACTTCGCCAATTAGTTCGCCGGTTTTGGCGTCGAGTAGGGGGGTAAGGCTGCCTTTCTCCGAGGCGGGCTCCTGAAAAGTGCCCGTGAGCTTTTGCTTGGCCACGCCAAAAGTGGGCATATCGAGCAGTACGCCCAGGTGCGCCGCAATGCCCATGCGCCGCGGGTGCGCAATGCCGTGGCCGTCCACCATAATCACGTCGGGCTTGTGGGTGAGCTTGGCAAACGCCTGAATGAC
>CAZZDR010000277.1:0-3580 GCA_964652535.1 uncultured Hymenobacter sp. | reverse complement strand
CCCTGTTGGTAGAATGAAAATCTACTGTCCTAACCCCTAGACGAACGGACCGTTTTTCGTTTTGGTGGTGCAAAGATACGGCGACTGGCTTTCAAACCAAATACCTGGCAAAAAAAAACGGGTCGCATACAATAAGGGCCCTGATTTTCAGGCTGAAAAAAATGCAGCAGTACCCGAATTACTTAAAAAACGTTAAGATTCTTCGCAACCTGGCGAGGGGTAGGGGCAAAGCCGCCGTTGCCCGTACCTTCGCAGCGCGTTATCACTTGGGCTGCGGCAGTAGCCCGCTACTCTTTCTATTTTTTCCAATATCATGGCAAAAATCAAAGTCGCCATCAATGGCTTTGGCCGCATTGGTCGCCTCACCTTCAAGTCGTTGCTCGAACGCGACAACGTGGAGATTGTGGCCATCAACGACCTGACTGACAACAAAACGCTGGCTCACCTGCTCAAGTATGACTCCATCCACGGCCGCTTCGACGGCACGGTGAGCTACGACGACAACAGCCTGACGGTGAACGGCCAGCACATTGCGGCCCTCGCCGAGCGCGACCCCAAGCTGCTACCCTGGAAGGCTATGGGCGTGGATATCGTGCTCGAAAGCACGGGCCGCTTCGTAGATGAAGCCGGCGCAGGCCAGCACATCACGGCTGGTGCCAAAAAAGTTGTGATTTCGGCTCCGGCCACTGGCAACATCCCAACCGTAGTGCTCGGCGTGAACGAAGACACGCTGACCGGCGACGAGACCATCATCTCGAACGCGAGCTGCACCACCAACTGCCTGGCCCCGATGGCCAAGGTGCTGGACGATGTTTTTGGTATCGAGAAAGGCTACATCACCACGGTGCACGCCTACACGTCGGACCAAAACCTGCAAGACGCGCCTCACAAAGACCTGCGTCGCGCCCGCGCCGCTGCTTACAGCATCATCCCGACTTCGACTGGTGCTGCCAAGGCTGTAGGCCTGGTGTTGCCTACGCTGAAGGGTAAGCTCGACGGTATCGCTATGCGCGTGCCCGTGCCGGATGGCTCGCTGACTGACTTGACCGTAGTCCTGAAGAAAGAAGCCACTAAGCAGCAAATCAACGACGCTATCAAAGCGGCCGCTGAGGGTGCGATGAAGGGCATTCTGGAATACACTACTGACCCGATTGTGAGCATCGACATCGTGGGCAACCCGCACTCGTGCATCTTCGATTCGGAGCTGACTTCGACCAATGGCACGCTGGCCAAGGTAGTAGGCTGGTACGACAACGAAACCGGCTACTCGACCCGCACGGCCGACCTCATCCAGAAGCTGGGTGAGAAAATGAATGGTTAAGTAAAAAATACTAGCCAGTTGGCAACAGCCGGCTAGTAAGTAGTTAAGAAAGGCCTGCCTGCTAGGCAGGCCTTTTTGTTGTCTAGCCCGTAAGGCCGCCCTGGGTGGCCTCGTTCTGTATGCCGCCAATTTGCTTTGTATTTAATCCGATGGCCGGCACTGGCCGCCGGGCCGATTTTCCAGCGCTGCTAGCGCGCTATTTTGGGGGGCAGGCAGGCACCGATTACCTACTGCGCCCCACCGAAGGCCCTGGCCATGCTACCGAGCTGGCACGGGCAGCTGCACAGACTGGCTGCCGGGTGGTGGTGGCCGTGGGCGGCGACGGTACCGTGAATGAGGTAGGGCAGGGCTTGCTGGGCCAAACTGGCACAGCGCTGGGCATTGTGCCGCGGGGCTCGGGCAATGGCCTGGCCCGGCACCTGCGGGTGCCGCTGGCGCTGCCCGCGGCGCTGCGCCGGCTGCGCCAGCCCACTTTCAGCCGCATGGATGTGGGCGTTATCAATGGCCGGCCGTTTTTTTGCACGGCGGGGCTGGGCTTTGATGCGCACGTGAGCCAGCACTTTGCCCAGGCTGGCTCGCGCGGGCTGAGCACGTATTTGCGCGTCACAATGCGGGAGTATGGCCACTTTCGGCCCGTGCCGGTGCAGGTCGAAACCAATGGCCAAACCCTGGCTACCGATTGCTACGTGCTGGCTTTTGCCAATGCCTCGCAGTATGGCAACAACGCCTACATCGCACCGCAAGCCAACCTTCAGGATGGCCAGCTCGATATGTGCCTTATCAACGCCCTACCCCCCTGGCGGGCTGTGCAAGTAGTGCTGGGTATGGCGCTGGGCACGCTGCCGCGCACTGGTGGCGCTACCTACCGCCACACGCACCAAGCCACGGTGCGCGCCGCCGCGCCGCTGGGCTACCACGCCGACGGCGACTACCTCGGCCACGCTACCAAGTTTGAGCTAACGCTGCTGCCGCTGGCGCTGGAAGTGGCCGTGTAGAGCGCCCAGCATTTGATGATTAAATAAGCTGGCAGCTATTGAGCTGGCCATGCAGCTTAATTGGGTGCTACCTTGTTAAGGCAACTAGAAGTCAATTTTTACTTGATAGCAGGAGAGATGTCACAGGATTTTGTGCAGGAATTGCAGGCACAGCTGCAGCCTTACCGGCAGCGCATGGTAGACCACTCGGTATACCGCCGCCTCGATACATTGGCCGATTTGCGAGTGTTTATGGAGCACCACGTGTATGCGGTCTGGGATTTTATGTCGCTGCTCAAGGCTTTGCAACGCGAGCTGACGTGCGTGGAGCTGCCCTGGGTGCCCAAGGGCAACCCCGCTACCCGCCGCCTCATCAACGACATTGTGCTGGAAGAAGAAACCGACCTCGACCCCGAAGGCCAGCCCACCAGCCACTTCGAGCTATACCTGCGTGCCATGCGCGAGGCCGGTGCCGACACGGCGCCCGTGCAGCGTATGCTTGATGCACTAGCTGGTGGGGCCAGCGTGCCGGCCGCCTTGGCCGCCGCGCCCGCCCCAGCCAGTGTGCAAGAGTTTGTGAAACATACCTTTGCCGTGGTAGCCGGGGGGCAGCCGCACGCCATTGCGGCGGCATTTACCTTCGGCCGCGAAGACGTGATACCCGATATGTTTCGCAACCTGGTCGATGACCTGGCCCGGCGCTTTCCGGGGCAGCTCGACACGTTTATTTATTACCTCAACCGCCACATCGAGCTCGATGAGGACCACCACGCGCCACTGGCCCACCAAATGGTGCGCGACCTGTGCGGCACCGACGCCACCCGCTGGCACGAGGCCACGGAGGTGGCTCGGCAGGGCATGGCCGCCCGCGTGGCCCTCTGGGATGGCATTGCCGCCGCCCTACCCCAGTCGCAGCCAGTAGCTTAGCTAGTTAACCAAGATGAAGAACGACCCACGCCGCCAGGGGGTAGTGTACTCTACCAACCCCGACTTTGCCTACCAGGCAGACGAGCCGACTGCGGCCGAAACCCTACCCCCCCGCCAGCAGCAATTGCGGGTGCAGCTTGATAAAAAGCAGCGCGGCGGCAAGCAGGTGACGCTCGTCACGGGCTTTGTGGGCCGCGACGAAGACCTGCAAACCCTGGGCAAACTTCTCAAAACTAAGTGCGGGGTAGGGGGTAGCGCCAAGGACAATGAAATAGTAGTGCAGGGCGACCTACGCGCCAAAGTGCTCGAAATCCTGCTCAAGGAAGGCTACAAAGCCAAGCAGATAGGCGGGTAGACT
>CAZZDR010000276.1:0-3593 GCA_964652535.1 uncultured Hymenobacter sp. | reverse complement strand
CGCGCCTGGTTGAGCTGCTCCAGCACGGCCTCGGCAATGGCGCCGCCCAGGCTGGGCTCGGTGCCGGTGCCAAATTCGTCAATCAGCACCAGGCTTTTCTTGTTGGCCACGGTCACGAACTGCTTCATGGCCAGCAGGTGCGAAGAGTAAGTCGAAAGGTCATTTTCGAGGCTTTGCTCGTCGCCAATATCCAGCAGAATATCCTCAAACATGCCAGCTTCCGAGTAATCGTCGCATGGAATAAGCAGGCCACACTGCAGCATGTACTGCACCAAGCCTACCGTCTTGAGCGACACCGATTTACCGCCCGCGTTCGGCCCCGAAATAACAAGGATGCGCTGCTCGGGCGTCAGCTCAATATCGAGCGGCACGACTTCACGTTGTTCAGCATCTTTGCCGGCGGCCTTGTTTTGCTCCTTAAACGTGATGGCCAGCACCGGGTGCCGCACGCCGCGCCACCGAATGAGCGGCCGGTTGCTGAGCTCGGGCAGCTGGGCGTCGAGCTCGCGGGCGAGCCGCGCCTTGGCCCGAATAAAATCGAGCAAGCCGAGGTAGCCGTACGCCTTGCGCAAGTCGGGCAAGTGCGGGCGCAGCTGGTCGGTGAGAGCGGTGAGAATGCGAATCAGCTCGCGCTGGTAAGCGTTTTCGAGGTCCTTAATGTCGTTGTTTAACTCAAACACTTCGGACGGCTCAATAAAGACCGTCTGGCCCGAGGCCGACTCATCGTGAATCAGGCCGCGCACGCGGCGCTTGTGCTCAGCCACCACGGGTAGCACCAGGCGCCCACCGCGGATGGTGGGCTCGGCGTCGCCGGGTATCCAGCCTTCGCTTTTGGCGTGGCGCAGCACGCTGGCAATCTGCTTGCGCAGCTGCCCCTGGCGCTGAATGAGCTCTTGGCGCACCTGGCGCAGCAGCGGCGAAGCGTCGTCGCGCACATGGCCTTCGTCGTCCACTACTTTGTCCATGGCGGCCAGCAAGTTGCGGTCGGCTTGAATGCCGATGCCCAGCAGGCGCAGGTGGGGGTAGAGGTTTTCGGGGGCGTGGGTGAAGAAAGTGAGCGCCGCCCGGATGGTGCGCAAGCTCATTTTAACTTCGTAGAAAGCCGTGGCGTCGAGGTAAGCGCCCGGCAGCGAGGCGCGCTTAAGGTGCACCGTCACGTCGAAGTAAAAGGCACCCGGAAACTCGCTACCGCCAGCCAGCAACTGCTGAAACTCGTCGGTTTGGGCTAGTAGCTTGCTGAGCTGCTCGTGCTGGGTGATGAACTGCATGTTGGCCACGTGCTGCCGGCCCAAGGCCGAGAGGCAGAGCTGCTCCAGCAACTCGCGCAGAGTGGCGAAGCCGATTTTGGCTTCAAAATTCTGGGGTACTAACAAATCGAATACTAGCGGGGAAATCGGACTAACTGGCCGCGAAGGTAAAACAGCAATGTGGGCGGGAAGATTCGGTGGCGTCTGTGTTTTCACCGCAGAAGACGCGGCGAATTTTGCCGAAGAAATACGCAGGGTTACGGATTGCACCGGGCAATCAGTACGGCTGCTACTGCCACAGCTAGTAGCGCGCCCAGGCGCAGGGCCAGGAATACCCAAGCGGGCAGCTCGGGACCTTTCGAGTTTTTAAGCATGGTAGCGTATACGGCAATCGAGCGCAGCCGGGCTTTAATATGCGCTACCCTACCCCCTCGCCAAAGAGCGCAAAATCGTATTTTACCGGGTCGGTGGGATCGAGCAGGCGCAGGTTGGCAGTGAGCTCTTCGGCGGCTTGCCAGTCCACTTTTTCGCGTTTCAGCAAGCCCAGCAGGCGGGCCTGGCGCTCGACGTGCACATCGATCGGGCAGATGAGCTCGGCGGGCGACAGGCGCTGCCAGAGGCCAAAATCGACGCCGTTGTGGTCGCGGCGCACCAGCCAACGCAGGTACATGTTGAGGCGCTTGCAGGCCGAGTTGCGGGCGGGCGTAGCCACGTGCTTGCGGGTGCGAGCGGGCGCATCGGGCAGGCTGAAAAACAGGTCGTGGAAGTTGATGAGCCGCTCGCGCATGGTGGCGCCGTGCAAAAAGGCGTCTTCCAGTGAGGTGTGCGCGCCGTAAAACCAGCGCAGCCAGTGCACAAAGTACAGCAGGTCGGTATCGCAGAAAGTGCGGTGGCAAAACTTGAGCAGGCGCTTTAAGTCTTCGTCCTGGTGCTGGGTAACGAACTGGTAGGGCGCATCGTCCATGCGTGCCATCAACTCGCTGGTTTTCTTCAGAATAGTGGGGCGTTGGCCCCAGGCGAGCAGCGCAGCAAAGAGGCCGCTGATTTCAATATCCTGCAAGCGCGTGAAGCGGTGCGGAATGCTCACCGGGTCTTTGGCCAGGAAGGCGGGCTGGTTGTGGCGCTCGGCGCGCTCGTCGAGCAAGGCGCGCAGCTCATACAGTTTTCGGGAATCCATAAAAAACACTTGTCATTGCAAGCAACGCGAAGTAATCGGACTAGAACAAGTCGTTTCAGCGTTCGTTCCGGGGCGATTGCTTTGCGTTTCTCGCAATGACAGACAGGGGTAGACAGCAAGTGATAGCCCTACGGCACGTAGCTCGTCTCGACCCGAAACTTGCTGTCGTTGGTGCCCAGCTTCTGCACAGCGCGGGGCGAGAGGCGCACCAAGATGTTGTCGTTTTCGCCCGTATCGGGCAGCACGCCGATAACGCGCACGTACACCGACTGGCCATTCATCTGGTTTTTGACCTGCATGATGGTGCCTACGGGCGCCGTTTTGTGCAAGGCCAGGTACTTGTCGGTGCCGCTGCTCACGATGGGAGCGGCAATGCCCACGTCGGTTTTGCGGCCCACCAGCTCGCTGGCGCGGGTGGGCGTGCGGGCTTCGGCCACTTCCTCGCGCCGGTCGGCGGGGGCCACCGTCGTCACGGTCGCAATCTGCGCTTCTTTGGCCGGGTTGATTTTAGGCGCGGCCGGCTCTGGGGCAGCGGGGCGCGGGGTAGCTGCGGTAGGCTCGGCGGCGCTGGGCGCGGCGCCGGCTTCGGCAGAGCGCAGCAGCAGTTCCTGGCCCACGCGCACGGCACCGCCTGCGGGCAGGCGGTTGAGCAAAATCAGCTCGGCGGGCGAAAGGTTGTAGCGCCGGGCAATGCCAAAGAGCGTTTCACCCTTGGCCACAGTGTAGCGCTCGGGGGCACTGCCGCCGCTGGTGGGGGTAGGGCTTGCCGTGATACGGGCGGCGGTCGTTTTGCTGGGCGCCTCGCCGCCGGGCCGCGGAATAAGGACTATCACGCCGATACCCAGGCCGGCTTTCAGCTGCGGGTTAGCGGCCGTAATCTGGTCTACCGACACGTGGTAGCGGCGGCTCAGGGCAAACATGGTTTCGCCCTGTGCCACACGGTGGCGCACAAAGCGCTGGCCCCCGCGCATTTCCTGGCCAATGGAGTCGGCGGGCAAGCGGTGGCTCAGGGGCAGCGCGGCTACTGGGCCCCGCAGCGAATTCATAATCAGTAACGAAACAAGCAGACTCATGCGTAAAAGCGAAGCTAAAGGTGTACCAAAACCCGCCCCCGGCGGGCCCCGGCGCCAGGCCAGCGGTAGGCAAAGTAACTACGTAGCGGCCGGGCG
>CAZZDR010000275.1:0-3599 GCA_964652535.1 uncultured Hymenobacter sp. | reverse complement strand
CAAAAACAGCCATATTTTAAGTTAAAATTTGGCTAAAACTATAATTTTAAGCAGTATTCTTTTTTGGTAAGTCAACGTGCAAAACGAGTGCGCGGCGTGCCTTATCTTCGGTGCCATAATTGACTTTTACCGATAAAGAGAATACGTACACGAATTAGATTTATAGTTCACCCGTATCGGATGTGCTTCGCTGTATTTTGTCTTAACCTTCTATGAAATTAACATTTACCGGTTTAGTAATTGGGTGGCTAAGCTGCGCCTGGGCCTTAGGTGCCCAAGCGCAGCCTAGCGGCACAAATCAAGCGCAAACTCCTGGCCCAGCTGCACTTACGGGCAAAGTATTAAATCCTACCACCGATACCATCGCCGTATCTATTCACGACAGCCCATTTGACACGAGCGAGCGCATTACCTACGCCAAGCTCAATGAAAAAGGGGAATTCCGCCTTACTGTGCAGCTCACAGGCTCAACTAAGGCCGATTTGGTGTACGGTGACGCCGTAGCCGACCTGTTTCTGGACCCCGGTACCGACCTCGATGTGCGCTTCAAGGGCGAAGACTTACCTGGCACGGTTAAATTCAAGGCCAACGATGTACCGACTGGCTTCACAACCCGGATTCGCAATAGCGGAAACCTGACCGATGCGCAGCGCCACCGGCAGCAGATGGCTAACGCCAATACCTATCTCGCAGAATTTGACGAGCAATTTGTATCAAATGATGGTTTTCAAGTACTTCCAGACAATATTCAACTCTACGAAGCACCATTCGTTTCGTTCCTAGACTACCGCATAAAGCACGAGCGTAACTTCTTAGAAGACCGTGCTGCTCGGCAGTCTTTTACCATTGATTTTTATAATTATGCCAAGGCAGAGATTACGTACTCGAATGCCAACGACCGCCTGACTTTTCCGGATTTGCGGGAACAGGTAGTGAGCAGCGAGGGCCGTATGACGATGACCCCCGCTTACTACGAATTCTTGCGTGACCCCAACCTGCTCAACGACCAGACAGCCGTGGGCAACGAGCAGTTTCAGGAGTTTTTGCTCAACTACGTGCACTACATGGCCGCGCAGCAAAAGCACCTACGTACCGACCCCGACTTCTACCCTTTCTGCTACGGGCTAGCTACTAAGCGCCTCAACAGCACCATGCGTCTGCTCACCTTGGGGCGCATTCTACAGGAGTCGTTTCGGTTTGGGCACGTGCGGCAATCGGCAGCGATGCTGACTGATTTCCAGACTCTCGATACGCGCAAGCGCTTTCTGCCCGCCCTGGAGGCTGATTTTAGCAAGCATAAGGCGCTGGCCATTGGCTCGCAGGCCCCCGACTTCCAGCTGCTTTCGGCCACTGGTGAGACAGTCAAGCTCAGCAGCTTTCAAGGCAAGCTGGTGTACCTCAATTTCTGGAAATCAACCAACGGCCTGTGCCTGCGCGACCTAGCCTATGCCCAGGACCTGGCCAAGCGGTTTGAAGGCAAGGATATCGTGTTTGTGAATGTGGCACTCGACGAGCTAGAGTTGCCTTGGCGCCAGCTCGTTATGGCTCGGAAACTACCGGGTGTGCACGTGCGGGCCTTAGGTGGCATACGCTCCGACGTTGCAAAGGCCTATCACCTGAGTGAGGTGCCAACTTACCTACTGCTGGGCGAAGATGGCACCATCCTCAACCCCAAGCCCAAACGCCTAAGCAGCCGCGCTGCCGTAGATGAGATAAACCAGTCGTTTGGCAAAGCCAGTGTGTATAGTGCGGCCGTCGCACAGCTCCCTACCCCCCCTAGCTCAGCTAAATAAGCCCGATAGCCCAGGCCTGCAAAAACCTGTAGGGCCAGTTGCGTGTCTGTTGGTGCGGGGGCTGCTGCCTACCTTCATACTATGCGCTCTACCCTCCGCGACGGCCTTTCCTTGCTGCGCAAAGCCACGCCTGGCCGCCTTTTCAATGCCTCCCAAGTAGTTGCCTCGTATATCCTGAGCCGCGCCACGGGCCGGGCCCGTACCTGGGGCCTGCCCGTGGCGCTGGCATTTGAGCCCACTACCAGCTGCAACCTGCGCTGCCCCGAGTGCCCCAGCGGCCTACGCTCGTTCACGCGGCCCACGGGTATGCTGCCGGCCGAGCTGTTTAAGAAAACGATGGATGAGGTGGCCAGCCGGCTGTGGTACCTCATTTTTTACTTTCAGGGCGAGCCTTACCTGCACCCGCAGTTTTTGGAGTTGGTAGAGTACGCCAGCCGCAAGGGTATTTACACGGCTACCAGCACCAATGCGCACTTCTTGACCGATGAGAATGCCCGCCGCACAGTGGAAAGTGGCCTTGACCGCCTCATCATCTCGCTCGACGGCACTACTCAGGAGGTGTACCAGCAGTACCGTATAGGCGGCAAGCTAGAAAAAGTACTAGCTGGTACGCGCAATGTAGTGAAGTGGCGCAAAGAGCTAAACAGCAACACGCCGCGCATCATCTTTCAATTCTTGGTGGTGCGGCCCAACGAGCACCAAATCGAAGACGCCAAAGCGTTGGCACAGGCAATGGGGGTAGACGATGTGTGGTTTAAAACTGCCCAGATTTACGACTACCAACAGGGCTCACCCCTCATTCCCACTATCGACTACTACTCGCGCTACGCGAACAATGGCAACGGCACCTTCAGCCTCAAAAACAAGCTGGTGAACGGCTGCTGGAAAATGTGGCATTCTTGCGTTATCACCTGGGATGGCAAGGTAGTGCCCTGCTGCTTCGACAAAGATGCCGAGTATCGCCTCGGCGACCGCCAGCACGAGAGCTTCCGCGCCCTATGGCACGGCCCCAAGTACCACGGTTTCCGCCAGGCGCTGCTCAAAGGCCGCGACCAAATCGAGATGTGCCGCAACTGCACCGAGGGCACCAAAGTGTGGGGCTAGCAGGACCGCAGATTTAGCGGCTTTTAACGAAGAAAACGGATTACCCGTGGTTTAACCCAAAGAATGGGAACCACGGGTAATCCGTTTTCTTCGTTAAAATCCGCTGAATCTGCGGTCTATTTCTTGCCTTTCATTAGGTTTTTACCCAGCGATTCTACTTTCAGAATAAACTGGTCTACGTCCTCATTAGCGTACACGCCATAGGCTGAGGAGATAGTGCCTTTGGCGCCGTCAGCGGTTTCGATAACGTAAAGAATGGCGGCATCGTCGGGGTTGCTTTCACCTTCAAAGCGGAAATAATCGACGATAGTCGTGTCTTCGGGGGTAAAAGTCTGCGCGCTGTCGTTGTCCATAGTGGTCAAGCGGCCGTCCTGCACACTAAAGTCGTGGGTGTAACCCTGGCTTTTGAGCTTCTTTTCGACCGTAGTCATCGACGTCATTTCTTCTTTGTCCTGCATGGCGAGTGGTGTTGCAAATAGCGGGTGATAAGAGGGCCTAAAACAGGCCGCCCCGGCTATACGAAGCCGGGGCGGTCAGGGGTTAAACGTTAACGTAGTTTTTGGGGGTAGGGCCTAGCTGCGTGCCGCCCGCGCCTCGATAGTACGCTGCAATGCGTCTACATCGATAGCCGCGCCGCAGGCACCGCCGCAGCCTTTGGCACAACCAGCTTGGCCTTTGGCCGCAAAGGTTTGCCATAGGCGC
>CAZZDR010000274.1:0-3601 GCA_964652535.1 uncultured Hymenobacter sp. | reverse complement strand
CGCAATGCCCAGCTCAATCACGGCATGGACGGCGACAATTTCATGCTGACCGAGGGCGACCTCGAAGTGCGTGAAAATGAGCATAAATCGCAGACTAGCACGGTGCTGATGATTGATATTTCGCACTCGATGATTCTCTATGGCGAAGACCGCATCACGCCGGCCAAGAAGGTAGCGATGGCTCTGGCTGAACTCGTGAAGCAGAAATACCCGAAGGATTCGCTCGACGTAATTGTATTTGGTAACGATGCCTGGCAGATTGAGGTAAAAGACCTGCCATATCTACAAGTCGGCCCCTACCACACCAATACGGTGGCTGGCCTGGAGCTAGCGATGGACCTGCTGCGCAAGCGTAAAACGCCTAACAAGCAGATATTCATGATTACCGACGGTAAGCCTACTTGCCTGAAAGAAGGTAACGGTTACTACAAAAACAGCTTCGGCCTCGACCGCAAGGTGGTGAATAAGACCCTGAACCTAGCCGCCGCCGCTCGCCGCATCAAGATTCCGATTACCACCTTCATGATTACTTCTGACCCCTACCTGCAGAAGTTCGTGGAAGAATTTACGGAGGTTAACCAAGGAAAGGCTTACTACTCAGGGCTGAAAGGCCTGGGCCAGCTGGTGTTTGAAGACTACAAGAAAAACCGTCGCAAGTCGCTATAAATTAATGTGTATTGCATAGAAAACGCTTCTCGCTTTCTGCTTAGAAAGGAGAAGCGTTTTTTTGAATAAAATCACTAGTAAAGTACCCGCTGCCCGGCTGAACCTCAGACATGCTTAGCGGGTTTAAGACCTAATGAAGCACGAAAACATCCGCACCCTGGGCCAACTTCGCGCCAGTGGTTACCAGCCCCGCACTGTGAAACAAGAGCTGCGGGATAACCTCATTTCCAAACTCAAAAATAAGGAAGACGTGTTTCCGGGTATCTTCGGCTACGAAGAAACGGTTATTCCAGAGTTGCAGCGCGCCATCTTGGCCGGGCACCACATCAACCTGCTGGGCCTGCGTGGCCAGGCTAAAACCCGCATTGCGCGCCTGCTCATCAACCTGCTTGACCCTTTTGTGCCAGTGGTGAAGGGCTCGGAGCTGAATGATGATCCCATGCAGCCGCTGTCGATTTATGCCAAAAACCTTATTGAGGAAAAGGGTGATGACACGCCCATCGACTGGCTGGGCCGCGCCGATCGCTACACCGAGAAGCTCGCCACGCCCGACGTAACCGTGGCCGACCTCATCGGCGACGCTGACCCCATCAAAGCAGCCACGCTTAAACTGCCGTATAGCGACGAGCGCGTGATTCACTTTGGTCTGATACCCAGGGCGCACCGCGGCATTTTCGTGATTAACGAACTGCCCGACTTGCAGGCCCGTATCCAGGTGTCGCTGTTCAATATTTTGCAAGAAGGCGACATTCAGATTCGTGGTTTTAAGGTGCGCCTACCCCTCGATTTGCAGTTTGTTTTTACGGCTAACCCCGAGGACTACACCAACCGCGGCAGCATCGTGACGCCACTAAAGGACCGGATTGACGCGCAGATTATCACGCACTATCCGAAGTCGATTGAAATTGGCAAGCGCATTACCAAGCAGGAAGCCCGCATCAAAGAGGAGCAGAAAGGCTTGGTAACTACCAACGAAATCATCAGCGACCTAGTAGAGCAGGTGGCCGTAGAGGCCCGCGGTTCTGAGTTTGTGGATGCTAAGTCGGGCGTGTCGGCTCGCCTCACCATTTCGGCCTACGAGCAGGTGGTGGCTGGTGCCGAGCGTCGCGCGCTTATTAACGGCGAAAGCAATACCTACGTGCGCGTGGCAGATTTCATTTCGGCCGTGCCCGCTATCACGGGCAAAGTGGAATTGGTGTACGAAGGTGAGCAGGAAGGTGCGGGCATCGTGGCTGAGAAGCTCATGGGCAAAGCCATCCGCACCTTGTTTCTGAATTACTTCCCTGATCCCGACAAGTCGAAGAAGCTTAAAAACCGCCCTAGCCCCTACAAAGCGGTGCAGGAGTGGTTTGGCAGTGGCAACACGCTTGATATCCTGCACGACGCCAGCACTGCCGACTACCGTGCTGCCCTCGACAAAGTACCCGGCCTGCGCGACATCGTGACCGAGCTACACCCTAAGGAAGACGCCGAAACGACGTATTTCCTCATGGAGTTTTTGCTGCACGGCTTGGCTGAGCACTCGCTCATTTCGCGCAACCGCCTCACGGCTGGCGCGCAGTTCAAGGACCTGCTCTCGTCGATGTTCACCATGCCGAGCTTCGGCGAAGACGAAGACGAGGACGAAGAAGAACAGAAGCCACGCCGCCGCCGCTAGCAAAATGTAGGGTAAGCCTTAGCTTACCCTAAAACTACAAAGCCCCGCGCACCAGTTGGTGCGCGGGGCTTTTCTTTACGCAATGCTTCCTGACTGGAAAGACCCTAGCTATCTGCAGTACGGCAGTGTGGCGCAACGACAGGCACTTCGGCTACTGCGCCGCTACGAACTGCTGCCTCGCCTTCAGGACTACGGCCCCGTGCTGGTGGGCACCTTTCCGCTGGACCTCACTGTGCCCGGCAGCGACCTAGATATTATTTGTGAGGTGGCCGCCATGGCTGATTTCCGGCAAGCGCTAGCAAAGTTTGCGGCTTATCCAAGGTACGCGGTGCGGCCGGCAAGCACGACGGAGCCAGCATTGGTGGCTTCGTTTGAGCTAGAGGGACTGGCGGTAGAGGTGTTTGGCCAAACTCTGCCCACGGTGCGCCAAAACGGCTACCGCCATTTGGTAGTAGAAGCGCGGCTACTGGTGGCCGGCGGCGCAGCTTTCAAGCAGCAGGTGCTGGCGCTCAAAACCAGCGGGGTGAAGACGGAGCCAGCCTTTGCCCAACTGCTGAAGCTACCTGGCAACCCCTACCAAGCCCTGCTAGCGCTGGAAGCCTACGAGGAAGCTGCACTGCTTGCCTTGGTGGCAAGGCGAGTAGCATAGGTGCTATGCATGCTAAACAAAAAAGGCCGTCCTGCATCAGCAGAACGGCCTTTATGCCTGTTGTGGCAAGCTAAAGTTTGCTTTCGCTATTCGTCTTTAACGACAATCTTGGTAATCTCGTCGTTGCCACGAATCTGGTCAATCACGTCCTGGCCTTCGACTACTTTGCCGAATACCGTGTGCACCCGGTCGAGGTGAGCGGTGTTTTGGCGGTCGTGCACAATAAAAAACTGCGAGCCGCCGGTGTCTTTGCCAGCGTGCGCCATGCTAAGCACGCCGCGCTCGTGGTACTGGTTGTTGCCGCCAGTTTCGCACTTGATTTTGTAGCCGGGGCCGCCGGTGCCGGGCTGGCCTTTGGCGCCGGGCTTGGTGTTGGGGTCGCCGCCCTGAATCATGAAATTCGGGATAACGCGGTGAAACTTGGTGCCGTCGTAGAAGCCTTTGCTGGCCAGGTCGGTAAAGTTTTTTACGGTGTTCGGAGCATCCTGCTCGTAAAACTCAACTTTCATGACGCCCTTAGGCGTGTGGATTTCAGCGGTTTTCATCGAAAAATAACCTGGTGAAGGGTAAGAAAATAGCCCAGCTTACTCGGCTTGGGCACTGCGAAGGTAAAACAAGCGTGGGCTGGC
>CAZZDR010000273.1:0-3609 GCA_964652535.1 uncultured Hymenobacter sp. | reverse complement strand
AGCCGCCGCATCATCGGCCTCATGTCGGGCACCTCGCTCGATGGCCTCGATGTGGCGCTGTGCCGCTGCACCGGCCACGGCGCTGCGCTGCACGTGGCGCTGGAGCAGTTTGCGACGGTGCCCTACGAAGCCGCTTTTCAGGCTCGGCTGCGTGCTATCAGTCAGCCGCTGGTAGACTTGGAAGAGGTGGTGCTGCTGAATGCCGAGGTGGCGCGTCGCCACGCGGCCACCGTGCTGGCTTGCCTGGCCGAATGGGGGGTAGGGCCCGCTGAAGTGGATGTGCTGGCCAGCCACGGCCAAACCATCTGGCACGCGCCGCGCCACCAGCACGGCCGGGCCGACTTTCCGCACCACGCCACGCTGCAAATCGGCGATGGCGACCACCTGGCCGTGGGCACGGGCATCATCACGCTCGCCGATTTTCGGCAGAAGCACGTGGCCGCCGGCTACGAAGGCGCCCCGCTCGCGCCGTTTGCCGACGAGCTGTTGTTTCGCCAGCCGAGCGTTAACCGCCTGCTGCTCAACCTGGGTGGCATCGCCAACTTCACGCTTCTACCCGCCGATGGCGGCCCCACCCAGGCCACCGATACCGGCCCTGGCAACACCCTGCTCGATGCCGTGGTACGCCTGCACTACCCCGGCCAAGCCTACGACGAAGGCGGCCGCCTGGCCGCTCAGGGCCAGCCGCACGCCGGGCTGCTGGCGGCGTTGCGTAGCCACTCGTTTTTCAGCGAGCCTTTTCCCAAGACCACTGGGCCGGAGCTTTTCTCACCCGCTTACTTAGCCAAAAACCAGGGCCTTACTGCTACTGAGAGCCTGCCGGCCCCTGACCTGCTGGCCACATTAGTTGAGCTAGGTGCGGGCGCCGTGGCGGCGGGTGTGCGCCACTACCTGGGCCCCACGCCGGCGGCCGAGGTGTTGGTGAGCGGCGGCGGTGCCCACAATGCCGCGCTGCTGGCTGCCCTGGCCCGCCACCTGCCCGGCACCCACTTGCGCAGCACCGCCGAAGCCGGCGTACCGCCCGATGCTAAAGAAGCTGTGCTGTTTGCGGTGCTAGCCAACGAGGCCCTGGCCGGTAGCGGCAAGCTGGGCCTGGGTAAAATATCCCTACCCGGCTAAAAATGCGGCATTTGCGTAGGGGAGAGGTAGATGACTTTTCTGCTCCGCTCTTTGCTGCTGGCCGTCGGCACGCTGGCGCTGGCCGCCCCCGTTGCCCATGCCCAAAACACCCGTTTGCTCGACCACAACACGCTGGCCTGGTTTACTTATAACGGTGACCACCAAGTAAGTGCCAAGTGGGCCGTGCACACCGAGGCGCAGTGGCGCCGCGTGCAGCTGGGAGCGCACCCGCAGCAGCTGTTGCTGCGCCTAGGGGGTGTGTATAAGCTGGCCAAAGACGTGAAGCTAGGCGGCGGCTATACCTATTTTGTTACTTATCCCTACGGCCGCTACCCCACCGCCGAGCTAGGCCAGCCCGCGCCCGAGCACCGCGCCTATGAAGACATCACTCTGGGGGCCGACTACGGGCGCCTGCACCTCAGCCACCGCGTGCGTATCGAGCAGCGCTGGCTGGGCCAGTTGGAGCCGGCCCGGCCCACCGAGGTCGCCAGCTGGCAGTACCAAAATCGCGCCCGCTACCAGTTGGCCGGCCAGTTGCCGCTGCAAGGCGCTACGCTGGACGACAATGAATTTTACCTCAATTTCTTCGACGAACTGTTCATTAGCTTCGGTCCGAATGTGGGCCAAAACGTGTTCAATCAAAACCGGATTTCGGGCGGATTGGGCTACCAGATTACCAAAGATTTTCAGCTAGAGCTCAACTACCTCAATCAGTGGACGCAGCACGGCGACCTGGATGCGGCCAGCCGCCGGGCCATTTTTGAAAACAACAACGGCTTCCGGCTCAACGTGGCCTACAACCTCGATTTTACCAAAGGCACCCGCGACTAGCGCCCTACCCCCCTCCGCGCCGCTGAATTCTGAAGCCCAGCACTGCCCGCGCCGTAGTGTCGCGAAAGGTGACTTCGAGCAGCACCGGTGGCGGGCGGCGCGCCGAGTCGCTGGCGAAGCTGAACCGGCAAAACCACTGGCTGCCAGCGCGCCCCGTGCCCAGCCACGCCCCGATTTGGTAGAGTGCGATGGCCGGCCCCCGCGCCTGGCCCTGCTGCCACAGCGGCCGTGCGGCTGCCGCAAATGCCGCCGGGGGCACGCCCGCCCGTACCTCGGGCGCCAGGCCGCGGTAGGCGGCCGGGTAGTTGGCGCGCAGCACGTCGGCTAAAAAGCGATGGGCCACCTGCGCTTGGGTAGGGGCAGGGGGGTAGGGCCGGCCGGTTGCGCCCAGTACCGCTAGCAGCAGTGCGCCGCTCCACCGGGCACCGGCCCGGCCACCCCAGCAGTAGTTGGCCATACCCAAAAGTAGGGTGGGGCGGCCACCCACCAGGTAGCCGCCCCGCTCAAGGAGCAGAAATACAAAATGCCCACCATCTGGAGGATAGTGGGCATTTTGTCTAAATAATAGGCATTGCCTACCCCGCCTTATTCGGCTTCTTTGGGCACGAGCACAAATACGTCTTCGCCGGGCCGCTTCATGAGGTACTTCTCGCGGGCAAACTTTTCGAGCAAGGCCGGCGAGCTCAGCAGCTCGGCGCGGTCTTGCTGCACCAGCTTGATGTTTGACTCGTAGTAGCCTTTCTCGGCCTGCAGTTCGCGCCACTTGTGGTACATGTCGTACTGCTTGCTCAAGTCGTTGGAGTCGAACACGGTCATCCACACCACAAAGCCGACGGCCGTGAGGAAGTAGAAGTTGCGCAGCACGCGCAGGGTAGGGCTGAGAAAGGCAGGGAGCGGCATAGGATAAAGGTAACTAAGCACTAAAGAAGAACGTCATTCCGAGCTTGTCAAGGAATAGCGCCTGCGCCGTTCGGATTAGCGTTCCGCGACGCAAGCCAGATGCCTCGGCAAGCTCAGAATGACGTTCTTCTTTAGTGCTTAGCCAGCAAAACTACATTTTGCGGCCGGGGAAATAAGCCGTTTCGCCCAGCTCTTCCTCGATGCGGAGCAGCTGGTTGTACTTGGCCATACGGTCGGAGCGCGACGCCGAGCCGGTCTTAATCTGGCCGGTATTCAGGGCCACGGCCAGGTCGGCGATGGTCGAGTCTTCCGTTTCGCCCGAGCGGTGGCTCATGATGGACTTGTAGCCATTGCGGCGGCCCAGGGTTACGGCGTCAATCGTCTCGGTGAGGGTACCGATTTGGTTTACCTTGATGAGGATGGCATTGGCAATGTGCTCGTCAATGCCGCGCTGCAGGCGCTCTACGTTGGTCACGAATAAGTCGTCGCCCACGAGCTGAATCTTCTTGCCCACCTGCTCGGTGATGCTCTTCCAGCCCGCCCAGTCGTCTTCGGCCAGGCCGTCTTCGATGCTGATGATGGGGTATTTCTTGGTCCAGTCAACCCAGTAGCTCACCATTTGCTCGGGCGTCAGCTTGTCGCCGGTGCTTTTCTTGAAATGGTAGTGGCCGTCTTCGAAAAACTCCGAAGCCGCGGGGTCGAGCGCAATCATCACCTGCTCGCCGGGCTTGTAGCCGGCCTGCTCGATGGCTTGCAGCA
>CAZZDR010000272.1:0-3618 GCA_964652535.1 uncultured Hymenobacter sp. | reverse complement strand
TGGTGTGCGGCGCCTTCCTCAACCTGAGCGCGGTGGTCGATTTTGTGGTGGCGCAGCAGCGCGATGTGGTAGTGGTGTGCGCCGGCTGGAAAGGCAGCTTCTGCCTCGAAGACAGCATCTTTGGCGGGGCACTGGCCGAGCGCCTGGCCCCACTGGGCTTCGATATTGCTTCCTCCGATTCGGCGCTGGCCGCCTTGCACCTCTGGCAAGATGCCCGCCCCGAGTGGCCACATTACCTGCTGCAGTCAGCCGCCGTGCGCCGCCTCAATGCTCTGGAGGCGCACGACGACTTCGTATTTTGCATGCAGGTCGATACGCATCCCCACATTCTACCCCTGTGGGATGGTCAAAAATTGGTGCAGGGATAGGCTTACGCAGCTACTAGTGCCATCAAAGTGGAGTGCATTGCCAGACTGTGCGTGCGCCAACCCAGCCAGCAACACCCTGCTCCTGCGTAGCGTGGTCGCTGCCTTAGTCGAATAGTAGGTAGTATAATCAGCGTAATGAAAACTACCGGTTGAAGCCTATGCTAGGCACGGTAACTACCTGTTAGAGATGCGCTTAGCTAAAAGAAAAGCGCGATGACACATTCAACCAAGCCGTTTGGCCATTCCAGAAAAAGAGGGAGGTCAGGTAGCGCGCCGCGCTGCCTGACCTCCCTCTTTGATTACTGTCCGCACACATTAGGCAAACTCCGTTATGGCTTCGCCTAAATCGTATACCGTTGCTTCGGGCCGCGCTGCTTCGATGATGCTGGCCGCCGCCGCCGAGCGGTAGCCGCCGGCGCAGTGCACGAGCACCGGTTTATCGGTCGGAATTTCGCCCACGCGCTCACGCAGCTCGGGCAGTGGGATAAGCAAAGCATTTTCGAATAGCAATTGATGGGCTTCGGTGCGGTTGCGCACGTCCACGATAGTGAACTGCGCGGGGCGCGCGCGCACAGCAGCCACATCTACGGCGGGGCTGGCAGCGGGCAGGAGGGTAGGGGCTAGCAGTGCGCCCTTGATAGTGGCCTCGTAGCCGATTTTGGCAGCTTTGCGAATCACAGCGTCGAGTTGAATTTGGGTGTCGGCGAGCAGGTAAAACGGCTCGGTGGGGCCCACTACTGCGCCCAGCCAGGTCTCAAACTTGCCGCCGTCTTGCAGGTTGATGGCGCCCGGCAGGTGCCCAGCCCGAAACTGTGTGGCTGGCCGGGTATCGACGAGTAGCACCCCAGGCGCTAGCACGGCCTGGCTGCCCAGGCGCGGCACGGTGCGCACGCTGTCCTCAAAGTTGGGCGCGCCCAGCTTGTTGAGCTGCACATCGTGGCTGAAATACTTAGGTACAAATGGCTGGTCGGCCAGCAATACGCTGATAAACTCGGCTTCCGACATGGGCTGGAGCGCGTAGTTACTTGCTAGCTCCTTGGCAATAGTACTGTCGAGGTCGAGGCTGGTGGTTTTGCCACACAGCGAGCCGGGGCCGTGCGCCGGATATACGCGCGTGGCTGGGGGTAGGGCCATCAGCTTTTGGCGCAAGCTGGCGTAGAGCAGGGCAGCCAGGTCCTCGCGGGTGTGGCCGCCCACCGCGGCATCCTCGCGCAGGTCGGGCCGGCCCACATCGCCCACAAAAAGTGTGTCGCCCGTAAATACGGCGCGGGTTTGAGCTAGCTCATCGAGCAGCAGCACGCTGATGCTGTCGGGCGAGTGGCCGGGGGTGTTGAGGGCATGCATCTCCACGGTTCCCAGCTTGAGGCGGTCGCCGTCGTCGAAGCTTTTGTGGGGGTAGCGCGCGCCCGTGAGCTTGCTGCAGTAGATAGTAGCATCGGTTTCGCGAGCTATTTCGAGGTGGCTGCTCACAAAATCGGCGTGCGGGTGCGTCTCAATCACGGCCACAATCTCGGCGTCGTGCTCGTCGGCAAAATCGTAGTAGGGCTGCGGGTCGCGGCCGGGGTCGATAACGGCCACTTGGCGGCCGGCGCGTACGGCATAGGAGGCGTGCGCCAAGCCCTTGTCATAAAACTGTTGAATCTGCACCGCGGGGGTGCTACTACTAGGGAGCGGCATGGAGGATGCGGGCAGCGCAAGGCTAAAGGCCTGAGTATCGGGCTGCCGGGGTAGGTGATAAGGTCAAATATAACAAGCCGGCCCAACATGGCGCAGCCACCCGCTCCGCACCCCAGCGCGCCAGGCACCAAAAAACCCCGGCCGTAGGGCCGGGGTTCGGGGAGGGGGTAGGGGCCCGGTGGGCTAGCTCTTGGCTGGGCGCTTGCTGCCGTGCTCGCCTTTGTGCTGGCGCTCTTGGTGCAAGGCCTGCAGCTTGCCATACTGGTCGGCGCTGAGCACGCCTTGCAACTGGGCCTGGTACTTGGCGCGGCCGGCCTGCATGGCCTGGTGGCGGGTCTGGCGCTGCTCCTTGGCCGGGTACTGCGCCCGCAGGGCCTGGCCTTCCTGAGCCTGAGCCAGCAATATCTGGTGCACTTGGGGCTGCTGGGCAGCCGTCAGGCTCAGCTTTTTAGTGAGCATGGTAGTGCCATGGTCAGCGCGTTGCTCGGGGGTCTTGGCATGTTTGCCGTGCCCGCCGTGCTTACCGTGGTGTTGGGTGAGGGTAGGGGTAGCTTGGCTGGCGCCGACCTGCTGTTGGGCAAAGCTGGGGCTAGCGCTTGCAAAGGCTAAGGCAGCCAGCAAAAACAACGACTTTTTCATAAGAATAGCGAAGAATATTTGAGCAGAAAAAAGGAGAGAAAAGCAGGAAGCGCGGCCGCGCTGGCTCCGGATGCTGGGGGTGAGTGCAAGGAGCACGCCAATGCCTGAGCTAGGCACAAAAAAGCCCTCTTCCATCGCCGGAGAGGGCTTTTTTGCCGATGAAGGCGGCAGGCTAGCTGCTGTTGGTGCTATCGAGAAAGCACCCGTTTGTCATTCCAAGCTCGAAATGACGTTCGCTTACTCACTGCTTAATTGGTGTGTGCCGTGGTGTGTAGCTGGCCGATGCGGGCTGCCTTGAACTGCTGGTAGCGCACATACTGCGCGGGCGTGAGCACCCCGCGGATGAGCTCGTCCGACTTGGCCCGGTCGAAGGCCATCGCGGTTTGCAGGGCGGCGGGGTCGTCGTGGTGGGCGGCGCGGTCGGCATCCATGTGCTGGCGGGTCAGCAGCAGCACCTGGCGTAGGCGGGCGTGCTGGTCGGGCGAGAGGCTCAGCTCCTGCGCCATGCGCTGGGCCTGGGCAGTGGCCTGCTGCAGCGCAGCGCGGTCGGCGGGGTTGGCACTGGCCCCAATGGTTTGGGCAGGGGCAGCGATAGTAGCTACACTTGCTAGCAATAAGAGCAGAAACGATTTTTTCATAAAAAATCAATTGATAGTGAATAAATTAAAAAGATAGCCTTAGCGGCCTGGTGGCCTAGCCGGTAGGGGTAGGGGAGGGCTGGCGTGGGCACTGGCGCAGCCGTGCGCAAAGCCCTTGCCAAACCCTAAAGTGCGTCAGTTGCGAAGTTTCGCGTATTTTCGGCCCGGCTGGTTATTCCCCAGTCTTATCGCAACGCGAAAAAACGGTTACTATTTCCCCCCACTGGTTCTTTATACCCCTTTTTGCATGGCTAGTATTTTTGCCAAAAAACCGCTTGCCCAACTCCTGGGCGAAG
>CAZZDR010000271.1:0-3640 GCA_964652535.1 uncultured Hymenobacter sp. | reverse complement strand
AGGCCGGCGTGTAGATGACGCGGTACATGTAGTCAATCTGCTCCTTCGAGATGATAAACCGATAGGTAGGCTCCCAGGTAGCTTCGGCCAGCCCGATGATGGTGGGAATATCCTGCTCGGTAGCGGGCTGAATGTGCAGGGGAGTGGCCGGAATGGCCGAGGTAGCGCGAGTGGGCATAAATAGCTAAGAATCGGGCGAAGGTCGGCCAAAAAACCGACTTATGTGCCAAAGCAGCATACGCAGCGACGCTACTGGGCGTTAGGTTGGCTCGCCCCCGGCGAAGCATTTTTACTTGGTTTTCGTAAGATTCCCCATGAATACTTCCTTTTTTCGCATTTGCCCCACCGCAGCGGCCATGCTGCTCGCTGCCCTACCCCTGCTCGCCACTGCCCAAAACACACACCAAGACAGCCTGCTACGCGGTGGTAACCTGGTAGGGAGCCGGCCGCGGCCGGCCGGCACGCGTCCCGCTACCGCCAGCCGCGCCCTGATCGCCAACGCCGACCCCACGCTTGCCAAAATCATGCACGAGAGCATCGACGTTAACCATTTGGCCGCTGACCGGATGATTGACGTGTACAGCAATTTCTTAGAGGCTACCCGCGACCAGCGCCGCCAGTGGGGCACCAAGGAGTGGGACGAGGCCAGCGCCGCGCTCACCCGTCTCAACACCCGCTACGAGGCCGTGCGCCTCGAGCTGCCGCTCGAAGACCGCCTGTCGGTGCGCAGCTACCAGGGCGAGTTTCGTACGTTGCAGGGCGCCCGCCGCGTCAAAGACCGCATCGACGAAAGCAAGAGCAACCGCTAATTAGTGGTGCATCAGCCACTGCCAGGCGGGCCCCAGGTGCCGGAAAGCCCGCGCGTGCAGCTCGTGCCGCACGGCCTGAATAAACTCCAGGCTGCCCGAGTACTGCGTGAGGCGGCTGGCCCGGTCGCGCGAGAGCACGTGCGCCAGCGTGCGCACGCCTTGGCGGCTAGCGGCGGGTAGCCACTCGTAATGTAGCCAGGGCAGCGCCTCGCCCCAGTCGCCCGACACCTGGCTGTGGTCGCTGAGCACGCGCAGCGGCAGCGGACGGCCCTCAAACAGACGCATGCCCGCCTTGGCGCCGCGCACCAGGCTGTCGGCCGTGAGGTGGCCGTGCCAGCTTATGTGCAGCAAGTCGAGGTGGGGGTAAAAGTCGTAGTCAGCGAGCAGGGCCCCGTGTTGGTCGGGCAGGCTCAGCAGCTGCGTGATGGTGGAAGGCTGGGATAACATAGCAGGAAGGAGGGGGTAGGAGAGAGTAGTAGCTTACCTTTGGCGTCCGCATTTTAGTTCGACACCTGTTTTTTTTAAGCGCATGCACATTGCTATCGTCGGCAATATTGGAGCCGGCAAAACGACGCTGGCCCATAAGCTGGCCCAGCATTTTCGTTGGGAAGTATTCTTGGAAGATGTGGATGACAATCCGTATCTCAAAGACTTCTACGCAGATATGCCCCGATGGGCGTTTCACCTGCAGGTATATTTTCTGAACGGCCGCTTCCGCCAAACGCAACACATCAAGACCTTAGTACAGGCCGGCAAAAGTGTTATTCAGGACCGCACCATTTACGAAGACGCGCACATCTTCGCGGCCAACCTGCACCAGTCGGGCCTGCTGGCCGAGCGTGACTACAACAACTACCACGCGCTTTTCGAAAGCATGGTAAGCCTGGTGAATCCGCCCGACTTGCTGCTTTACCTGCGCGCCGACCTACCCAAGCTCATTGGCCAGATTGAGAAGCGCGGCCGCGACTACGAAAATACGATCAGCATCGAGTACCTCAAAAACCTCAATGAGCACTACGACCAGTGGATTGCCAGCTACAAACTTGGCAAGCTGCTCATTATCGACGTCAATGAGATGGACTACGTGCGGCGCCCCGAGGACTTGGGCACCATCATCGAGCGCATCGAGGGTAAACTGTTCGGGTTATTTTAAAGTTCTCTTAGCATGCAAGAGGACGTCCTGCTAAGCTTACGGAAGCAGGACGCCTTTTCGCGGAAAAGCTAGGCGACTAGGGCCCGATTTAAGAAATCGACCCATGGCTGCGCGGCTTGCATACCGGCCACTACGTGGTCTAAAAAGTCGGGCGCTAGCACCTGCTCGTCCGTAAAGAGCCGTACTACGCCGAAGCTCTTGAGCCGCAGCCAGGGCAGGTCGGGGTCGGTGGCGAGGTAGCCGCGCGGCGGGCGGCTAAGCTGTGCCACGCTCCTATCAATGCCGCTGGGGAAGTGGTGCTGCAAGGCTGGATCGGCCAGGCAGCTGTGAAAGCCTGCGCTGTCGTAGTGAATTTCTTGGCGAATAGCAGCTAGCTCGGGAGGGGTAGGGCTGAAGCGCCCCGCCCGCAGCCACGAGCCACCGCCCGGCATCAGGGCCACAAAGTAGCCGGCGCGCTGTGCATGGCGCCCGCCTGGCACTAGCCCCGCGCCTAAGCGGCGTTTGTAGGGCTCGGGGTCGGTCTGGCTCCGGTCGTTTTTGTGCAGCCGAAACATTACCTGCGCGGGCGTGAGGCCGGCCAACTCGGGCAGGGCAGGGGTGGCCCGGCGCAGCACCTCCGCCACCAGCGCGGCAAAGGCGTCGCGCGCGCGCAGGTAGTCGGCGCGGTTTTCCTGCATCCAAGCGGTGTTGTTGTTCGCCGCCAGGCGGCGCAAAAAATCCAAAACGAACGCGTTTTCCATACCGGCCCCTAAACGGCGCGGCGCGCCCGAAGTTGGCCCGGGCTAGGGGGTAGGGGCTACCCCAGCACCACGGGGTCGCCCACACGTAGGCGGCCGGTGGCAGGGCCGGTCACGTTTTGCCCAAAAATCACTTTCCGGGCCGGCTTGCGGTAGGTAGCCAGCGTGCGCAGCGGCTCGCCGGCCGGGTCTTGGTGGGCGGTGGCCTGGTCGATGGTCGTAACCACGCAGCGCCCGCAGCCGCGCACCGCTCGAAACGACAAATTGTTGATGCGCAGGTCGGCCCACGCCATTTCGGCGTCGGCAGGGGCGCCGCGCACTACCAGGTTGGGGCGAAATCGGTCCATGGGCACGGGCTCGGCGAGCTGCGCATTGAGCTTGGCCAGCGATTCTTCGGTGGCCAGCAGGTAGGGGTAGCCGTCGGCAAAGCTGACGAGCGTACCGGCCGGGTTATGCTCGGGCTCGCACTCGCGGCGCGCCAGGTCCGACATATACACCAGCTTACAGGGCTGGCCCAGCGCCTCGCTCAGCCACTCGTCGGCTTCCTTGGTGCCGCGCCAGGCAAAGACCATATCATCCCAAATGGTGACGAAAAGTGTACGCTCGGGCGTGGCCTCGAAGGGCAGGTACAGGGGTAGCAACTCGGGCCGCTGGCGGTGGCGCAGCAAAAAGCCATTGTGAGCGGCCTCCACCGCCAGCAGTGCCATTTCGGCGTGCTCGCGCTGCGTCAAGAAGCGATTGCGCTCGTCCACTATCAGCCAGCGCCGGTCGTGGCGCAGGCCCTGAGGCGTCAGCTCGGACGTAGATAAGCTAATGCCGCCCAGCGACTTAACAGGGTAAATGAACAGGCTAGTGAGCGTGAGCGGCGTAGAGAGTGCGGACATGTCCGCAAAGGTAGCCTACGGCAAACTTGACCAGTAGAAGGGGGTAGGAAAAAGTGC
>CAZZDR010000270.1:0-3644 GCA_964652535.1 uncultured Hymenobacter sp. | reverse complement strand
CCATCGAACCGCTTGAAGACGAAGCCCGACGGCGCCGCGCTCACTATCGACTGGGTCGAGAGGCGGTGCATGGGGTTAGCGCCTTCCACGATGGCGCAGTGCCGGGTTTGGGCCAGGCTCATGGCGCGGGGTATCCAGCTACTCGTGAGCCACTGCTGGGCTTCTACCGGCAGCGGTGCCCGCTGGCCGTGTTCAGACAAGATGCGGCGGCAGCCTGTGCTGCACAGCACCGCCAGCGCCTGCTCGTAGTAGGCCTCGATGGTGGCTGCGGGCAAGCGCTCGGGGGCCCACGCTAGGCGCACATAGCCCACGGAATGGTAATACAGCCGGCCGGCCTGGCTTTCAAAACATAGGGTTTGCGGCGAACGAAGAATCATAAAATAAATCTATCGGTGTAAGCTGCAAAGCTACTCCGATTGCGCAAGCATTGGATAGGCATATCGCTACTTTTATACCGCCTCGCGTGAAATTAAAATCCTATTTCTCCCTCTTGCTCATTTCGGGCTGCCTGCTGCCTGCCAGGGTGGGTGCCCCACCCCCCTACCGGTAGGTAAATTGCCTGGCCTGGCTGTAGTATTGCGCCCGTGACGACTACGACAACGACGCCCCGCCCGCTGCCGCCCCCGGCCCTATCCCCGCTAGCCTACGCGCCGGGCCTGCACGTGCTGGCCACGTTTGGCGCCCCGGCCGCCGCGCTGCGCGATGCAGCGGGCAGCCGGCAGTTTTTTGCCGGGCTGGTGGCCCGTCTGGGCCTCACGAGCGTGGGCGAGGTCTACCACGAGTTTGCGGAGAATGGTGGCTTCACGGCCGTGCTGGCCCTCACCGAGTCGCACCTCAGCATTCATACCTGGCCCGAGCACGGGCTGGCCACGTTCGACGTGTTTTTGTCGAATTTTCGGCAGGACAACCACGCCACCGTGCGCCGCGCGTACCAGGAAACGCTGGCCTTTTTTGGGGGCGAGCAGCAAGCCTACCGCGAAGTACTGCGATGAGCGAGCCCACCGATTCGACAACGCCCGTGGCCTGGGTCACCTGCCCCAAGTGCGCCACCCGGCTGCCCAGCCACGACCCCAGCCACAGCCGCTACTTCGGCTGCTTTAAGTGCCGCTCGTTTTTCTGGGTAAATCCCCTGGACTCGACGCGGCCTACCCAGCGCCTTGATGGTTTCAAAACGGCCCTGCTACCTGGCCCCAGCCTGCCGCTGGGCGTGGTCGGCACGCTGGGCGGCTACCGCTGCCGCCTCACCGGCTACCAAGTGCGGGGCGAAAAGCAAGACCGTGTGGCCGAATGGCGCGAGTACCAGCTGCGCCCCGCCGAGCCGCTACCCGGCGACGAGCCAGCCGACTTTCCGCTGCAACTAGCCGAATACCAGGGCCATTGGCTACTTATTCGGCGGGCGCCGCGCTTTCCGGGCGGGCGCAGCGGCAAGCCCTACCGCGACAGCAGCTGGCGCGATACCACCACTGACCGCAACTACCAGCTGTGGCACCGCTACCAGCCTGTGGTGCGCGACGCGCTGGGCGAGTTTGACTGGGACATTCGGGAGGATGAGAAAATGAGCGTCCAGGAATTTACTGCGCCCCCCTACCTCCTCACCAGCGAGCAACGCCCCGGCATTAGCCCTACTTGGTACCTGGCCGAGTACCTGGAGCCTAGCCTAGTAGCCGCCGCTTTTTACTTGAATGAGCGTTCTTTGCCCGCTCGCGAGGGGGTAGGCGCCGCGCAGCCCGCGCCGGTGCCCGGCTGGAATTCTCTCAGCCAACTGACGATAGCGGCCGTGGTGGCTCTAGTGGTGCTGCAAACGCTGCTGGTGCTGCTGCGGCCGGTGGTAGACGAGTCACAGAGCATGCTCATTGCCGAGCCCGGCCCCGAGGCGACCAGCCAGATGCTGGTTTCGCGGTCGTTTGAGGTGCGCGGGCCGGCGGCGCTGGCCGTCACGCTCGAAGCGCCGGGCATTACCAACCACTGGGTAGAGCTCACGGCCAGCCTCGTAAACGAGCAAACCGGCCGGGGCTACGAGTTCACGCGCTCGCTCGAATACTACGAGGGTGTGGAAGACGGCGAAAGCTGGCGCGAAGGCGACCGCACGGCCGAAGCCGTGCTGAGTGCCGTGCCCAGCGGCCGCTACCACTTCAATTTTTACCCCACCGTGGATAAAGGCACCGGGGTGGCTCAGTTCACCTGGCGCGCCGAGGTCAATACCCCGCTATGGTCCAATTTCTGGCTGCTGCTGGGCGCGCTAGGGCTGGTGCCGGTGGTAGTGGGCTGGCGGCGCAACGCCTTCGAGCAAACGCGCTGGGAAAACAGCGATTTTAAACGCAGTGCTACCAGCTAATGAGCGCGGGTAGACAGTCGGCAAAAAGCAATAAACCAAAACGTCATGCTCCTCAGCTAGTCACATACTTTACGCCCACTTATGCTTGATTTAGTACGTTCTTTTTGGCAGGCCCTGCGGCGGTGGCCCCTCTACGCGGGGCTGGCCGCACTGGGGCTGCTGGCCTTTGTGGGGGCCGGGCTGCGCGGCTACCGCCTGCTCGGCGACGACAACGAGAGCACCGAAACCGAGCGCGGCGGCTCCGGCAATAGCCTCACCGGCCGCGGGGGCAGCCACGGCGGCCACGGCACCTTTTACCATAAATAGCCCTACCCCCATGGAATACTTGAACTCCAAGGCCCTCGTGGCGTCCGTCGTGTACTCGCTGCTGGGCATTGCCATTCTGCTGCTCAGCTTCTACTTGTTTAATAAGCTCACGCCGGGCACCTTGCGGAAGGAAATACTAGAGGAGCACAACACGGCGCTAGCCATCATCGCCGCGGCCTTCATGCTGGCGGTGGCGCTCATTATCAGCGCAGCCATTCATGGGTGAGGAATCGCTGTTGACGCGCCGCCGCCGGGCGCGGGCCACTCAGGCGGCCTTGGCCAGCGCCGAGGGGGCGCCGCGGCCGGCGCTGCTGCTGGGCTCGGTGGCCGTGATAGCCACCTGCGGGCTGCTGTATGAGCTGATTGCCGGCACGCTGGCCTCGTACCTACTCGGCGACTCGGTAACGCAGTTTTCGACTGTTATCGGGGTGTATCTCTTTAGCATGGGGGTAGGGTCGTGGCTGTCGCGCTACCTGGGCGGGCCGCTGCTGCGCTGGTTTATCCGGCTCGAAATCCTGGTGGGGCTGGTGGGCGGCGCCTCGGCGCCGCTGCTGTTTGGGCTGTTTGCGCACGTGGGCTCGTTTCGGGTGCTGCTCTATGGGCTGGTGGGGCTGCTGGGCACACTGGTGGGGCTCGAAATTCCGCTGTTGCTGCGCATTTTGCAGGGGCGGCTGGCGTTTAAAGAATTGGTGGCGCGGGTTTTCACCTTCGACTACGTGGGCTCGCTGCTGGCGGCGGTGATATTCCCCCTGGTGCTGGTGCCGCGGCTGGGGCTGGTGCGCACGGCGCTGCTGTTTGGGGCACTGAACGTGGTGGTGGCGGGCGTGAGCTTGCTCTCGTTTGCCGAAACGCGGCCGTACCGGCGGCGCTACCTGGCGCTTATCGGGCTGTCGTTGTTGGCGCTGGGCACGGGGGTAGGGCTGGCCGAGCGCATTCAGCGCTACGCCGAGGGCGAGGTATTTCAGGACACCGTTATTTATGCCCAAAGCACGCCCTACCAGCG
>CAZZDR010000269.1:0-3705 GCA_964652535.1 uncultured Hymenobacter sp. | reverse complement strand
GGCCTGCGCGTGCGCCAGATAACGAGCGTGAGCGACCGCGCCGACGAGATAGTGGCCGCCCTCGACCAAGCCCGCCAGCGCGTCCGGGTCATCTTGATGACCGGCGGCCTCGGCCCCACCAAAGACGACCTCACCAAGCACGTACTGGCCCGCTACTTTGGCCGCGAGCTGGTGCTGCACGAGCCCACGCTGCACCACGTGGAGGAAATTTTCCGGCGCTTTGGCCGCCCCATGCTCGACGTGAACCGCCAGCAGGCCCTGGTGCCCGCCGGTACTGAGGTGCTGCACAATGCCGTAGGCACTGCGCCCGGTATGTGGATAGAGGATGGCGGCACGGTGTTCATCAGCATGCCCGGCGTGCCCTTCGAGATGAAAAAGCTGATGACGGACCACGTGCTGCCCAAGCTTCAGGAGAAGTTTCAGCTAGCGCCCATCGAGCATGTTGTCATCATGACGGCCGGACTGGGCGAGTCGTTTCTAGCCGAAAAAATCAAAGACTGGGAAAGCACCCTACCCCCCAACGTGAAGCTAGCTTACCTGCCTAGCCTGGGCAGCGTGCGCCTGCGCCTCACCGGCACCGCCGACGGCCAGGGCGACGTGCGCGACCGTATGCTAGCCCTGTTGCCGGCCCTACGCGAGCGCATCGGCAGCTACATTTTTGCCGAAGAAGACTCGCCGCTCGAAGTGGTAGTGGGCCAGCTATTGAAAGCCAAAAACTGGCAGCTCGGCACCGCCGAAAGCTGCACCGGCGGCGCGGTAGCCGCCCGCCTCACCAGCGTACCGGGCAGCTCGGCCTACTTCCGTGGCAGCGTGGTGGCTTACGATAACGACTTGAAAGAAAGCCTACTGGGCGTGAACGCCGAAACTCTGGGCACGCATGGCGCCGTGAGCGAGCCCACCGTGCGCGAGATGGCCGAGGGCGCCCGCGCTCGCCTGGGCTGCGATGTAGCCCTGGCTACCAGCGGCATTGCCGGCCCCGGCGGCGGCACGCCGCTCAAGCCGGTGGGCACCATCTGCATTGCCTGCGCTACCCCGGCTGGCACCGTGAGCCGCCAAATCAACATCGACCGCGGCCGCCAAACTAATATCGAGTACACCACCCAGGCGGTACTCATCTTGCTATGGCAGCAGCTGGCGGGCCACCGCGAGGCCGAATTGCTAAAGGTGTAAACTACCTTGACAGCAGTTTTATGTTCGCCTTGTGGATTTCCCCCATCCCCAACCCCGCTTTCAACTGTTACACTTTCTGCCCTGCGTAGGCTTGGTGGCTATTCTGATAGCTTCTGGCACTACTAATTGGGTAGCAAGTAGCATTGGCTTGGTTGTGTATCTCCTCTTCAGCTCTGTTCAGACAGGGCTAGAAATCAGCGCCGACATGCGTCAGAGCAGGGATTATTTAGCGTTGGTGCGCTGGCGATTTGGTAGTTGGCAGCCCCTACCCCCAGTGGTAGGCGTAACCTTGAAGTATTATTCTACCCTAGAAAAAGCTTCTACTTCGAGTGCCACTAGCTGGGGGGTATGGAATAATCCGCAGCGTCGCCACGAGGAAATCATCGTCATGCTCTCGCTCCAGCACAGCGCTTCCGGCTTGATTGTGGCCCACTTCAGCGCCGACGATGTCAACGCTGCCATTGATTTTGCGCATGATACGGCGGATCGTCTTCTGGTGCCGGTCCATCAGTACCTGCCGCCGCACCTGTACCAGCCCCTGCCCCCGGCTACCGGGGGCAGCTTACCAGGTTAGCCCAGGCGCTTGGTCGAAGCGCACGAAGGTGAAAGCAGCAGGTATTGCCCTGATTAATAACAAACGTTTGTTAGTTTTACGGCGTTAGTTGGCTTTCTCCCACCCTGGCCTCCCACCCATGCTCTTCCAACCCGAAATCGAGCGACTTCCCCTACCCCAGTTGCGCGCCCTGCAAAACGCCCGGCTCAAGGAGCAGGTAGCGTACTTGGCGGCGCGGGTGCCGTTTTACCAGCGCAAGTTTGCCGAGGCGGGCATCAACCCGGCCACGTTTCGCGGGCTGGAAGACTTGACTAAGCTGGGTTTTACCAAAAAGACGGATTTTCGGGATAACTATCCCTTCGGCCTCTTCGCGGTGCCCGAGGCCGAGGTAGCGCGGCTGCACTGCTCCAGCGGTACCACGGGCAAGGCCACGGTGGTGGGCTACACGGCCGGCGACCTGAGTATTTTTTCTGAAGTAGTGGCCCGTGCGCTGGCCGCTGCGGGCTGCCGGCCGGGCATGAAACTGCAAAATGCCTACGGCTATGGTCTCTTCACGGGCGGCCTAGGCATTCACTACGGCGCTGAGAAACTGGGCCTCACGGTTATCCCCGTATCGGGGGGTAGCACCGACCGGCAGCTGCAGCTTTTGCAGGATTTTCGGCCCGAAATTATTTGCGCTACCCCCTCCTACGCCCAGGTTTTGGCTGAAGAAATGCAACGGCGCGGCATCGCCCCCGAGGCCATCAACCTGCAGCTGGCCGTGCTAGGTGCCGAGCCGTGGAGTGAGGCCATCCGCACGCAGGTGCAGGACGGCCTGCGCGTGGCGGCCACCAATATCTACGGCCTCAGCGAGATACTGGGGCCCGGCATCTCGCAGGAAGACGTGGACGAGCGCGGCACCGGCAGCTACATCTGGGAAGACCACTTTTACCCCGAAGTGGTGGACAAAGACACCGGCGAGCCAGTAGCCCAGGGCGAGTTTGGCGTGCTGATTTTTAGCACGTTGACTAAAAAAGCGATGCCTATTCTGCGCTACTGGACGGGCGACATTACCAATATTTATTACGACCACTCGGTGAAGCGCACCCACGTAAAAATGGGTCCGATTCGTGGGCGAGCCGATGACATGCTCATCATTCGCGGGGTTAATTTCTTTCCCACGCAGGTCGAGGACATTATCAGTGGGCTAGCCCACGTGAGCCCCTATTACCAAGTAGTGGCTACCCGGCGCGGCAGCCTCGACGAGGTAGAAGTGAACGTGGAAGTGGCCGAAACCCTGCTGCGCGAGCTGGGCCTGGCCACGGCTGCCCTCACCGCCGAGCACCTGGCCCAGCACGAGTGCCTGCGTCAGCTTCAGGGCCAGTTTGCCAAGAAAATCAAGGATAATATCGGCCTCAGCATGCGCGTGAACCTACTGGGCTGCGGCCAGCTGCCACGCAGCGAGGGCGGCAAACTAAACCGCGTAAAAGACTTGCGGGAGGTGAAGTAGCAGTAGCGCGAACTTTGTAGTTCGCGACCCAAAACGACCCTAACCAACGCGAGAACGCGAACTACCAAGTTCGCGCTACTGCCTGGCCCTACCGACGTTATTATAAGTAAATGAGCCGTTTTCATAAGCTAGTTATCAAGAGTATTACGCGCGAAACGCCCGATTGCGTGTCGCTCGCCTTCGAGGTGCCGGCCGAGCTGCGCGAAACGTTCAGCTACCAGCCCGGGCAGTACCTCACCCTGCGCCGCGAGCACCAGGGCGAGGAGCTGCGCCGCAGCTACTCGCTGTGCAGCAGCCCGCTGGACAACGAATGGCGCGTGGCCATCAAGAAAGTGCCCGAGGGCCGCTTCTCGACCCTGGCCGTGGACGACGGCCTGCGCCCCGGCGACACCCTCGACGTGATGCCGCCGCAGGGCCGCTTCACGGCCAGCCTGCACCCCAAGCAGGCCAAGCGCTACGCGCTGTTTGCGGCGGGCAGCGGCATCACGCCCAT
>CAZZDR010000268.1:0-3716 GCA_964652535.1 uncultured Hymenobacter sp. | reverse complement strand
TCGTGGTCTTGGTAGTGCTGCAGGCCCGCCGTCACAGCCGCGTCGTACTTGCCGATGTTGAAGCGGATTTTACGGCGGTGCTCGAGGTCGAAGGCTTTGGCGTCCGCGTCGGTTTGGAAATTTTGGGCTTTCGTCATGTCGCGCAGGGTTTCGGGAAGTCAAAAACGCAGGGTTTCAAAGTGTTCGTTTGCATGGCATCGCATTGCATTTTAACACCTCGAAACCCTGCGCGAAAAGTAACTACGGCTTATTCGAGTCTACTACCGGGCGGGCGTCACGGTTGGCCAAGTTCCAGGCTAGGAAGAACACGAGCCGCGCCCGCGCTTCCAGCTTGGCGAACTCGATTTTTGAAATTTCGTCGCTGGCCTCGTGATAGTCGGCGTGCACGCCGTTGAAGAAAAACGCGACCGGCACGCCTTTCTTAGCGAAGTTGTAGTGGTCGGAGCGGTAGTAAAACCGGTTGGGGTCGGCGGGGTCGTTGAAGCGGAAATCGAGGTCCACGTTGCCGTGCTGGCGGTTGGTTTCCTGCAGCGCCGCGTGCAGCTGCGACGATAATTTGTCGGAGCCAATCACGTACACGTAGTTCGGCTTGCCCTCGTGGGCTGCGTCGGTGCGGCCAATCATGTCGATGTTGAGGTCCGTAACGGTATTGGCCAGCGGAAACACCGGGTGGTCGGTGTAGTACTCGGAGCCAAGCAGGCCTTTCTCTTCGCCCGTATTGGCTAAGAATAAGATGCTGCGGCGCGGCGCGTGCCCACCGCGCGATGCCTTGGCAAAGGCCTGCGCAATGCTGAGCATGCCCACTGTGCCCGAGCCGTCGTCATCGGCCCCGTTGTACACCTCGCCGCCAATGATGCCCAAGTGGTCGTAGTGCGCCGACACCACCAAGATTTCCTCCTTCAAATCGGTACCTGGCAAGAAACCCAGCACGTTTTCGGTGGTCACGGTGCTGCGCTCCTGCGGGGCGCTGAGGCTGAAGCGCACCGGCTTAAACTTGCTAGCCACCGGCTTCTGGGCCGCCGCGGTGGCCGTGGCGTATTGCTGCAGCGCGGTGGCGCTAGTGCCCAACAGCTTCAGGCCCAGGGCCGGCGACACGAAGAAAGCTGGCGCCCTACCCCCCGCCTGGTCGGCAAAGGCAATGGTGGGCTGCATGACGCGCGGGGCTAGCCGAGTGGTCATTTTCTCAAACTTATCGGCTGGCTCCTGGCTGATGAAGAAGATGCTGCGGGCACCTTTTTGCGCGGCCAGGGCAGCTTTGGCCCGGAAATCGACGCTCCACTTGGTGGGGCTGCCGTCGGGGCTGAGCACCGATTTGCCTTCGGCCGTGCGCGGCTCGCCGAGCAGTACGATAACATCCTGGCCCTTCACATCGCGGCCGGCGTAGTCCGAATACGCACCCTGCTCGATGCCGTAGCCCAGGAATACCGGCTGCACCGCGGCGGTTTGCGCAAAAGGCGAGCGCCCGAAGGCGTAGAAATCTTTGAGCCACTCGTAGGCCTTGCCGCCCACCGTAAGCGTGCCGCCCGGCTGCCAAGCGCTGCGCTCCAGCCCGAAGGTTTGCAGGTAGGGGTTGGCCGCGTTGGCCGCCACGGGCGCTTGCAGGCTGTCATCTCGGAACTGCTGGCTAATGTAGGCGGCGGCCATTTTCTGGCCCTTGGTGCCGGTTTCGCGGCCCTCGTACTCGTCGGAGGCCAGCACCGAAAGGTCGCGGCGTAGGTGCTCCTGCGTGATGTAGCGGTCGGCGTAGGGCAGGGCGTAGTCGGTGGGCTGGGCGGGCGCCGAGGCGGCCGGGCGGGTAGCCGCTGGGGTGGGCTTGCCGGGCTTAAATTTGGTTTTGACCTTGGTGGGAGCCTGGGCCAGCAGTGAGGTGGGCAGCGCCAGCGCAACCAGGGCGAGGGTGACGTATTTCATAAATTATTCCTTAGTAATCAAGACAGTAGCATAGGCGGCTACCCCCTCTTGGCGGCCCACAAAACCGAGCTTTTCGGTGGTAGTGGCCTTGATGGAAATATCGGCTTCGCCTACCCCCATCACCTCGGCCAACGTGGCACGCATGGCCGGAATGTGCGGGTTCACCTTGGGTTTTTCGAGGCAGATAGTCGAGTCTACGTTGCCGAGCTCGTAGCCCTGCTCGCGCAGCAGGCGCATGGTGTGGGCGAGCAGCTTCTTGCTGTCGATGCCCTTGTACTGCGGGTCGGTGTCGGGGAAGTGGAAGCCGATGTCGCGCAGGTTGGCCGCGCCAAGCAGCGCGTCGCAGATAACGTGGATGAGCACGTCGGCATCGGAGTGGCCGAGCGCGCCGTGGGTGTGCGGCACTTCAATGCCGCCAAGCCAGAAGGGCAAGCCGGGCTGCAATTGGTGAACGTCGTAGCCGAAGCCAACGCGGATTTTCATAAGCGAAGAAAAAAGTAAAAAAACCTGCCCCGCCACGAAAGTAAAACCGCCGGCCGCTCGTCATCCCAAACGCAGCTCAGGCGGAGCAGCTAACAGGCGAAAAGAAACTTTGGAAACTTTGAACTCACCTAAAGTTTCCGACGTATCTTTGCTGTGTTAATTATGGAACCCAAAGACCGCATCCTTACCAACGCCGCCGCGCTGTTTTTGCGCAATGGCATCAAGAGCGTGAGTATGGACGACATTGCCACCGACCTGGGCATGTCGAAGAAGACCCTTTACAAGACCTTCACCAACAAGGATGAGATTGTGCTAGGTGTAATGACTACGCACCTTTGCCAGGCGCAGAGCGAGTGTGCCCGAGTTGCCAGCCATGCCGCCGACGCCGTGCAGGAGATGCTCACCATCTCGGCTTGGGCCGATCAGCAGTTTGCCAACATTCACCCGAGTATTTTTCACGACCTGCGCAAGTATTACCCCACGGCCTGGACGCTGTTTCGGGCGCACAAAAGCGGCTTCATCCTCGAGCAGATAACCCGCAACCTGCGCCGGGGCATTGCCGAGGGGCTGTTTCGCGCCGACCTCGATGTAGAAGTACTGGCCCGCCTTAATCTGGCACAGATTGAGCTGGCTTTTGACCCCGAGCTGTATCCACCCGCCCAGTTTGCACCCATTCGGGTCAACAAGGTTTTCGACGAGCATTTTCTGCTAGGGGTCGCCACGCTCAAGGGGCACCGGCTTTTCAATAAGTACCAACACATTACGGAAGAGGAATAGGCTGGATATCAGCCCTTTCAAACGAGCTTCTTCTTTCACCAACCCATGAAAAACTTTACTCTGGGGGTACTGCTGGCGGCTTCGGCGCTGGCTTGGGGGCCGGTGGCTCCGACCCTGGCGCAAGCCCCGGCGGCACTGCCCGCCCAGCCCACTAGCGGCCCGATGGCGCTGAGCCTCTCGCAGGCCGTGCGCTATGCCGTGGCCAACAAGCCGAGCCTGCTGGCCACCCGCCTGGCCGAGCAAACCGCCGCTGCCAAAGTGGGTGAAATCAAGGCCCAGGGCCTGCCGCAGCTCAATGTGGGAGCCAACGTGGCCGACAACTTCAAGCTGCAAAAGTCGCTGGTCGACTTTTCGAGCTTTGGGGGCGCGCCGCTCAATGGGACGACCCTCACGCCGGCCGACATTGCCCGGGCGCAAGCCGGGCAGAGCGTGACGCTGGCACCAGCCTACGGCGTGGCACCCGCTACGGGCCCTACCCCCCTCGCCTTCGGCCTGCAGTACGCCGGCAACTCGTCCTTGTCGCTCTCGCAGCAGCTCTTCGACGG
>CAZZDR010000267.1:0-3724 GCA_964652535.1 uncultured Hymenobacter sp. | reverse complement strand
TCGGCCAGGCTCACCTTCTTGTAGGGGTCGGTGCCGGTGGTGTCGCGGTTGTTGCGCACCTTCATCTCGATGCTGTTCTGGACGCTAAAGGACAGCTGGCTCACGCGGGCGCTGGCCGAGTTGGCATACGCACCCTGGTAGCGCGTAAACTGGCGCGGGTCGAGCAGGCGTGTCGAATAGGCGCTCTGCAGGCTGTTGAAGCCCGCCTGCCCTTCGGTAAAGGCGTCGTACTGCGAGCTGCTGGCTAGGTCGGGCGAGTAGGCATAGCTCAGGCTGGGCGTCACCTTGTGGCGAATGGCCTTTACGTAGTGGTCGCCCTTGAAGTTGAGCTGGCCATAGAAGTTGGTCGTGGCCGACAAGTTGGCCGAGTACGAATAGGCCCGGTTAAAGCCATACGTCGTGTCGATGCGCACCGCATTCACCGGCGCGCCCACAAACGAGTAGTTCAACTTTTGCGAATACCAGGTTTCGCCGTAGTTCACCGAAGGCGTAATCTGCACGTGGCGGCTGAGCACCGCCGCCGAGGGCAGCGTTATCTGAAACTGGTGCTGCATGCCATTCTGAGCATTGCGCAGCAGCTGGCCGATATTCTTAAAATTCACCGGGATAGTGGAGCTCGTGCTGCTGCCGCCCAGCAGTGGCAGCTCGCTAGTGAGCGTGCGCGCCTGCACTAGGCTACTGATACGGTTTTGGGCTACCAGGTTGTAGCTCACCGCAAACTGCTCGTACCAAGCGCCCGTGGCCTGCTTCTTAAATAGCTGGTACGGGTACTGCCGCGCCAGGCCCACGTTCACCGAGGGCAGCGTAAAGTCCATCACGCCCGTTTGCACGTTCTGGCTCTGGGCCAGCTGAACAGAGTAGTTGATAGGCAGCCGGCGCGAGGTTTTGCTGTAGCTGATGGTCGAGTTGAAGGTAGCCGACAGCAGTTGGCGCGCGTTCAGCGTGTTCACCTTATTATAGGAGCTGCTGCCCGCCTGCACGCTGGCCGAGAAAACGCCGCCGCCCGGCAGGGGGGTAGGCGAGTGGCTCCAGCTTATCCAAAACGTGTTGATGGAGTTGGAGTACAAGTAATCGCTGTTGACGATGGTTGTGGTGCTGAGAATCGGTGCCACCGGCTGCTGCGCATACGTAAACCGAAAGCTGCCTTGGTACTTATAGCGCTTGCGGTACGTCAGCTCCGTAGCCAGGCCCCAGCCCCCAAAGCGGTCCGAGTTGCCAGCGTAGATGTCGCCCGTCACGCGCACGCCGATGTAGTCGTTGGGCGCCCAGTAGTAGCCGCCGTTGGTGAGCGAGTAGCCCCGCTGCTGGCCCTGCCCAAACGTAGGAATAATAAACCCCGACCCGCGCCCCGCGTGGGGGGTAGGGAAGTAGCCAAACGGCAGCCCGATGGGCAGCGGCACGTCGGCAATTACCATGTGGAAGGGTCCGGTAATGACTTTCTGGCCCGGTACCACCTTCATGCGCCCCGCCTGAATATAGAAGTGCGGGTGCTCCAGATTGCAGGTGGTGTAGCGGCCATTGAGGCCGTAGAAGTCATTGTCGGGCAGCTTCTTCACCACTTCGGCGTGGATGTAGCCCTCGCCCTGCTGGGTCACGACCTCCGCTATTTTGCCCTTCTTGGTTTTGAAATTGTAGTTAATCTTGCCCGCCGAGTACGTGCCCTCGGCGTCTTTAAAGAGCGGCTGGTCGGCCATGCGGTTTTTCACCGAGTCGCGGCGGCCCACGGCCTGCACCGTGCTGTTGCCATAGTTCACGGTGATGAGCGCGGCCTTGAGGCTCATCTTGCCGTAGTCCACCGTGGCCTTGTTATAGAGCTTGGCAATGCGGCTCGTCACGTCGAACTGAATCGAGTCCTTGGCGGCGTAATTCACCGTGGTTTCGACTTGGCTGCGCCGCCGCAGAATAACCAGGTTGAGCGAGTCGCGGGTGCGGCGGCTGGTGTCGGCTAGCAGGCCGGTGCTGTCGGGCGTGAGGCTGGGCGCGGGCTTGCGCGACACGCCGGGCATTGAGGGCTGGCCCGTGTTTCTGACGCCGGGCGGCGGGGGGCTTTGGGGCGCGTTGCGGTCGTAGTTGAGATTGCGCACCGGCTGGGTAGGCACCGAGCCTGCCCGCCGCCGGTTGGTGCCGGTCGAGTCGGGGGTAGTAGTTTGGGCCCGCGCGGTGCCCAGGCCGGCCAGCAGCCACAGGCCCAGCACAGCCGCCAGCCCCCCGCGGCCGCGCCAAAAAAGACCCGAAAAAATAGTGTTGGAGAAAAGCAAGTTACCTAAAGCCACCGAGTGAATTACTTTTGAGGCTTACTACAAAGATAAGAGGCCGCTGACCCCGTGAAGGGTTGCCAGCGACTTGGTTTTTTCCCCAACGACTAACGTGCGGATTATTGCGCTTTTACTAGCGGCTAGCTGTCAGCTGCTCGCTGTTGGCTCCGCTAGCGAGCGGCCCCATTCGGAAGACAACGCAACGCCGCCGCAAGCGGTGGGGGAGGATAGCGCGGCCGGCAGCGATAGGCTGGCGAATGGCATCGAGCCATTGGCTAATCGCTCCGAAAACCGCTATCGCCTGCGCACGGTAGTGCTCGACGCCGGCCACGGCGGCAAAGACATTGGGTGCAACGGCGTCGATGCCCACGAGGCCGACGTGGCGCTGGCCATCATTAAGAAGCTGGGCCAGCAGATAGAAACCAACTCGCCTGGCGTACGGGTTATCTACACCCGCAAGACCAACGTGTTTATTGAGCTCGATGAGCGGGCCGCCATCGCCAACCGCAACCACGCCGACCTCTTCATCTCGGTGCACTGCAACGCCGGCCCCCGCGGCTCGCACGGCACCGAAGTCTGGACCATGGGCCTGCACAAGACCAACGCCAACCTAGGCGTGGCGCAGCGCGAGAACGCCGTTATCCTGCAAGAAAAAAACTACAAGCAGCGCTACGACGGCTTCGACCCGCGCTCGCCGCAGTCGCACATCCTTTTTTCGCTTTTTCAGAGCGCCTATATCACCAACTCGCTGCGGCTGGCCCAGCGCATCGACCGGCAGTTTCGCACCAAGGTGGGGCGCGTTTCGCGCGGCGTCAAGCAAGCGGGCTTTTTAGTACTTTGGAAGTCTACCATGCCTTCGGTGCTAGTAGAGGCCGGTTTTCTAACTGACCCCAACGAAGAAAACTACCTCGATACCAACGCCGGCCAACAGGCCATTGCCGGAGGCATTTACCGGGCGTTTAGCGAGTATAAGCGCGACCTCGAAGGCACCCCAACCAAGTAGCGACGGCCGGGCTTACTCATCGGCCCAACATACGGGCGCGATTTGCCGTTAAGGGCAGTATTCCGCGCACCGCTGCAACTATCCGGGGTGCCTATCCATCCAGCAATTAGCTCACATCAGCTTAAATCTACTTTCCTGTGTCTAAAGAAATAAAAGTCGGCCTGTTGGCCGTAGTGGCACTTGTGGCCCTGGCTATCGGGTTTAACTTTCTGCGAGGCAGCAACTTGCTGTCTAGCGACCGCACGTACTACGCCATTTATCCAAAGGTAGACGGCCTTAATGTGGGCGCCCCGGTTATTCTCAATGGCATCAAAGTAGGCCAGGTTAAAAACCTAGAATTGCAGCCCGAGCAGAATAACGCCATCAAGGCTTCGCTGGAATTGGACAAAGGCATTCAACTCGGCGACTCTACTAAGGCTGGTTTGAGTGGCTCGTTGCTCGGTTCTAAAACCATCACCCTAATGCT
>CAZZDR010000266.1:0-3735 GCA_964652535.1 uncultured Hymenobacter sp. | reverse complement strand
CCTCGGCGGCCACAAACTGGCCCAGCGTCATCTGGCGCGACACCACGAAGAGCGTGCCCGCAATGAGCAGGCCCGCCGTGAGAATGGTGCGCAGCCCTACCCCGTAGGCGTAGTACGACTTTAGCACCCGGAAGTGCGCGTTGCGGGCGTGCAGGTATTCGGAGGTCAGCTCGTCGGTGCGGGCCAGCGTTTTGTGCTCCTGGGCATCGTCGCCGCGCACCTCGTCGAGGCGGCCAGCCACATTTTCGAGCCAGGCCACCAGCTCGTATTTGTAGGCCGATTCGTCGATGCTCGTGCGCAGCGCCTGCCGGTAATTGAGCATATACACAAATACCAAGGCCAGGATGGTGAACAAGCCAAACCCAATGAAAATGGGGTGGTAGAACGCCAGGACAATCACGCCCATCAAGATTTGCAGCACGGCAAACATGACATCTACCAGCAGCTTAGTCAAGCCTTTCTGGATGGTCAGGATGTCAAAAAAGCGGTTGACCAGCTCCCTAGGGTCCTGCCCGGCCAGCGCCTCGGCCTTGATGCGCGGCAGCCGGTAGGCATACTCAATAGCCGCCTTGGCAAAAATGCGCTGCTCGATGGCTTCTACCAAGGTAATCTGGCCTACCAGCAGGATGCCGCCCAGCAGCACGCCGCCCACTACCACGGCCACCAAGATGTAGGTGGAGCTAAATACAGCCCCCGTCGAAACTAGGTTAAATACTGCTTGCGTGCCCAGCGGCAGCGACAGGCTGATGAGGCCCGTGATGATGGCATAAAAAATAATGTAGCGAATAGTGCTGCGTTCGGTGTCGAGCATGCGCGCGAGGCGCTGCCAGGGAGTAGGCGGCGGTAAGCCAACCGTAGCGTGTGAAGCCATAGGTACTTGATAATCATAAAGCAGCCGGCGATAGCAGGGTGCTAGCGTCGGCCAGAACAGTAGAGAACTACCCCTATTATGAACAATTAGTGAATTTTGTTGCGCACCGGCCGCGCTTTTTCGCTGAACAGGAGGTTTCACTAGCTCAACAGCAGGGGGTAGACTGCCGCGCAGTCAGCAGCGCGTTAGGTGCCGTGGGGCCTGCTACGGCGAGTTCCGTTTGCACCTTACCTAGTTTTAAGGCAAGAAGCCCGGCCAACTGCTTGGCCGGGCTTCTTTGCTGTTTAGGACGGGGTAGGGCGCACCTTGTTAAGCACAGCCCAGATGCCTTAGGGACGGCGCACCGAGTCGGGACGACTCACGGCGTCGAGGGCCTGGGCAGGCGTAAATTCTTTTTCCACTTCCGAGTAGCCGGGAGGTGAAATACGCTTGCCGCTGCTCGTAATGAACGTAGGCTTCAGCTTGAGGGTGAAGCGCAGGGGCTGACGGTCGCGGTCGGTGAGGCCGAGGGCAAAGCTGGCCAGGCTTTCGCCCGACTGTTTGCCCAACACCTTGCTCAGGTCACTTTGTACTTCTATCGGGGCGGTTACGAGGCCGCCGTTGGCGGGCACCTCGATACGCTGGTTGGTGTGGCCCTTGGCTACTTCCTTATCGTCGATAAGGGCGATGTAGTCAAACTCGTTGAGGGCAGCAGTTTCGGAGTTGGGGTTGCGAAACTCCAGGTTCAGGCGCATCCGTAGGGGTAGGTTGCCGGTAGTGGCAGCCACGGCCAGCAGCGCCCGCTCGGCGGTGCCGAGGTCGCCCGCCTGGCGCATGTTCAGCACGTTCACGCCGCCCACGGTGGCCTGGTCTACGGAGGCTAGGCGCACGTCAACATTTTTGAAGGCCTTAGCCTGCTGCACTTGCTCCTGGATGCCGCACTGGCTGAGGCTAGCTATGGCCAGTAGGCCAACAGCTGCCTGCATTGCCAGACGGGGCTTGGGTAGGAAAGAAAAGAACATAGCAAGCCGAAATCGGAAGGTGAAAAGATAATGAATAACAGTTTTTTACTGCTATTCAATCAAATAGTTGCGCTAGTTGACACTTTTCCTTATTTCCCTTTTCACTAGGCGACGCACAGCCTTAGCTAGTACCACTACGCTTCCGCTTTAGTCACTGTTTGGGCATCCGGCTGGGCCTTAGCTTTTGGAGAAGAGGTGTTGCGCACGAGCGTCTTTTTTAGTTTTCAGCCGCGGGGGTGCGCACGTCTTCAGCTGGCCTACCCCTTCAGCTAGCCCCAACTTTTATGGTGTCGGCTTGGTTATAGAGCTTCCTATTCCTCGTGATTGATTATGGCAAATTCTCCCAAGCAGGTCGCCTTTTCCGTGTTGGATTTGGCCCCTATTCTCGCGGGCGCTACTCCTACCGACACCTTCCGCAACAGCCTGCACCTGGCCCAAGAAGTGGAGAAGCTGGGCTACACCCGCTTCTGGCTTTCTGAGCACCACAACATGGCCAGCGTGGCCAGCTCCTCGCCGGTAGTGCTCATTGGCTACATCGCGGGTGGCACCACTACACTGCGCGTGGGCTCGGGTGGCATTATGCTGCCCAACCATGCCCCGCTGGTAGTGGCCGAGCAAATCGGCACGCTCGCCTCGCTCTACCCCGGCCGCATCGACCTGGGCCTGGGCCGCGCTCCCGGCTCCGACCAGCGCACAGCGCAGGCCATTCGGGGCAGCCGCATGGGCGGCGCGCAAGATTTTCCGCGCGAAATTCAGCAGTTGCAAACCTACTTCTCGGCCGATAACAGCACGGCCGCCGTGCGCGCTATTCCGGGCGAAGGGCTCGACATTCCAATTTACATCCTGGGTTCTAGCACCGATAGCGCTTATTTGGCCGCGGCCATGGGCCTGCCCTACGCCTTCGCCAGCCACTTCGCGCCGGGCCAGCTGCTACCCGCGCTGGAAATTTATCGGCAGAATTTCCGCCCCTCGGCCACGCTGGCCAAGCCCTACGTTATTGCGTGCGTAAATGTGATTGCTGCCGATACCGACGAGCGCGCCGCCTACCTTTCCACCTCGCTCCAGCAGTTTATGCAGAGCGTTGTTACGGGCCGGCCGGCGCCGCTGCAGCCACCCGTCGAATCGATGCGCCCGCTTTGGGTGCCCGGCGGGCAGCAGGCCGTGCAGCAAATGTTGGCCTATTCATTTATCGGCAGCCCCGACACGGTGCAGCAAGATTTGCAGGAGTTTATCGCCCAAACGCAGGTGGATGAGCTGATGGCCACTTCCAACATCTTCGACCAGGAAGCCCGAATTTATTCGTACCAGCTACTGGCCGAAGCGCTGCGGGCCCTAGCCACCCAGCTAACCAGCGAATTGGTAGCGCACTAACCGCAAACAATCACTTTCTCCCTCGCTTTTGAAGGGTAGGAGAAGGAAAATACTTATTGCGAAGCCCGTGGCCAGCCAGCCACGGGCTTCGCTTGTTTGGGCCGAAGTTGCCTGGTGGTGCCGTGGCGGCGGTAGAAATTGCGCGCCCAGCATTTAGCCGTAGGCCCGCACCGTGCCGCAGATGTAGCGCGGACTTTCAGTCCGCAACGAGCGTAGCGAGTAGCTGGCGCAAAAGCGGAGTAGGCAAGGATATTCACGACCCTTGCGGGCGGACTAAAAGTCCGCGCTACTGCTTTCGTAACTTTGCGCGATTCAACCAGCCAAGAAAATGCCCGCGTACCGTCCTCAAGAGCTCGAAAAAAAGTGGCAAGACCACTGGCAGCAGCACAACACCTTCCGCGCCGACAACAAATCCGACAAGCCCAAGTATTACGTGCTCGACATGTTTCCCTACCCCTCCGGGGCGGGCCTGCACGTAGGGCACCCGCTGGG
>CAZZDR010000265.1:0-3787 GCA_964652535.1 uncultured Hymenobacter sp. | reverse complement strand
TCTAGCAAATCGGCCCATGCCTGCAGATAGAGCACCACGTCATCGCGCTGGTTATGGCGCATGGTATTGCGGCGCTCGAAAGGAATGGTGTGCCGTACAGCAGGATCACCGAGCTTTTCAAGATACGTGAGATCTTCTCGCGAAAAGCCCATAGCCAGCATCTCGTCGATGGTTTGGTCAAAGGGTAAGCCACTGGTGGGGCAGTAGTCCACGAGCTGGCGCTCCCAGTCGCCGTAGCGCTGCAGGGCCTGCGTATGAATCTCGGCCTTGGTGAGGCTAGTGATGGTCTGGGCCAGGTGGCCGCAATTGCAGCTACCCATGTGGCCCCATTGGTAGGGGGCCTCGGTGGCAAGGCGCGAGGCGGTGTTGCGCAGCGCCTGAATGAGAGGAAGGGAAACGCGGGAGGTCATACTAGCGAGCCAGAAAAACTGCGTTAAAATAAGGAGGGAGAGCTGCTCTGAAAAGGCAGGCCACCAGCTTTTTGTTTCCAATTAACCAAAAAAACAACGGCCCCGCTCCTCAATGGATCGGGGCCGTTGTTTTTCTTAGCCTGCTTGGCCAGGGCTACCTAGCTGGAGCGGCGGCTGCTGCCTTCGCTACCCCCCCGCCCGGCCTGAAAGGGCCGGCTGGAGCGCTGCCCACCGCCACTAGGGGCTGAACGTTCGCCGCTGCCGGCCGACTGTGGCCGACCGCCGCCGCGGTGCTCGCTGCGGCCGCCGCCCGAGGTAGTGCCGCTTGACCGTGGGGCGCCGCTGCGGCCTTGGCCACCACCGCTACCGCCGCGCCCATCGCGAGCTGGGCGGCCGGCGGGGCCTTTGGGCCGCACAATGCGCTCGTTGCCCATCAGCGCCACCGGTGCTACGCTATTAGTGGTGTAAGGATGCTCTTTGTCTACATCGAGTTGCTTGCGAATAAGCTTCTGAATATCTTGTAGATAGGCGCGCTCTTCTTCCTCTACAAATGTAAACGCCGTGCCGAAGGCCCCGGCGCGGCCCGTGCGACCAATGCGGTGCACGTAGGTTTCGGGCTCGTTGGGAACTTCGTAGTTGATGACGTGGGTCAGCTCGTCCACGTCGATGCCGCGGGCGGCGATGTCGGTGGCTACCAGCACGCGGGTGGTACCTGCCTTAAAGTTGCTGAGGGCGCGCTGGCGGTGGTTCTGGCTCTTATTGCCGTGGATGGCCTCGGCCGTAATCTGCGCCTTCTCCAGCGTCTCGGTCACCTTGTTGGCGCCATGCTTGGTGCGGGTAAACACGAGTACGCGCTTGATGGCGGGGTCCTTGAGCACGTGGCGGAGTAGGGCAGGCTTGTCGTTTTTATCGACCAAGAATACCGACTGCGTCACCGTGTCGGCGGTGCTCGATACGGGCGTCACAGCCACCTGCACCGGGTTGGGGCGCAGGATGGTGGCCGACAGTTCCTTAATTACATTCGGCATAGTAGCCGAGAAAAACAAGCTTTGGCGGCCGGCCGGCAGCTTGGGCAGAATGCGCTTGATGTCGTGGATGAAGCCCATGTCGAGCATGCGGTCGGCTTCATCGAGCACAAAAACCTCGACATGCTGCAAATTCACGTAGCCTTGGTTCATCAAATCGAGCAGGCGGCCGGGGGTAGCTACCAGAATCTCGACGCCGCGCTGCAGGGCCTGCACCTGGGGGTTTTGACCCACACCGCCAAAAATGACGGTGGAGCGCAGCTGTGGCAAGTGGCGGCCATAGGCCTTAAAGCTCTCGCCAATCTGGATGGCTAGCTCGCGCGTGGGCGTCAGAATGAGGCAGCGAATGCGGCCTTTGGGGCCCTGAGCCGCTTTCTGGGTTTGGGAAGTCTGGTGCAGAATCTGCAGAATCGGCACCGAAAAGGCAGCTGTTTTGCCGGTACCAGTCTGGGCTACACCCAGCAAGTCGTGGCCTTCGAGCACCTGCGGGATGGCCTGCTGCTGAATAGGCGTGGGGGTAGTGTAGCCTTCCTCGCCTAGGGCGCGCAGGATAGGCTCAATCAGGTTGAGTTCGTTGAAAGTCATGGGGGTAGGAGCCACCCGCCCGGTGGGGGATGGCCGGGGGCGGAGGCCATCGGCTGCCCTCGCGAATACTAGAAAATGGTAGGGGAAAGCCCATGCCTGGCGCCAAGATGACGACGCGGCGGGCCGGTGGCCGTATACCCACGGCCAGCAGCTGGTCCGATTGCCAGGCTGCCTTCGGCGGCAAAGGTACCGCTTAAATCCCCAACCCATGCAGATAGTTCACCGCACACGCGCCTACGATGGCCATTTTAAGCTCAACAAGCTTACCCTTAAAACCGCACAGGGCGAAGAATTGCCCCGCGAGCAATTTGCCCCCGGCCACGCCGTGGCGGCACTCGTCTTCGATACCCAGGCCCGGCAGTACGTGCTCACCCGGCAGTTTCGGGTGGGAGCCGAGCGCGAATTACTCGAAATAGCCGCTGGCATGATTGACCAGGGCGAAAGCCCCGAAACGGCCGTGCGCCGTGAAATTCACGAGGAGCTAGGCTACGAAATCGACCAGCTTACCGAGATTGCCACCCTGTGGCCCTCGCCCGGCACCAGCGCTGAAACCATTGCCGTGTACTATGCCGAGGTAAGCCGCCAAACCGGTGCGGGCGGCGGCCTGGCCGCTGAGCACGAGCAAATCGAAATGGTGCGCCTGACGCAGGTCGAGCTCTTACACGAAAAGCTGCAAGACGCCAAAACCCTGCTGGCCGTGCAGTGGGCGCAACTGCACAAAGGCTAGCTGAATGTTAAAAGCACGTCATGCTGAACGCTAGTGGAGCATCATACTCGAATCGTTGGATTACTGCCTCAACGGCGCGAGCGAGATGCTTCACTAGCGTTCAGCATGACGTGCTTATATAAGCAGCGAGCAGCGTGCTGGAAGTACTAGCCCTACTGCGCCGTGAGCTGGTACTCAAACTGCTGGCGCAACCGCGTGTCCGTAATCACGAGCGTGAGTGGCCCCGCGGCCGGGTCGAGCTTGATGAAAGGAATAACCTGCTGGTTTTGGTACAAATCGCGGCCGAAGAAGCGGCCAGTACCGGGCTTCGGCGTAGCGGTGAATACTTCCTGGCCGTCCTTGGTGCGAGCCGTGAGTCGGAGCAGCGACGGGTCGGCATTCTGAGGGCCCTGGCGGCGAATGGTGAGTACGAGTGCCCCGCCGGGGGGTAGGGCCTGAAGCCGGCGCTGAAAAGTAGAGTCGGCCCAGGCGTGAATCTTGCGCAGCTCGCTGATTTCGAACAGCATGTCGGCTGGCGAGCGGTAGCAGACCTGGGTATAAGTACCCGCGATGTTGGCGTCCTCATCCGTGTTTTTAGTCACGTTGGCGACTACCGGGCACTCCGGATTTTTTTGGGCAAATACGTAGCGCTTGCGTGCCGGGCCGGCTGGGCTTTGGGCGTGGGCGGCAGCTGCACTGCCCAGCAGTAGTACTAGCACGCTAGCGCGTAGGGCACTATAAAATTGCATTATAAAAAGAAGTTAAATAAGGGTAAAAGGAATGGGAATGTAAGCCGAACAAAGAACGGCATGCTGCCCCACACGCCCGGCCAGTCGCGTTAAATAAGCCCCGCAGAAGCAGATGGTGACATAAATATAAGCCTACCGTAACCCCAGCGTAATACCAGGCAACGAGCTTTGGGGTATGCTAAAACTCGCGGATTCCAAGCGCTTATTTTTGGACTGGCAGCCTACCGGTGCGGGGCTGGCCTGGCTGCTGGCTCTGGGGTGGTGGCTGGTGCTGAGCTGGCCCCTGCGGCGCAACCTGCGGGCGGCCCTGGG
>CAZZDR010000264.1:0-3792 GCA_964652535.1 uncultured Hymenobacter sp. | reverse complement strand
GAGCCGAGCGAGGAAGTAGCGGAAAACGAGTTTTTGAACGACCGCGAACAGGTTTTTACGATGTAATAAGTTGCACGGACTTGTAGTCCGTGATCCAAAACGACACCTTTTTTTCAACCACTCGCGGACTACAAAGTCTGCGCAACACTCCCAACCAACATGGCAACCATCAACTTTGGCGGCGTACCCGAAACCGTTATCACCCGCGACGAATTTCCGCTGCAAAAGGCGCTCGAATTTCTTAAGGATGAAACCATTGCTGTCATCGGCTACGGGGTACAGGGCCCCGGCCAGGCGCTAAACATGCGCGACAATGGCTTCCACGTAATCGTGGGCCAGCGCGAGGGCACGCCTTCATGGGAGCGCGCCCTCAAGGATGGCTGGGTGCCGGGTGAGTCGCTGTTCAGCATCGAAGAGGCAGCCGACAAGGGCACCATCATCTGCAACCTACTGTCGGACGCTGGGCAAATCGCCCTGTGGCCTACCCTCCAGAAATACCTCACGCCAGGCAAAACGCTGTACTTCTCGCACGGCTTCGGCATCACGTTCAACGACCAGACGGGCATCGTGCCCAGCAAGGACATTGATGTAGTGTTGGTAGCACCTAAGGGTAGCGGCACCAGCCTGCGCCGCTTGTTCGTAGCCGGTGGCGGCCTGAACTCGTCGTTTGCCGTGTTCCAAGATGCTAGTGGCAAGGCCTGGGAAAAGGCCATCGCGATGGGTATCGGTGTGGGTTCGGGCTACTTGTTTGAAACCAATTTCAAGAAGGAAGTTTACTCTGACCTCACCGGCGAGCGCGGCGTGCTAATGGGCGCCTTGGCCGGCATCATCGAGGCGCAGTACCAGGTGCTGCGCCAGCGTGGCCACTCACCTTCCGAGGCGTTCAACGAGACCGTGGAAGAACTCACCCAGAGCCTTGTGCCGCTGGTAGGCGAAAATGGCATGGACTGGATGTTTGCCAACTGCTCGGTGACCGCCCAGCGCGGCGCGCTCGACTGGAAAGGCAAGTTCCGCGACGCAACCCTCCCCGTACTCAACGACCTGTACGACAGCGTGGCCAGCGGCGAGGAAGCCCGCCGTACCATCGAGCGCGGCTCGACCCCGAACTACCGCAAAGAGCTGGAAGCTGAGCTGAAGGAAGTGCGCGAGTCGGAACTGTGGGCCACGGGTGCTACCGTGCGCGAGCTGCGCTCGCGCAGCAGCGAGAATGTAGAAGCTTAATTTTCAACCTAAAACTGTCATGCTGAGCCTGCGAAGCATCTTATCACGCTAGGGTACCACCCTACTACACCGCACGTGATAAGATGCTTCGCAGGCTCAGCATGACAGTTTTTATATAGTCCCTACCCCATGCCCGATTTAGAAGCCCCGGCAGCCACCGCTGTTACCCTGGAAAACGTCGAGCAGGCGGCACGCCGCCTTAAGGGCGTCATTACTAAAACGCCTTTGATGCAGAACCTAGGGCTGTCGCGCAGCTACGACGCTACGGTGCTGCTCAAGCGGGAGGACTTGCAGGTGGTGCGCTCGTACAAGATTCGAGGGGCTTATAACAAGATTGCCACGCTGCCGACCACCGTGCCGACCCGCCAGATAGTGTGCGCCAGCGCCGGCAATCACGCCCAGGGCGTGGCCTACGCGTGCCAGCTCCTAGGGCTGCCCTGCGACATCTTCATGCCGGCCCAAACGCCTGCCCAAAAGGTGGACAAGGTGCGTCTTTTTGGCAAGGACATGGTAACGGTGCACCTCACGGGCCGCACGTTTGATGACTGCTACCATGCGGCACAGGCGTTTTGCGACGAGCGCGGCAGCACCTTCGTGCACCCGTTTGACGACCTAGCCATTGTGGAAGGCCAAGCCACGGTAGGGTTAGAGATTTTGAAAGCGGCCCACGACACGCCGATTGATTTTTGCTTTATGCCCATCGGCGGCGGCGGGCTGGCCTCGGGCTTGTCGAGCGTGTTTCGGCAATTGAGCCCGCACACCAAACTTATCGGGGTGCAGCCTCTAGGTGCGCCCAGCATGCACGACGCTATTCGTGCCGGGCAGCGGCAGGCGCTCCCCAGCCTCGATACCTTCGTGGATGGCGCGGCGGTAAAATGTCCCGGCGAACTCACGTTTGAGATTTGCCAAGCGCTGCTCGATGAAGTGCACCTCGTGCCCGAAGGCCAGGTGTGCGAAGACTTGCTGAAGATGTACAACGAGGAAGGCATGGTCCTGGAGCCAGCCGGCACGCTCGCCATCTCGGCCCTACACGCCTACGCCGACCAGATAAAGGGCAAAACGGTGGTCTGCATCGTGAGCGGCTCCAACAACGATATCACCCGCATGGAGGATATTAAGGAGCGCGCCCAGCGCCACCAGGGCCTCAAGCACTACTTTATGGTGCGATTCAACCAGGCGCCCGGCGCGTTGCGCCGCTTTGTGAATAACGTGCTGGCCGAGGGCGAGGACATCATCCAGTTTCAGTACATCAAAAAGAATAACAAAGAGAAAGGCCCCGTTTTTATAGGCGTGGAGGTCAAGCGCCCGCACGATGTTGAAGGCATCAAGTCTCGCATGGAAGCGGAGGGCTTCGGCTTTGAGTACCTGAATGGACAGCAGGATTTTTTGAGCCTGCTGGTATAAGGCAATTGCCCCAGTTTTAGGGCAGCTTCTCGGTTAAGTAGTAATAGGACTGAAAGAGCTGATGCCTAAAGACTTGAGCTAAGTCATTAGAGTACTTGGCGTAGTAGGCGGCATTGGTAGGCAGCACGAGGGTAGGGCCAGGGCATGTAGTTGCTGCTGGGGTATGGCTATGGCTCATGATGATAACTGCAGATTATTGGCCAAGCAATAGGCAAACTTGCGGGTAGGCGCCAGCTGCAACTTGCCGCTGGCGGGCAGCATAGCGGCGCAGAAGTTTTCGGACCAGCTTTCCTGGCCTTGATGGTACCCCAGCAGTTAAGCTAATACCGGGCCCCTACCCCTCATTTGCTACTAAGATCTTGAAACTACCTATCCGTTGCGCCGGCTTTTAATCGCCTTCGGCGCTAGCCGCAGGCGGCCTCGGCCCAAGATGGTCGTGTTCGAAGTGGGGTCGGCGTAGAAATAAGCGCCGTCTTCTACCACAAGCTGGCCGGCAATAACTAGCTTGGATCCACTGGCCATTTCCAGGGCGCCCCCTTTTTTGATTACCAACCGCGAGGTAGGGCCAATGTAAAGCTCTGAAGGCTGCCAGACCGGCGAACTCATTACTAGCGTGTTTGCTGCGCCTATTACCACGCTGGCAGAATCGCGGGTGCGGGCGGGGTTACGCCCGATATCGAAGCCAGTGAGCACCGTATGCACGCAGTTGGTTGCTAAGAGCTGCAGGCTGCCAGGTGCTCGCACCACTGTTGACTGCGGCGCCCCCCCGTTGCCTAGCGTCACGTTGGTTTGGTGCATGCTGGTGCGGTGAGAGCCATCGCGAAATACGTTGACGCCCGTAAAGATGCTGCCTTGTAGGTTATTGTAAGAACCCTGCGTAGCCTGGGTGTAGTCGTAGAGAAATGTGCAACGGCGCAGGTGAAAGAAGCTGGCCGTGTCGGGGCCACCGCCCTTAGGGGGAGCGCTCACGATAGCCCATAGCAGGTAGTTGTGTGTGCCGACGAAACGGCAGTCGGTAAAGCGCATGTAGCGTGCGGCCCCGTCCGAATTCAGCAAAAAAGGCCCGTAGGCCGTTTGGCCGTGGTACGGTTTGTCTTCGAAAGTGCAGCCCACAAAGCGCGTGGCTTCGGTGGCATTGTCGGCCCGGCAGCCATGTACGAAAGCCCC
>CAZZDR010000263.1:0-3835 GCA_964652535.1 uncultured Hymenobacter sp. | reverse complement strand
GTGTAGCACACGTACTTACGCTTGAGGCCGGCGGGCGCCTTGGGGAAGGGGCCGTAGTCGTAGCTCAAGGTTTTATCTTGGTAAATCGACTCCATGTAGCGGCCGAAGATGGGCAGCGCCATACGGCCGCCCTCGCCCTGCTGCGAGCGGAAGAAGTGGATGCTGCGGTCTTCGCCGCCTACCCACACGCCGCTCACGAGGTCTTTGGTGAGGCCCATGTACCAGCCGTCGGAGTAGTTGGAGGTGGTGCCGGTTTTGCCGCCAATCTGGTTGTCTTTGCGCCACAGGCCCTGAAAATCCCATAGGCCCTGCGAGGTGCCGCCGGGCTCCTCCATGCCGCCGCGCAGCATGTAGGTCATCAGCCAGGCCGTTTCGGGCGTGATGGCGCGGTGCTGCACGGGGTCAAACTGTTGGATGACGTTGCCGTTGCGGTCCTCGATGCGCGTAATGAGGCGCGGCTCCGAGCGAAATCCGTTGTTCATGAACGTCGAGTAGGCGTCCACCATCTCGTACACACTCACGTCGCCGGCCGAGCCCAGGCCGATGCTCGGCACCGGTAGCAACGGGCTGGTAATGCCCACTTTATGGGCGTAGTCGGCCACCTTATCCCAGCCTACTTTTTCGGTGAGCTGGGCCGTGACGGAGTTGATGGAGCGCGCCATAGCCGTGCGCAGCGTCATGTTGATGCCGGTATATTCGCGGGTCACGTTGTCGGGCTGCCACTGCATGGGCTTGCCATTTTCGACGTAGTTGATGGTTACGCGCTGGTCGCGGATGCGGTCGCAGGGCGAGTAGCCGTTGGCCAGAGCCGTGAGGTACACGAAGGGCTTGAACGTAGAGCCCGCCTGGCGCTTGCCCTGCTTCACGTGGTCGTACTGAAAAAAGCGGTAATCTAAGCCGCCTACCCAGGCCTTGATAGAGCCCGTGAAAGGGTCCATCGTCATCATGCCGGCTTGCAGAAAGTGCTTGTAGTAGGCCAGCGAGTCGAGCGGCGACATGACCAGGGTGGTGTCGCCGTCCGTCTTTTTCCAGGTAAAAACCTTCATTGGGCGCTTGGCGTGCAGGGCCGAGTCGAGGCGAGCAGGCTGGCCCTGGTAGCGCGCGGCCAGGCTGTGGTAGCTCTGGGTGCGCTTCATCTGAGTTTCGATGAAGCCCGGAATTTCGTGGCCTTCCTCGTCTACCCAGGGGTTTTCGTTGCGGTTGCGCCAGAAGTTATCAAACTGCTGCTGCAGCGCTTTCATGCGCTGGTGCACGGCCTGCTCGGCGTGATCTTGCATGCGCGAGTCGAGGCTGGTGTAGATGCGCAGACCGTCGCGGTACATGTCGTAGCCGTGGGCTTCGCACCAGCGGTTCACGGTTTGGCTGATAGCGCCGCGGAAGTAGTTATCGGGGCCATCGACGTGCTTTTCGACTTGGTAATCAAGCACAATGGGCTCGGCTTGCAGGGCCGCCACCTCAGCGGGCTTGAGGGCGCCGGCCTGGCCCAGTCGCTGCAGCACCACGTTGCGCCGCCGGCGCGAGGCCGCCGGGTGAAACTTCGGGTTAAAGGCCGTCGGATTATTTAACACCCCGATGAGGGTAGCGGCCTGCACCGGCGTGAGGCTGTCGGGCGAGGTACTAAAAAACGTCTTGGCCGCCACCTTAATGCCGAAGGCGTTGGAGCCATACTCGACGGTGTTGAGGTACATGCGCAGGATTTCGCGCTTGGTGTACCGGCGCTCTAGCTCCACGGCCGTCATCCACTCTTTGGTTTTGGCTACCACCGTGCCTACCCCCGGAATATGGCTCAACGCCCCACGGTTTTCGGCGCGGCGGGTTTTGTATAAGTTCTTGGCTAGCTGCTGGCTGATGGTGGATCCGCCGCGCTTATCGCCCCGCAGGCCGTAGTAAACGGAGGCCGCCAGCGAGGGCGCGTCGATGCCCGAGTGGTCGTAGTAGCGCGCGTCTTCGGTGGCGATGAGGGCCTTTACCAGCCAGGGCGACATTTCGCTGAGGCGCACCGGCGAGCGGTTTTCGCGGAAGTAGCTGCCCATGAGCACGCCATCGGCTGTAAACACCTGCGAGGCCTGCTCCACTTTGGGGTTTTCGAGTTCCTCCAGACTCGGCGACTTGCCAAACAGAAACAAGAAATTGCTGCGCACCAGCAGCGGGTAGGCCAGAAAGAACCCTACCCCGATGAAGAAGAGCGTCCAGGCAATGCGCACCAGGCGGCGGGTGCCCCGGCCGGGCCGCTTGCGCGAGGCAGCAGCCCCGGGGCGGGCGGGCGGGTGGTTGGAGGCGGCAGGTGGCGTGTTTTCGTCGGCCATGAACGGCAAATCAGGAGCAGGAAGGGGGCAAAGATACCAGCCAGGCCCAACGCTAGGCTACCCGCAGCAGTGCCCGGCGCAGCTGCTGCCGCTCGCGGTAGCGCTGGTAGTAGATTTCAGCCAGCGCGGCCAGCGTGAAAGTCAGCCCCAGGCCCACGTTCCACTTGAGGTAGCGCAGCTGCCGGGAAGTGGGCGCGTCGTAGGCTTGCAGGTATAAGCCTAGGCCCCACACCTCATCGAGCAGGGTAAACAGCCAGATGCCCGCCGCCGCGCGGCGCCGCAGCCGGCCCAGCACCATCACCCAGCGAAACAGGTAGAGCACTACGCCCGGCAGCACCGCCGGGGCCAGCACCGGCTGGGCCAGCAGCAGCGGCACGCCCAGCAGCACAATGGTTAGGGTTTCTTTGGCTAGCTGCAAGCCCGCCAGCACCTGGCCCAGGCGCGAGAGCAGCTTGGGCGCGTGGCGTACGGGTGGGCGGGAGCGGGGCGTGGGGTGGGGTAAGGTTTGGGTCATAGGGTGGGTAGGTAAACGCAAGAGCTTGCTGGCCACTCTCCCCGCGGGCAGCGCCAGGCTAACAGTACGTTAGCGCTGTTTTCAGGTTGGCGTGCTTTTTTAGGAATAAAAAGCAAAGAGTGAAGGAGCAAAAGTTTGATAGTCAGATTTTTACTTCTTCACTCTTTGCTTTTTATTCTTTTCATCACGTAGCAGACCGCTCCAACCAGGCCGTTGAGGATGGCGAGTGGCAAGGTAGCCGGTTTGCGGCCCGCCACCAAACCCCGGTTGGGTGCCCTACCCCCTGCCCACCTGGCAAGGAATGCCCGCCTACCGCGCGGCGCGCAGTTGCGGCCCGGGCCACTGCCACGCCCCAACCGGGCCCGTGGCCACCGGGGCGGCCGGCAGCCCACCGCGCACCGCAATGAGGCCCTCGGGCCGCTGCATGGCTTCTACCCGCCGGTACTCGGCCGCAACGGCCAGCAGGTAGCTGAAGAGCCCGTAGCCACCGGCCCGAAACGTGCCGCGGCTGGTGGCGTAGGCAGCCAGTGCCCCGCCGGCCATGAGCCCGCGGTAGGCGTGGCGGCGCAGCCAGGCCCCTACCCCCCCGCGCCCGGCCGATAAATGCCGCAGCGTAAAGCACTGAAAATTGAGGTGCATTTCCTCATCGAGCATAATGCGGCGGCAAATCTGCTGGAGCAACCCCGAGTAGGTGGCGCCAAACAGCGCTCGGTAATACACGGCGGCCACCACCTCGGCCGTGAGCAGCACGCGCAGCGTGTGCTCGAGGCTCAGCACCCGGCGCAGGCCCCGAAACACGTCGTCGAGCCAGTGGCCACGCAGGCGCGGAATGCCCTGCTGGTCCAAAAAGCGCCCGAGCACGGCCGCGTGCGTCTGTTCCTCCCTGATAAACAGGCGCATAGCGGCCGTGTACTCGTCGTCGCCGAGCCGCTTGGCGCGGGCGTAGAGGAAGTGCCCCTCCGAGCTTTCGCCCCGCTGAAAGGTCTGGAGCGAGGCGCGCACGGCGCGCAGCTCG
>CAZZDR010000262.1:0-3889 GCA_964652535.1 uncultured Hymenobacter sp. | reverse complement strand
CATTATCGCCTTGCTGTCGATGCGGTGGTAGTTTTTGAGCTTCTCGCTCGTATTATATACAGGTTGCAAAAAGCTTTGTCCCGGCTTCTGCTCGCTCACTTCCTCCAGGTCGGGGTGGGCCATCTGCGGCCGGCCGTTGAACATTGTTGGCTTGCCAAAGACAATGTATTCCTGGTGGTTCTTAACGACTTTTTCTAGGTAATTCACGCCCTTAAACCACACTACTTCCAGCTCGCCACTGGCATCGCCCACTTTGGCTACCAGGCGCTTTTTGGGTCCCTCCCCTATCACTTCGCGCCCGCGCAAGATGCCTTTTACCTGCACGTAGGGAAGTTCATCGTGCAGATCCACAATGTTGTAGAACTGGGTGCGGTCGAGGTAGCGGAAAGGGTAGCGCTGAATTAGGTCGCCGTAGGTGAACAGCCCCAACTCTTTGCCTAGCAACTGTGCCCGCTGTAGCCCTACCCCCCGCAAATACTCCAGCTTGGTTTGAAAAAAGTTACTCATCTCTGAAATAGAACGAGACTATACTATATAAAACACTAAACAAGAACGCCATGCCCATCTGGCGTCCGCTTGCTGAAGCATCGTGCTCGCGCCGCTGAATTATTCACCTAACGATTTGGGCGCACTACTTCAGGAAGAGAACGCTAGAGGAGCATGGCGCTTTATCAAAGCTTATTATTTGTATTTCAGCGTATTAAGCATCTGCATCATGTCGTACTTCACGTACTCAATCACTGGGGCCAGCGAGTCGTTGGCCGTAGCCGTGCGGAAGTAGAGCGCGGCCCGGAAGAAGTGCTTGGTGCTATCGGTGGTATAAAACTGAAACTGGCTCGGCACCTCACCTTCCAGCTCAAACACAGAAGCACGCATTCCGTTGGGCGTACGCAAGATTTTCTCTTCAATCGAGGTAGCCTTAATCTGGTGCTTGCCCGTGAGCTTACGTGCGTCTTCCATCATCTTGTTGTAGAGCTGACGGTTGCGCACCACATTGGTGTAGGTTATCTGCACGTTGGCATGCAGCTGGGGGTAGTAGATATTCAGCCAGTCGGGCTGCGCCATGTATGACGAATCGCGCAGCACTTTGGCACTCTGTGAGTACTCAAAGGTGTAGGGATGGCCGGCCGGCAGCGTGCGGTAGCGGTGCGGCGGCAAGTCGATGCGGTTGTAGCCCTTGGGCTTAGGTGTATAGTCGGGGGCCGACGAGCAAGCGGCCAGCGACCCGGCCGCCCCACTCAGCGCCATTGCCCAAACCCAGAATCGAGAAGCACTCATACTAGCTAATAACAGAGGAAGCTCAAAGTTAGCAGGCTCCTACCTCGCCCAACGCCAAAAAGCCCCGGCTTGGTGCCGAGGCTTTAAGTTTAGAAGCAGCCAAGAGCCATTTCACCGATTTAGAACGGAAGCTGGTCTAGTTCTGGCTCCAGGCGTAAGCTCACGTTTTCGGGGGGGGTAGGGCTCGCAGCGGTGGCGCTGCTGCCGCTCGGCCGGCCACCCAGCAGCGAAATTTCTTCCGCAATGATCTCTGTGATGTAGCGCGTCTGCTGGTCCTTGTCCTGGTATTGGCGGGTGCGCAGCTTTCCCTCTACGTATATCTGGCTGCCTTTCTTGAGGTACTTCTCAGCCAACTCAGCTAAGCCCCGCCAGGCCGAGATATTGTGCCACTCGGTGCGCTCGACCCGGTTGCCCTGCTTATCCTTATAATACTCGTTGGTGGCCAGCGTAAAGTGCGCCACGCTGGTGCCGCCTTCCAAATGGCGTACCTCGGGATCCTTACCCAAGTTACCTACCAAAATCACTTTATTCACTCCAGCCATACTCTTGCGTTTTAATAACTTGCTCAGCAGCCAACCACAGCTGCCATTAACAGATTAAAAGTACGAATCAGCATTCGTTTTTGCAAATATTTTTAGTATAATAAGCTAACTAAAATAGTTATGCATTCTTGCTTCTAAAAAAAGGGTAGGGCCCTACACAACAAGCGCCTACCCCCTCCTTTTTATTTAGCACCAGCCAAGTACTTGCTGATTAGTACTGGCTTTGGCAGCTCCTCTATCTCAGCGGCCGAGTAGGCTTGCAAACCGGTATCACGCAGAGTAGCGACGGGTAGCGCGGCGGCCAACTGCACCGCATGAAAGCGAGCCTCCAGCTTCTGGTGACTGAGCACGTGGCGCAGAGCCGGGGCGGGGCGGTCCTCCGCTACGCGGCTGGTGTCGAGCTGGCCCCCCAGAGCTGCCACATGGCGTAGCACCTCGGCGGCAGGCAGGTCGGTGCTATCTGTTTCGGCCAGAGCAAAGTCGTAAAGGCCCTGCCAGATATCGCCCGCCGGGCGTGCCTTCAGGTACAGCTGCTCACCATAATGCAGCACTAAGTAATGAAAATACCGGGTGCGCGCCGCCTTAGCTTTACTCTTGACGGGCAGTAACGCCACCTGTCCGTGTTGAAAAGCCCAGCACTGGCTTTGCAGCGGGCAAAACAGGCAGTCTGGCTTATTGGGCGTACACTGCAACGCCCCAAACTCCATGATGGCCTGGTTGAATTCAGCGGCGTGGGCGGGGGGTAGGTACAGGTCAGCCAGCGCCTGGAATTCTTTGCGTGAACTAGGCGCCGCAATGTCGGAATGCAACCCGAAAATGCGCGCTAGTACCCTAAATACATTGCCATCGAGCACCGCTACCGCCTCATCGAAGGCAAAAGATGCGATAGCCGCAGCCGTGTAAGGCCCTACCCCCTTTAGCTGGCGCAAACCGTCATACGTGGCTGGAAAAACGCCGTCAAATTCGGCCACTACTTGTTGGGCGGTGTGGTGCATGTTGCGGGCGCGGGAGTAGTAGCCCAGGCCCTGCCAGTGCCGCAACACCTCTTGTTCGGGGGCGGCAGCTAGATTTTGCACCGTGGGGTAGGAGGTCAGAAAATCAAGGTAATAGGGCAGTCCCTGCGCCACGCGGGTTTGCTGCAGAATAACTTCAGAAAGCCAAATAGCGTAGGGGTCGCGAGTGTGGCGCCAGGGCAAGTCGCGCCGATGGCGCGGGTACCAATCCAGCAGGGCCGGAGCGAAGAAAGGATTGGAGGGAACCGGGGCCGTGGCCGAGACAGTTTTAAGCAAAATAATGAGTCAGAATATTTTGGCCAAAGAGAAACTTGGAGGTTTCCATTGGCCGAACAAAATTTAAGGAGTACCTTTGCGCTCCGTTTCGAATGGCGAACCACTTACCGGGCAAGGAATTACGTCGAAAACGGTTGATTATCCGCCCGATATTTTTTTTCACTTTTAGTACCCCCCCTTACCAACGTGACCAAAGCTGAGGTAATTTCCGAAATCTCGCAAAAAACCGGCATTGAGAAAGCCGATGTGCTGACGACCGTTGAGGCATTCTTCAAAGTAGTGAAGGACTCGATGACCGAAGGCCACAACATTTACGTGCGTGGCTTTGGCTCGTTCGTAAACAAAAAGCGTGCTCGCAAAGTAGCCCGTAACATCTCTAAAAACACGTCGCTCATTATCGACGAGCATTTCATTCCGAGCTTCAAGCCAAGCAAAACTTTTGTAGCTAAAATCAAAGGCAGCAAAAAGATTACTGGTGAGTCTTCGGAGAAAGCCCCTAAGAAGGCTGCCAAAACCACCAAGAAAGCAAAAGCTTAGTTGTTAACCACTTTGCGGTAGCAAGGTAATGAGGTGATAAGGGCGGACCGGATGGCTGCTATAGCTAGCCTCAACTCCTTCCTTATCACCTCATTGCTTGCTACCCCTAGCTATTTATCGTATGGCTTCCACTTCCCAAACCAGTACGCATCAACTGTTGCTGCTGGCCGGCGCGCTAGCGCTGGCGGGTGGGTTGTATGCACTGCCGAAAGGCATCGTGAAACCCAAGGAAGGTAAGGCTGA
>CAZZDR010000261.1:0-3910 GCA_964652535.1 uncultured Hymenobacter sp. | reverse complement strand
TCGACAGGGACATTAGTCAGGATTTCGCGGGCTTCGCTATCGTATTCCTGCCGCAGTTGCATGATAAGCGGGGCCAGAATCTCCCCATCTGACTCGTCCAGCTTTTTGGTCAGCTCCAGGTTTTGGGTTAGGATAATGCTGCCGTTCATCACCTTGAGGTAGTTAACGAAGGCCGCCTTTTCGTTGGAGGCGATGCTGAACACATCGATATTAGTGAGCGTAGCGCTCACGATGGTGCTCTTGGCCTGGAAGTCATCCAGCTTATCTAGCTTTTGCTTGAACTGATGGGCCAGTTCGTACTGCATTTCTTGCGCAGCGGCCGTCATCCGATCGCGGAAGTACTGCTTAGGCAGGCGCAGGTCGCCGTTGAGAATCTGCTTAATCTGCTGAATGTATTGGTTGTACACGGCCTCCTCCTCATTACCTACGCATGGACCCTTGCAATTGCCGATATGGTATTCGAGGCATACCTTAAACTTACCGGCGGCCACGTTTTCGGGGCTCAGATTATAGGTGCAAGTGCGTAGCGGGTAAAGTGCCCGAATCAACTCTAGCAGCACATTGAGGCCACCCTGGTTGGCATAGGGACCGAAGTAGTGGCCATCGCCAGGCTGCTTGTTGCGCGTCGGGATGAGCCGCGGAAAGCGTTCCTTAGTCAATAGAAGGTAAGGATACGTTTTGCCGTCTTTGAGCAGGATATTATACTTAGGCTGGTGCTGCTTGATGAGGTTGTTCTCAAGCAAAAAGGCATCCGACTCCGAGTCCACGATGGTGAACTCGATGCGCTTGATGTTCTTGACCAGCTGCTGCGTCTTCTTATTATGGTCCTGCTTGGTGAAGTAGCTACTCACACGCTTGCGCAGGTCCACGGCTTTGCCCACGTAGATGATGCCGTCGTCATCGTAGTATTTATATACACCAGGACGGTGCGGCAGGTGGTTGATTTGCTCCTGAATTTCAGATTTGGCAGCCATGAATCGCAGATATAACAGATTGCGCGGATTTCGCAGATTCGGACGCCTGCGAGTTGATTTACCCGCGAGGGGTAGGGATAGTACGGGGATAAAACACCAAATGGCCGGCAAAAGTAGCCGGCCATTTGGTAATCAGTTGTCGCCATCTCGAATCCGCGAAAGTAGTGCGAATTGCTACCCCTATGATTAGATGTCTTTATCGTCGAGTTCGTCGAGCTTAGGCTGCACCAGTTTCTGGTCGTAGGGGATAGTATCGCGCTGGCCCGCGCCGTAGTATTTCGAGCAGTCGAGCTCAATGGTCAGCGGCGCGGCAGGTAATGGGAAGGGTCCGGTATCCACGTCGAGCGATTTATCGGCGTACACCTTCTTCATGAAGATGCCATAGAGAGGTAGGGCCAAGCGGGCGCCCTGCCCGTAGGCTCCGGTGCGGAAGTGAATGCTACGGTCTTCGCCGCCAATCCACATGCCACATACCAAGTTGGGCGTGATACCCATAAACCACGCGTCGGAATAGTTGGACGTGGTACCGGTTTTAGCGCCAATGCTAGTGTTGAACTTGAAGCCTGTGTGCAGGATGGTACTAGTGCCGCCTTGCTCCGTGGTGCTGGCTTGCAGCATGTTGGTCATCACATAAGCCGTTTCCTCGCTGAGGGCTTCCTTGGTCTGGGCTACAAAGCGCCTCAGCTCGTTTCCATTCTTGTCCTCGATGCGCGTCACCATAATCGGCGTTGTATACACGCCTTTGTTGACGAAGGTGCCGTAGGCGCCACACAGCTCGTAGATGCTACAATCGGAAGCCCCAAAGCCCACAGCCGGCACCGCGTCGATGGGCGAAGTAATACCCAGGCGCTTAGCGTAGGCCACCACCGTTTCGGGTCCTAGCTTGTACACCAGCCACGCCGTGATGGAGTTCATGGAGCGCGCTAGCGCCTGCCGCAGCGTGAAAGAACGCCCTGAAAACGCGCCCTCAAAGTTGTGGGGGGTGTAGGGTGGGCGGCCCGCTACGCCCGGAAAGGTAGTTGCTATATCAGGCCGCGGGTAGCATGGTGAGTAGCCTTGGTCGATGGCCGCTGTGTATACAATGGGCTTGAACGTGGAGCCCGGCTGGCGCTTACCCTGCCGCACGTGGTCAAATTTGAAGAACTTGTAATTGGGACCGCCTACCCAGGCTTTCACGTAGCCATTGAGGGGGTTCACGGCCATAAAGCCGGCTCGCAGGTAGCGCTTGTAGTAGGCCAGCGAGTCCATCGGCGACATCAGCATGTCCTCCTCGCCCTGCCAGCTAAATACCGTCATGTGGTACTTATGATTGAGGTAGTACCGCACTGAATCCTTATTACCATCAAATCGCTCTACCAGCGACTTATAGCGTTGCGTGCGGCGCATGGAGGCTTCCAAAAAGCCCGGAATAATGCGTCCATTCTCATCGCGCCAAGGCAACTGGCCCTTCCAGTGCGCCGAAAACCACTTTTGCTGCAAAGCCAAGTGCTCGGCCACGGCCTTCTCGGCGTAGGTCTGCATCCGCGAGTCGAGGGTCGTGTAGATTTTCAGGCCGTCAGCATAGAGGTCGTGGTCGGTCTCGCGGGCCCAGGCCTGTAGGTACTTGGCCACCTCAGTGCGGAAATACGGCGCCAGGCCCTGAATCGAGCTCTCGACGCTGTAGTGCAGCACAATAGCCTTAGCCGTGTCGCGGCGCATCTGCTCGGCAGGCAGGTAGTTGGCGCGCACCATTTGCTGCAGCACCCAGTTGCGGCGGCGCTTCGAGCGTACCGGGTGCGCGGTCGGGCTAAAGCGCGACGGCGCATTCACGATGCCCACTAGGGTAGCCGCCTCCGAAGTCGTAAGCTGCTTGGGGCTTTTATTGAAAAACGTCTTGGCCGCCGTGTTAATGCCAAACGCATTGGAGCCGTAATCGACGGTATTGAGGTACATGCGCAGGATTTCGCGCTTAGTATAGTTGCGCTCTAGCTTGATGGCTAGCAGCCATTCTTTGGTTTTGGTGATAAGCAAGCCCAGCTTTCCTGTGCCGTTGAGCGTGCCGTTGTTGAGGCCCTCCGCGCGGGTTTTAAACAGCACTTTAGCTACCTGCTGCGTGAGGGTAGAGCCACCGCCGGCGTGCCCGAGGCTGCCCACCACACGCATAATGCTTTTGAAGTCGATACCCGAATGCTCCTCAAAGCGTACGTCTTCGGTGGCAATGAGCGCATCAATGACGTTCTGCGGCAAGTCTTTATACTCCACTGGTGTCCGGTTTTCGCGGAAGTATTTGCCTAGCAATACGCCATCGGCCGAGTAGATTTCGGAGGCCAGCTCGCTCTTGGGGTTTTCGAGGGCGTGCAAGTTAGGCATTCGCCCAAATAGATTCAAGAAATTAGTGCTCACCGCCCCCAAGTAGAGCAAGGCCAACACTAGTCCACCCCCAAACAGCCCCCATAGCGTGCGCGTGAAGGCCTGGAAGCGCTCGCGCCGCACCGGCGGCGGCCCCCGGCGCGTAGGGGGGGTAGGGCGGGGCGGGGAAGAAGTAGACTTAGGCATTTGCTGGAAGAACGGGGTAAGCGGGCGGAAGAAGAAACAGCGCAGCAGGTAAAAGGCAGAACCACTACTGCGGTCCTTTTACTTAATGCTGCCTACCCTCTATTGGTAAACCTTCTGGTAAAATTGCTGGTAGCCAGCCAGGTCGTTTCCTGCTGCTTGTAGCAGTGCCAGGTTAGCCAGGCTGATGACGAGCGTCTGGTAGCCTTGGCCGCGTAGGCGGGTCAGCGGCGACTGTGGCCCGCGCAACTTAGTGGCGTAGCTCTGGGCCACCTTCGAGCCTTGCAAGGCCCGTACTACTACCATTTCCTGGTCGGTGCCCAGTGGCTGCGCTGGCTGCACGGTCAGGTTATTAGCCCGGAAAAATTTGCCGTTGTAGGTAGCTAGTTGCGCCGCCAAGTCGC
>CAZZDR010000260.1:0-3940 GCA_964652535.1 uncultured Hymenobacter sp. | reverse complement strand
ATGTAGCGGCGCACCTCGGGGCGGCCGTAGTCGGGGCGGTTGTGGCCCCAGGGCGTTTCGGCGCGCCAGTCGTTGTAGAAGTAGATGCCGCCGCCGTCGTTTTCCTGCCAGCCGTCAAACTGCCACAAATCCAGGTCGCCAGGGCCAAAGTGGTTGTACACCACGTCCAGAATCACGGCAATGCCGTGCTCGTGCGCAGCCTTTACCAATTCGCGGAAGGCCTCGGCTCCACCGTAGTCGCTTTCAAGCGCGAAAGGGTTCGACGGATTGTAGCCCCACGAATACGCGCCCGGAAACTCGGTGGCCGGCATAATCTCAATGCAGTTGATGCCCAGGCTTTGCAGGTAGCCGAGGCGCTCTATCACGTCGCGGAAGGTGCCGGGGTGGCCTGCCTCCTTGGCGTTGAACGTGCCGATGTGCAGCTCGTAGATAATAAGGTCGTTCCAGGCGGGCATCTGGAAGTTGTCGTCTCCCCAGTCAAAGTCCAGCGTATCAAACACCAGCGAGTGGCCGGCCGAATTAGTCACGGCGCGCGCATAGGGGTCGTTGCGGGTCAATTCGCCCGCTGGAGTAGTGAGAGCAAACTTGTAGCCAGCGCCCGCTTTTACGCCAGGCAGGTCGGCAGCCCAGTTGCCATCACCTTCGGCTTGTAGCGGGTGCGCCTTGGCATCCCAATCGTTGAAAGTGCCGATAACCGACACTGCACTGGCCGCTGGAGCCCATACCCGAAACGTGGTGCCGTCGGGGTGGGGTAGGGCACCAAACCCGTCGCGCACCGGAGCGGCCACGGAAATCGGTTTGGGTTGAGCGGATTTGGAGGGGGTAGGGATAGCAGCTTTTTTAGCAGCAGGCTTAGACTTAGGTAAGGTCGAGGTAGGCATAAATAGAAGCCGGCGCGCAGGGCTTCTATGGCGAGCCCAACTGGCGCGACCAGCGAATGATGCCCCCTCTTACGTGGCTAATCAGATTAGGATATACTGCCCAGCTTGGTGGGTAGGCGAGCCGCCAGCGCGGGGAACGAATAAGCTCGGCTATCACGTTGGGTGACAATTCTTACAGGCTCGGCCCAACTGCGCCTGGTTGTTTCCTGCTTTTCTGCGCACTACTTATGACCTTGGCTTTACATCCTGATGTCTTTAGTTTATTTTATGAGCCAGGCAGCAATATTTTGCGCGGCCGCTGGCCGGGCTTGGTGCCGCTAGCTCAGTTGCCAGCCTGCTACGAGGCTATGCTAACTGCCGCGCAAATGCAGGGCAACTGCCACTTTTGGCTGCTCGATATGCGGCCGCGCAACTGGCATTCGGCCGAGTTTGCGCACTGGTTTACTACAGCGTTTGTAGCGCGCGCTGTAGCTACGCTGGGCCAGCCGCTCTTCATAGCCTACCTAGTTGCCGATGAGCAGCAAGTGCCCGTCGAGTCGGCCGCCACCGAGGATATGCTGCGGCAAGCTGCCACCGTCAATTGCTACCCCTTCTATTTCCGAAACGAAGCGGCGGCGCTGTCGTGGCTACACGACCAGCAGGCCGCCGACCAACCTGCCGTATACGGCAACCAGCGCCGTGCTACAGCCGCGCGCTAGTCGGCTCCCCTTTGGCGCACTTGCGGGCAACTTGAGTGCCGGGTTTGGTGTTTTAACACTGCTACCTTCCCAAGCTTGCGTTTACATGCCCCGTCCTCGCCCCATCGTTTTTGGTTTATATGCGTGGTCGCCCGACTACGGCTACCGCTACCTGCACCCCGCCAATCGCCGTTCATTTGAGCTGCTAGAGCCTGTGGGTAAAGTGTTTGAAAAAGTAAGTGACCTCGATGACGACTCCGATTGGATAACGCTGCGCTACGACGAGCAGCAGTTTTTGGTGCGCGGCGAGCTGTTTAAAGAGCTGTACAACAAGCCGCCTTTTGGCTTCGGCGACTCGGTCGAGGAAGTACGCCCTACCCCTGGCCAGCCAGGCCATAGTGGGCTGATTTCAGATATTTTTTGGAGCGAAAGCCGCGACCGCGCCACCTTCCAGCTAGTCGAGCGCAAGCGCAAGCTGCCCCGCATTTTCGAGCCCGAAGAACTGCGCAAGGCTGAGTAGCAGGTATGCTTGCTGCGCGGCCTAATGTAGGCTGCAATGGCAATCGTGCGCACCTTTGCCCCGATGCCTACCCCCCCCTGTTCGCTCAATAACGCCCCGAGTACTAGTCCCCAACTGCTCCCCGACACTGGCGATTACCTTACGTGGAGCCAGCTCACGGTGGCGCAGGTGCGGCAGCAGTCGCGCCTGGTAGCCAGCCGCAGCGTGCAGCCACTCAAAATCATTAATCCTGCCGCGCCAGCCGGTTCCGCCTGCCACGCCGTGCTGGCCAGCTACGGCGGCGGCCTAGTAGCCGGCGACAGCATCCGCCTCCGTGTGCGTTGCGAGGCGGGTAGCCGGCTGTTGCTAAGCACTCAGGCTAATACACGCATATTCAAGTCGATAGATGGCCAGCAAGCCCAGCAAATCACCGAGGGCCACGTAGTTGAAAATGCTTTGGCCGTGGTGCTGCCCGACCCCCTGGTGCCCCAAGCTGCTAGTCGTTACCGCCAGGTTCAGCACTGGCACTTGGCCGACACAGCCACCCTGCTACTAGCCGACTGGTGGCACGCTGGCCGCACCGACTTAGGCGAAAAATTCGCCTTCACCACCTTCGCTACCGAGCTGCGCGTGACTGTAGCTGGCCGCCTCACGCTGCTCGACCGCTTCGCTCTGCGCCCTGAAGAGCATTTGGCAACCTCGCAGGCTACGTTTGGGCCGTACCAGTCGGCGCTATCGCTCTATCTAGTGGGGCCGCCGGCCGGCGCGCAGTTCCGGCAGTTGGCCATGGCTCTGCGCCAGCTGCCGCCAGCTGGCCAAACCGAACTGCACGCCAGCCTGGCCGGCCGGCCCTACGTGGTAGCCGTGACTCAGGCCCGCGACAATGTGCTGCTAGTGCGTGCCCTAGGAATGTCGCGCCGCGATTTGGAGCCGGTGTATCAAGCAGTAGCTGCCGCGCTGTCTGTTGATAATATGTTAGGGTTTAATTTGTTGCAGCGAAAATATTAAAGTAGCGTAGGGGCTAGGGGGTATAAAGGCACGGCAGTTGATAGTGGTGTTAACCTTAGCGCTAGTTGTCGCGTTTAGCCTCATTTTTAATTTTCTATGAAGCACATCTTCCCGTTATTGATGGCTGGTTCGCTGAGCGTAACCGCTTGTTGCCCGGCCGTGGCCCAACGGGCCGAGTCGCCCTACCACACGCGCTTTGCCGTCGACGCGCCTATTATTGCTGGCGAACTGGCCGTGAGCGCCTTTGGCCTCCATCGCTCGATGCAGCGTGATGGCATCAACAACACCGAGCTAGCCAGGCTCAACAAGAACGATGTGCCCCGGTTCGACCGCTTTTCGGCCGGCTACTACAGCGAAAGTGCCCAGACGGCCAGCGACTTGCTCTGCTACCCCACGCTGGTTATCGCCCCTGGTCTACTAGCCCTGAGCCCCGCCATCCGCAGCCACTACGGGCAAACGCTGGCCCTTTACGTGCAAACCGTGCTGGCTGCCGACGCGCTATTCACCACGTCCATCGGCAATATTCCGCGCTACCGCCCTTTTCTCTACGGCACCGAGGGCGGCGACCTGCGCAACGGCCGCATCCAGACCAACGCATTCTTCGCGGGGCATACGGCGCACACGGCTGCCGCTACCTTCTTCGCCGCCAAGGTTTTCCACGACTACAACCCCGACTCGCCGGCCCAGCCCTACGTGTGGGGCGCCGCCGCTGCTGTGCCGGCCGCCGTAGCGTATTGCCGCATCCGGGCCGGCAAGCATTTTCTCTCCGACAACATTGTGGGCTACGCTGTGGGCGCCACTATGGGCGTAGTGGTGCCGCAGCTGCACAAGGTAGCCAGCCGCCGCGGCATCTCGCTGTCGCCACTGCAAGGCGT
>CAZZDR010000259.1:0-3941 GCA_964652535.1 uncultured Hymenobacter sp. | reverse complement strand
GCGTCGTGGTACGTGGCCTTTTGGGTGGGGTGCTGCCAGGTTTCGGCGGTAGCGCTGCCCGTGAGCCAGAGGCCGAGCACAGTTTTTTCCTGGTACTTGCCGGCGGCGGTGCGCTGGTAGGTGCGGCCAAACTCGTAGAGCTTGAGGTCGCGCTGGCGGCGGTTGAGGTTGTGGCGCACCACCTCCAGGCCCGAGTGCAGCAGCGCGGGCCGCATCACGTTCAGATCTTGGCTATTGTAGTTGAGAATGCGTACCAGCTGCGCGTCGGGCGCGTCGGCCTTTTCGAAATACTGCGAGTTGGTGAGCGAGTTAGTAAGAATTTCCGAAAAACCCTGACCGCTGAGCAGGCTAGCTATTTTCTGGCGTACCACCTCGGGGTCGGGGTTGGGGAAAGGCGACAGGAAAGAGGCCGAATTGTGGGGACGCAGCGCCACATTGTTAAAGCCGTAGATGCGCAGGATTTCCTCCACCACGTCGGCCTCGCGGGTCACGTCTACCTTGTAGGGCGGCACGGCCAGCAGCCATTCGCCAGCCGTTTCTTGCTCAATTACAATGCCCAGGCCGGTCAGAATTTCGCGGATTCTCTCCGCCGGAATCTCCTGGCCTATAAGCCGGGTGACGCGGTTGAGGCGCAGGCGCACCTGGTTGTTGGGGATGAGGTGCGGAAACTCGTCCACGACCGGCGCAGCAATGCGGGCGCCAGCTACTTCTTGTAGCAGCAGCGCGGCACGGCGCAGGGCCGTGGGCACCATATAAGGGTCGGTGCCGCGCTCGTAGCGGAAGGAGGCATCGGTTTTGAGGCCGTGGGCTTGGCTGGTACGGCGCACCACGGCGGGCGCGAAGTAGGCACTTTCCAGAAATACGCGGGTGGTGCCCGTCCCTACCCCCGAAAATTTGCCGCCAAACACGCCGGCCAGCGCCATCGGAGCCCCATTGGTGTCGGCCACCACGAGGTCGTCGGCAGTGAGGGTACGGGCCACGTTGTCGAGGGTCACGAACAGCTCGCCAGCCTCAGCGCGCTTCACCCGAATGTGGTCGCCCGTGATGGCAGCAGCATCGAAGGCGTGCAGCGGCTGGCCCAGCTCGTGCAGCACGAAGTTGGTGACGTCCACCACGTTGTTAATCGGCGAAAGCCCAATGCTGCGCAGCCGGCGCTGCAGCCACTCGGGTGAGGGGCCAACCTGCACATTATCAAGCAGGAGGCCGGCGTAGCGCGGGCAGGCCTGGTCGTCCTCTAGCGTCACCTTAATGTTGGCCCCGTCGAGGGGGGTAGCAAAGGCGCTTACGTCGGGCAGGTGGGCGGGCTGGCCCAGCAGGGCGCGCAGTTCGCGGGCCACGCCGTAGTGCGAGGCTGCATCAGCGCGGTTGGGCGTGAGGCCGATTTCGATAATCGTATCCGAGCCCAGACCGAAGTAGTCAGCGGCCGGCGTGCCGTCGGGCAGGTCGGTGTCAAGCACCATAATGCCGGCGTGCGATTGGCCCAAGCCGATTTCGTCCTCGGCGCAAATCATGCCCTCGGAAGCCGCGCCGCGAATTTTTGACTTCTTAATTTTGAAAGGCTCGCCCTGGCTAGGGTGCAGCAGGGCGCCTTCTAGGGCCACCACCACGCGCTGGCCGGCGGCCACGTTGGGGGCGCCGCACACAATCTGGCGCGGCGTGTCGTCGCCCACCGCTACGGTGGTCAGGCTCAGTTTGTCGGCATCGGGGTGGCGCTCGCAGGTGAGCACGGTGCCCAGCACCACGCCGCGCAAGCCGCCCGGAATGCTTTCGAGCTCTTCGAGGCTCTCCACTTCGAGGCCGGAGCCGGTGAGCAGCGCCCCGATTTCGGCGGCGGGCAGGGGGGTAGGAAATAGCGTCTTAAGCCAGTCGAAGGAGATAGTCATGCAGCATAGCGTCGGCCATGAAGAGTCCGGGCGCGTGCGGCAAAGTTACTAGCCGGTAGCGTGGACTCTGCGAGTCCGCGCGTGTTATCAGCCAAGCGGTGCTACCTGACAACTTGCAGCGCCCATGCTACCGGCTTATTGCGGCGCCAGCTGCTCGCCGGCCAGCACGGGCACACTCAGGCGGTTGTCGGCGGGCGGCTTGGGGCAGCTGTAGTCGTGGTTGTAGGCGCAAAAGGGACTGTAGGCAGCATTAAAATCGAGGGTGATTTCGCGGGCCTCAGGGGGGGGTAGGGGCAGGTCGAGGTAGCGGCCGCCGGCGTAGGTCTGCTGGCCATTGGTGGGGTCGGTGAAGGGCAAAAACAGCTCCTCTCCCGCCCCTACCCCCTGCTTCTGAAGCAAAACCAGCTTTTGCGGCTGGCCGCCCAGCTCAAACTCGGCGGTGCCCCAGCGCACGTAGGCATCGGCCGAGCCGCGGGTGAGGGCCAGCGGCAACGGCGCCAGTACGGCCGCCCGCGTGAGGCGCGCTACCACCCGGTAGGCCGCAGTGGGCGCATAGTAGCGCAGCCCGCCAAAGGACGCCCGCGCCGCTGCTGGAATGGGCGAGTTAGCGGTCGTGCGAAAGGCGCTGTCTTTCTGCTGCCGCGCCCGGCGCACCTTGGCTAGGTAGGCGGGGTCGGGCGCGCTGGAGGGGGTAGGGCCTTGGCTGCCCGAAAAACTATAAACTAATAAGCCAATAATTGCCAGCAGGCCGGCAGCGAGGAGAACCTTACGCATAGCAGTAGCGCGAATTTTGTAGTTCGCGTCCCCGCGCCGTAGCAACGATTTTAACGGCGCGAAGACGCGAACTACAAAGTTCGCGTCTTCGCGCTATTACAGCATGCCTTCGTCGGCGAAGCTGTAGTAGCCGCTGTCGGTGTAGATGAGGTGGTCGAGGATAGGCAAGTCCAGAAAATTGCCAGCCTCCTTTAGCTTTTTAGTGAGCGAAATATCGGCGCCGCTGGGCTGGCGGTTGCCGCTGGGGTGGTTGTGCACCAAGATGATGCTGCTGGCCAGGTTTTCGAGGGCATGCTTGAAAATGAGCTTGGGGTCGGCCACGGTGCCGGCCACGCCGCCGCTGCTGATTTTTTCCTGGCGCATCACCACATTGGCCCGATTGAGTAGTATCACCCAAAACTCTTCGTGGGGCAGGTCTTGCAGCGCCGGCCGCACCAGCTGGTAGATGTCGCGCGAGCTGGTGATGGTAGTGCGGCGGCCCGCGCCGGCCTCCTTGCGGCGGCGGCCCAGCTCCAGGGCTGCTACCACCGTGATGGCCTTGGCCGGCCCTACCCCCGGGTGCCGGCACAATTGCTTGATGCTGAGCCGCGCCAGCTCATTCAAATCATTGTCAACGGCTTGCAGCATGAGCATTCCCACATCCACGGCCGTGAGCTTAGTAGTGCCCGAGCCCAGCAGGATGGCAATCAGCTCGGCGTCGGAGAGGGCGGCGCGGCCTTTCTGCACCATTTTTTCGCGTGGGCGGTCTTCCTCTGCCCAGCTCTTGATGCCAAAACTGGTGGGCGGCGTGTAGGGCGCGGCGCTAGGCAGGTCAAAGTCATCGTCGGGCGGGGGGGTAGGCAGCATAGTAGTGTAGGAGTATAGCTGCCCAAGATAAAGTAAAACGCCAGGCCGCGCGTTAGCCCCGCCGGCCACGGCCGCTGCTCAACCCAAACCCACGGCGGGCCGTTTGGCTGGTTATATGCGCAATCCCATTATTCTCTGGAGTCTTTTACTGGTCATCTTGGTGGCCGAAGTGTATGGGTATGTGGCCGTACGCACGGCGTTTGCGCTGGCGGGGCGGCGAGGCTTTGCTATTAGCTATTGGGTGCTCACGCTGGGTATTTGGGCGGTGGGCCTATGGGCCATCTTCACGCGCCACAAGGGCGAAAGTGAGCTGAAAAGCTATCTATTTGTGCTACCGTTGGCGCTGCTGGCAGCCAAAATTGTCGTCATTTTGCCGCTGCTGCTCGAAGACCTGACGCGTCTCGGGCGCTGGGCAGCGCGGGGCTTTGGCAGCCCGGC
>CAZZDR010000258.1:0-3948 GCA_964652535.1 uncultured Hymenobacter sp. | reverse complement strand
AGCTCGACGTGGACCGCCTGCGCGTGCAGCGCAACAACCTGGTGGTGGAGCAGCAAAAAGCCCAGCGCCTCACCGAACTGAGCGTGGCGTTGCTCAAGTTTCAGATGGGCCTGCCGCAAGCCCAGCCCGTGCAGCTTACCGACTCGCTCGGTGCGGCGGTGGTCGATGCCGGCGCGTTGCGCCAGCGCTTGGGGGTAGCCAATTTCAGCACTGGCGGTGGGGCCGATGGCCTGGGTGGCGTGCCTAGTGCGCCTCCTACCCCTGGCGTGGGCGCCACCGGCGGGGTACCGACCGCTACCATCAACAATGGCCAGCCTGTGCAGGCACAGGCCGCATTCAACTACAACAACCGCGTCGAGTTTTCGACGCTGCAAACCCAGCAGGCGCTGGCGGGCCTCGACCTGCGCAGCCGCACGTCGGGCGCCTACCCCCGTCTTTCATTCACGGCAGCTTACGGTTTCACGGGCTCGGCTCCGGCCGTGAAAGACCTGTTTGCCTTCCGCGGGCCCGACTCGCGCAACTCGGCAGGCTACATCAACCAAAACTGGTTTGGCTTTGGCAACGTGGGCCTGGCGCTGAACATCCCAGTGTTTGACGGCTTCCGGCGCAAGTATCAGGTACAGCAGGCCCGCATTCAACAGCAGGTATTAGAGCGGGGCTTCGAAACGCTACGCCAAAGCATTGACTTGCAAGATGCTCAGAGCCGCACGACCCTCATCAATGCCCTCGACGTGCTCGATAACCAGCGCGCCAACCTCGACCTGGCCGCCGACGTGGCCCGCGTCACGCGCATCAAGTTCAACGCGGGGGTAGGGTCCAATATCGAAGTTATCACGGCCGAAACCTCGCTGCGTGAGTCACAAACCAACTACTACGCCGCCATCTACGATGTGCTAGTGGCCAAAGTAGACCGCGACAAAGCTACCGGCGAGCTGTATTCGCAGGCCAAGTAGGGGGTAGGGCTTGCCCCCGCCTGCCTTGCCGCGCCACTCCTTTCTTTCTCAACTGCTAACCGTTCAACGACGGGCGGGGACAAGCCCCGCACCCTACTTATGCGCCCTACCAATTTCATTTTTTCTGCTACGCTCGCCGTTGCCCTCGCCTCGTGTGGCGGTGCCAAAGACCCCAACGCCGAGCTAGCTAAGCTCAAAGCTGACCAGGCTGCTACTCAGGCCAAGATTGCTGACTTGGAGGCCAAGACCGGCGCCGGCAAAGCCGCTGAGGCCAGCGGCGCCGTGCCGGTATCGGTACTGAAAGTGGCGACCCAAAACTTCGCAGGCTACCTCGATGTGCAGGGCCGGGTCGATTTTGACCAGAACGCGACCGTGGGTGCTCGCTCGGCGGGCACGCTCACCAGCGTGCGGGTGCAGCGCGGCGACCGCGTGCGCAAAGGCCAGGTGCTAGCCACTGTGGATGCCAGCATCTTGGATGCCAACATTGCCGAGCTGCGCACCCGTATGGACCTTGCCAAAATTGTGTATGAGAAGCAGGCAGGCCTGTGGAAGCAGCAGATTGGCACCGAGATCCAATACCTACAAGCCAAGAACACCTACCAAGGCCTGCAGCGCAACCTCGCTACGCTCAACCAGCAGCGGGCCTTGTATAATGTAGTAGCGCCTTACAGCGGCGTGGTCGACAACGTGATTCCGAAGCTGGGCGAAACTGTGGCGCCCGGTGCGCCGGTGGTACAGCTCAACAGCGGCCAGGGTGGCAAAATCTTGGCTGATGTATCGGAAGCCTACGCGGGCAGCATTAAGGCTGGCGACAAGGCCCTGGTAACCCTACCCGACCTCGGCAATGAAGAAATTCCGAGCACGGTGCGCACCGTGAGCCGCACTATCTCGGCCACCAGCCGCACCTTCACGGTGGAGCTGCGCCTACCCGGCAACCAAGCTGGCAAGCTGCGCCCCAACATGGTAGCTACCGTGCGCATCCAGAACTATGGCCAAGCCAACGCCACGGTGCTGCCAGTTGACCTCATTCAGCACGACGAGGAGAACGCCTACGTGCTCGTAGTAAACCGCGAGGGAGGCAAAACCGTGGCGGCCAAGCGCGTGATTAAAACTGGCCAGACCTACAACGGCAAGCAGGAAGTCACGAGCGGCCTCAAAGCCGGCGACGAGGTCATTTCGGGTGGCTACCAAAACCTGAACGAAGGCCAGGCGCTAAAAATCAGCTAAATCTTATCCCGCTCAACTAGCAACCTATTGTTATGCAAGACATTGAGAAGGAATTTGGACCCACTAGTTGGTCCATCAACAACAAGACGAGTATTTACATCATCACCTTGCTGCTGTCGATAGTAGGCATTTTTGCCTACGTCAAGCTCGGCAAGGAGAAGTTCCCCGACATCGTGATTCCGCGCATTATCGTGGCCACGGTGTACCCGGGCACCTCGCCTACCGACATCGAGAACCTAGTGACGCGCCAGCTTGAAAAGGAAATCAAGAGCGTGAACGGGGTGAAGAAAATCAACTCAACCTCGAACCAGGACTACTGTATTGTCGACGTAGAGTTTAACTCCGGGGTAGACGTGCAGGCCGCCAAGCAGCTCATCAAGGATGCGGTGGACAAGGCCAGCACCGAGCTGCCCAACGACCTACCCACCGCCCCGCTGGTGAAGGAAGTAAACATCTCGGAGCAGCCGATTATGTACGTCAACTTGAGCGGCAACCTACCCGCAGCGCAGCTCAAGAAACTCGCCGACGACTTTCAGGACAAGATTGAGGCGCTACCCGAAATCACCCGCGTCGATATCGTGGGTGCGCTGGAGCAACAGGTAAACGTGGACGTGGACCTGTACAAGTTGCAAGCTTCGCAGCTCAGCTTTACCGACATTGAGAATGCTATTGCCCGCGAAAACATCACGGTATCAGGCGGCTCTATTGACGTGGGTGCCCAGAAGCGGGCCGTGCGCGTGGCCGGCCAGTATGTAAACGCTGCCGACATCGCCGACATTCAAGTGAAGAACCTGCGCGGTGCGCCGGTGCGCCTCGGCGATATTGCTACCGTGGCCGATGGCTTCAAGGACCGCGAAAGCTACGCCCGCCTCGACGGCCAATCGACCGTGACGCTGAACGTGGTGAAGCGCCAAGGCGAAAACCTGCTCGACGCCTCCGATAAGATTCACGACCTCGTGAAAGAATCGCAGGCCAGCATGCCCAAGGGCTTGAAAATCACCATCACGGGCGACTCGTCGAACGAAACCCGCAACACGCTGAACGACCTCATCAACACCATCATCATCGGCTTCCTGCTGGTGACGCTGATTCTGATGTTCTTCATGGGTACTACCAACGCCCTGTTTGTGGGCTTGTCGGTACCACTGAGTATGTTCTTGGCGTTCATTATGCTGCCTATGTTCGGCTTCTCGCTGAATATGATTGTGCTTTTTGCCTTCCTGCTCGCCTTGGGTATTGTAGTCGATGACGCTATTGTGGTTATCGAAAACACCCACCGCCTGCTACACGAGCACCCCAACCTGAGCACCGCCAAGGCCGCCAAGTTTGCCGCGGGCGAAGTATTTATCCCGGTTTTGGCCGGTACGCTCACTACGGTGGCGCCGTTTGTGCCGCTCATGTTCTGGCCCGGCATTGTGGGCTCGTTCATGTTCTTCCTGCCGGTTACGCTTATCCTCACGCTGGGCGCTTCGCTGGTGGTGGCCTTCATCATGAACCCGGTGTTTGCCGTGAGCTTCATGAACCGCGACGAGCATCTCGACCACGTGGAGAAGCCTAAAATGACACGCGGCTTCCTTATTGGCATGGGTGGGCTGCTGCTGGTAGCTATTGGTGGGTACGCAGCTGGCTCCAAGTTTTTGGGCAACCTGATGCTTACCGTCATCGTGCTTTGCCTGCTCGATAAGTACGTGTTTGTGTACATGATAGCCGGCTTCCAGCGCAGCATCTTGCCGCGCTTCCAGAACGGCTACGCCCGTCTGGTCGAGCT
>CAZZDR010000257.1:0-3975 GCA_964652535.1 uncultured Hymenobacter sp. | reverse complement strand
AGGGGGGCTTCGAGCGCTGTGCGCACGATTTGTACACCGGTTTTCTCGTCGCTGTTGTGCGTGTCCACGGCGTCGAGCGCCTCGATGGCGCGCACCAGGGCTACGCCGCCGCCGGGTACTACGCCTTCCTCAACGGCGGCGCGGGTAGCGTGCAGGGCATCATCTACGCGGTCTTTCTTCTCCTTCATTTCTACCTCGGTGCTAGCGCCGATGTAGAGGATGGCTACACCACCGCTCAGCTTAGCCAGGCGCTCTTGCAGCTTTTCCTTGTCGTAGTCCGAGGTAGTGGTTTCCATCTGGGCCTTAATCTGATTCACGCGCGACGTGATATCTTCTTTCTGGCCTTTACCATTGACAATCGTGGTGTTGTCTTTGTCAATGATGATTTTCTCAGCCGTGCCGAGGTAGTCCAAGGTAGCGTTCTCCAGCTTGTAGCCGCGCTCTTCCGAAATCACTGTGCCACCAGTTAGGGTAGCGATGTCTTCGAGCATAGCCTTGCGGCGGTCGCCGAAGCCAGGAGCCTTTACGGCCGCGATTTTCAGCGAGCCACGCAGCTTGTTTACTACTAGAGTAGCAAGAGCTTCGCCATCAACGTCTTCCGAGATGATGAGTAGCGGCTTACCAGTCTGCAGCACCTGTTCCAACACGGGCAGCAGCTCCTTCATAGTGCTCACTTTCTTGTCGTAGATGAGGATGTAGGGGTTCTCAAACTCCGTCTCCATCTTCTCGGGGTTGGTCACGAAGTAAGGCGACAGGTAGCCGCGGTCAAACTGCATGCCTTCTACCGTCTTCACTTCGGTTTCGGTGCCACGGGCTTCCTCTACCGTGATGACACCTTCTTTACCAACCTTGTCCATCGCATCAGCAATCATTTTGCCGATTTCTGCGTCGTTGTTAGCCGAGATAGTACCAACCTGCGCAATCTCTGCGCTGTTGGCAATCGGCTTCGACTGGGCCTTCAGGTTAGCTACTACAGCTATTACAGCCTTGTCGATGCCACGCTTCAGGTCCATTGGGTTAGCACCAGCAGCTACGTTCTTCGAACCAGCCGTGTAAATGGCCTGGGCCAATACCGTAGCAGTCGTGGTGCCGTCGCCAGCCTGGTCGGCCGTCTTGCTAGCTACTTCTTTCACAAGCTGGGCGCCCATGTTTTCGATAGGGTCGCGCAGCTCGATTTCCTTGGCAACCGTTACGCCGTCCTTCGTAATAGAAGGTGCGCCGAACTTCTTGTCAATGATAACGTTGCGGCCTTTAGGGCCAAGCGTTACTTTAACGGCGTTCGCCAGTTTGTCCACGCCACGCTTCAAGCGGTCGCGGCCTTCGGTATCAAATTGAATGTTCTTAGCCATTGTGGTGGGCAAGTTAGAATAGTAAAGGGGGGTAGGGAGCGCCGAAACGCTAAGGCTTTAGAGGACGGCCAAGATGTCCTTCTCCTGCATGATGAGGTAGTCCTCGCCATCTAGGGTGATTTCAGTGCCGGTCCACTTGCCATACAGCACCTGGTCGCCAGCTTTCACCTGTGGCTGGATGAGAGTACCGCTGTCAGCGGTGCGGCCAGCGCCTACGGCTACTACTTCGCCGCGCTGAGGCTTCTCCTTGGCGGTGTCAGGGATGATGATGCCAGACTTGGTAGTGGCTTCGGCGGCGGCGGCTTTGATGACCACGCGGTCGGCCAGCGGTTTAATGCTCAGTGCCATTGGTTGGAATGTGGGATGGATGTGTTGAATAATGAAGAAGTTGGAACCTCTTCGGCGGCGATTGACATGAAATGTGCCAACCCCAGAAACCTGACAGAATGCGCGCCAGGAGTAGCCGGATTGGCAGGCATACCTGCCGTATACAGCCCTACTGGCCGGCAAAAAGCCCCAAAGCAAAAGCCAGTGGCCCCGTTATAAAACGGTAACCACTGGCTTTTGAAAGGCAAACGGTAGCGCTATAACTGCGACTACTTAGCTGGCTGAGGCTGCGGAGCCGGCACAGCCGGGGACGTAGCTGGTGCGGGTGCGGTGGCTCCTGGGGCCGGCGCAGAGGTAGGAACTACTGCACGCTGGGCCGCCTGCTGGTTAACGCTGCGGACCGGACCGGTGCTACCGTTGCTCAGCATGTGGGTAGCGAGCGACAGCACCATCAGGCCAATAGCGAAGCCCCAGGTGAGCTTCTCGAGCAAGTCGCCGGTGCGCTTCACGCCCATAAGGTTGGCTGCTCCACCGGCACCAAACTGGCTGCTGATGCCACCACCCTTGGGGTTTTGAGCCAGCACAATGAGCGACAGCAAAAAGCAAATGAGCAGGATGACAATAACTAACGCGAAATACATAAAAAAAGAAAAAAGCTACGCTGAGGTACGCAATGAGTCAATTTGGGCTGCAAAGTACGCTAATTTTTCCGGGTGTTTCACCATTAGGCGCTCATAAATTGCGATGGCCCGCTCGTGCTTTCCCTGCCGCCCCAATATTTTAGCCAAACTCTCGGAAGCCAAATCGGGCTCAGCGCGTGTGCTGCGCACCGATAGGTCGGCCTGGGTTTCATCGTCGGGGGTAGGAGGCGTGCGGCGACGCTGCACAGCCGGTGCCCGCCGCAAGAAACTATCGATGAGGTCGAGCGGCCGTGCTTTCGATGGCGCAGGCTGCTGCGCGGCTATATGAGCCAGCACCAGCGCGTCGGGCGCAAAAAACTCATCTGGCGCCGGGAGGCGCGTGGCCGGCAGCTCGCTGCTGGCCAGCGGCAGCAAGCAGTACCCTAGGCGGCTTCCCTCGCCAAAACCATAGCCAACATCGACCAAACCCTCGAAGGGGGGTAGGGCTGGCGTAGTGGCTGCTGGGGCAAGTGGCTCTGCTGCAGGCTCGACCAAGGCGGGCAACTGGTAGGCTATGATTTCGGCAGGGCTGCTGTCGGCTAAGCCAAATTCGGTACTGGCTACCACGGCCTCCACAGGCGGGCGAACGGGCGGTGCCTGTGCAGGCAGCTCTGCCTCAACCAGTGGCTCGGTTGCCTCGGTCACTAGCGGCTCAAGTAGCTGCTCGGGGACATCAATTAAGATCTCAATTACTTGACCATCATTGCCTTCAATGCCTATACTAGGAGTAAAGGTAGAGTCAGTATCAGACGCTGGTAACGGGGTGCTGGCTACTGCTACGAGCGGGGCAGCTGGCACCGGTAGCTCAATGAGCTGTCGCAGCAAGGTGCGGTCGGCAGCGTAGGTAGCAGCGCGCCGCAGGCGCTGCCCAGCTAGCATCGAGCCCTGGTCGTGGGCTGCCTTAGCCAGCAGCAGGTGGGCAGTTTGGCAATACGGAAACGTTTCGGCCAGCTCTTCCAGCGCCCGCACCTCGGCCCCGGTAAGGGTCGCTGGCTGGGCAAGCAATTGAAGCAACGTGGCGCGGGTCATAAGAAAAGTATCCGGTACTAAGGGGGGTAGGCGTTGAAAAATGCCGCTGCTTAAGCTGACAACATTACGACAACACCGTCTAAATTTCGTGGGCTCGTTAGCGGTCAGCCAGCAAATTGCGGCTGGCTATCGCTACCAGTTAGCCACCGACTTGTTAAACATGTCGCTGATAATGTTGCGGGTAATCTCGCGCACCGAGGCCAGGTCGTTGTTGACGGTCGCGATGTCTTGCGTCGAAGGAAAATCCTTCTGACTTTGGAAAGTCTGCTCGAAATCCTGCTTATTGTTCTTGGTATTTGTAAACCGCAGCTGCACCTGCACGGTGAGCCGGTTGGCTCCGGCACCCGGCAAGCCGCCCGCTTGCTGAATAGCAGCCGGCGCAAAATCGTAGGCCGCAATGTTGCCCTCAAACTGCAAGTCGCCGTCGCGTGGCACCAGTTTCAACGTCGTGTTACGCTGAAAATAGTCCTTGATGTCCTCCGTAAATCGTTGCGAGAGGTAAGCCGGTGCATTAGGCGCCGTATTCTGAAACGTCTGGATGGAAATCGTCTTCACGGCCGGGTCGATGTTGGTGCCGTTGAACGAGTAGA
>CAZZDR010000256.1:0-3981 GCA_964652535.1 uncultured Hymenobacter sp. | reverse complement strand
TCCAGCGTGCCCACGTTGCGGGGGTTGCTGTAGTGGTCGATTACCTTATCGGAGTAAGCCATGACTTTTTTGAATTATGAATTAGAAATTGTGAATCATGGACTAGAAACCGGAATCATGAGGAGTGCTATAAGCAGTTTATAACTCATGATTTCTAATCCATAATTAAACCCTAGTGCTCTGCCCACTCGATAGTGCTCAGGTCAACACCTTCTTTGTGCATTTCCCAAAGCGGCGACATTTCGCGGAGCTTGGTAACGGCCTCTTTTACGTGGCCGATGGCGTACTCGATTTGCTCGTCGGTAGTGAAGCGGCTGAGGCCGAAACGCAATGAAGAGTGTGCTAGGTCGTCACTCAGACCCAAGGCTTTAAGTACGTAGCTAGGCTCCAGCGAAGCGCTGGTGCAGGCCGAGCCCGACGATACGGCCAGGTCTTTCACGCCCATCATCAGGCCTTCGCCTTCTACATACTTGAAGCTGATGTTGGTAACGTGGGGTAGGCGGTGCTCACGGCTGCCATTCACGTAGCTTTCTTCAAGGGGTAGAAGCGAGTTTTCGAGGTGGTCGCGCAGCTTGCTTAGGCGCTCGGTGTCAGCAGCCATTTCGAGGCGAGCCAACTCGCACGCCTTGCCAAAGCCCACGATACCCGGCACGTTGAGCGTACCCGAACGCATACCACGCTCGTGGCCGCCACCGTCCATCTGGGCAGTTACCTTCACGCGTGGGTTTTTGCGCCGTACATAGAGCGCGCCTACCCCCTTGGGGCCGTACATTTTATGAGCCGTAAAAGCCATCAGGTCAATGCCATCGGCTAATACATCTACCGGAATCTTACCTACAGCCTGGGTGCCGTCGGTCATAAACAGCGCGCCGTGCTTGTGAGCAATGGCGGCAATTTCGCGGATGGGCTGGATGGTGCCCGTCTCGTTGTTGCCGTACATGATGGTAACCAGAATGGTCTGGGGCGTCATGGCAGCTTCCAACTCGTCTAGGCTAATCAGGCCCAGCTCGTTTACGGGCAGGTACGTAACCTTGCCACCGAGCTTTTCGATGTGTTTGCAGGTATCGAGCACTGCTTTGTGCTCGGTTGTAGTCGTGATGATGTGGTTGCCGCGCTGGCTGTACATCTCAAATATCCCCTTGATACCCAGGTTATCACCTTCTGTAGCACCGCTGGTGAAGATGATTTCCTTGGGGTCGCAGTTAATAAGCTGGGAAATTTGCTCGCGGGCGTAGTCCACGCCTTCTTCGGCCGCCCACCCAAATGGGTGGTTGCGCGAAGCTGCGTTGCCGAACACGTCGGTCAGGTAGGGCATCATGGCCTCCAGCACGCGCGGGTCGAGCGGCGTGGTGGCGTTGTTGTCCAAGTAGATAGGTAGCTTAAGCATGGCGCTGGGCTGGATTTTCTAGTAAAAGCTAACGAATAGGTCGGTGACTGTTTATGAAACAGAATTTTGGCCTAAACAGTTTTTTGGAATCCACAAAAATAGCTGGAATCTGTCTAAAAAACGTAACGCCCAGTTGATGCTAGTTGGTAGCTGGTAGCTTTACGCCACTAGTAGGGCCTGCGTCCAGCTCGTTATCCTTGATTTATAGTATGCTTACTAACCTCGAGCACTTGGGCTTGGCTGTGCGCGACCTAGCCGCTGCCACCGACCTCTACACGCGCCTGCTGGGCCAGGCACCCTACAAAACCGAGCACGTAGCCAGCGAGGCTGTTGATACGGTATTCTTTCAAATTGGAGGTTCTAAGATTGAGTTGCTGGCCGGTACCAGCCCCGACAGCGCTATCACCCGCTTTCTAGAAAAAAAGCCCGAAGGCATTCACCACGTGGCTTTTGAGGTTGACGACATTGTGACCGAAATGGCCCGGCTGCGCACCGAAGGTTTCATTCTGCTAAACGACATACCCAAGCGCGGAGCCGATAATAAACTAGTCTGCTTCGTGCACCCCAAAAGTGCGGGCGGCGTGTTGGTAGAACTGTGCCAGACCACAGATGTAACGAATGCCGCGGATATGGGGCCGCAACCTTGACTAGGCCAGCGGCGGGATATTTGCTTTGCTGCTACTTAAGCCCACGCTGCTGCGTATGCTCCCATCTAGAGAGCCTGCCCGCGCAGCAGACATAGCCGCGCAATTCGTTAAATCCGTTAGATCTGCGATGAATTTTTTTCGCCAAGAAGTTGATGCTGCCGTTGATATTTTGCTCACGCAGCAAATTATTCTCTACCCCACCGACACGGTGTGGGGCCTGGGCTGCGATGCCGAAGTGCCCCGCGCCGTCGAAAAGCTTTACCAGCTAAAAGGCCGGCCTGAGGGCAAGCCCAGCATCGTGCTAGTAGCCGACCTAGCTATGCTGCGCCGCTACGTCACCGAGGTGCCCGACGAGCTAGAAGCTGCCCTGGCGGCTCAAACGCGCCCCACTACCTACCTGCTGCCGGCCAGCCGCGCCGTGGCGCCCGGCCTGGTAGCGCCCGATGGCACGGTGGGCCTGCGTGTGGTGCAAGACGAGTTTTGCCACAAGGTGGTGCGCCGCTTGGGTCACGGCCTCGTGAGCACTTCAGCCAACAAAACTGGGGCGCCTACCCCCGCTGTGTACGCCGAAGTTGACCCCGCTATTGTGCGTGCGGTGGACCACGTGGTGAGCTGGCGGCAAGACGATGCGACCCGCGTAGCACCTTCGCGGGTAGTGCGCCTAGGGGCCGGTGGCGCGCTCGAAGTGGTACGCGATTAAGTAGGAATGTAGGGTACGGGGCCGGCCTCGCACCCTACAAGATTTACCTTTGCGCCTATGACCACGCCTACGCTGCCCGACCTTCCCATCTTTCACACTATTGCCGAGGCCGCCCAGGAGCTTGGCCAGCCGGCCTACGTTATTGGCGGCTACGTGCGCGACCTGGCACTGCGGCGCGGTAGCAAGGACATCGACGTGGTGACAGTAGGCGATGGCATCAAGCTAGCGCAGGCGGTGGGCCGGCGGCTACCGGGGCGGGGCCGCGTCACGGTGTTCAAAAATTTTGGTACCGCTATGTTGCCCACCGAGGAGGCCGGCGAAATCGAGTTTGTGGGCGCTCGCAAGGAAAGCTACCGTGCCGACAGCCGCAAGCCCGAGGTAGAAGCCGGCACGCTGGAAGACGACCTGGCGCGCCGCGATTTTACCATCAATGCCTTGGGCCTAAGCTTGAACGCGGAAGACTTTGGTGCGCTCGTAGACCGCTACGAAGGCATGAAGGACCTGGCGGCCAAGACTATTCGCACGCCGCTGGGCCCCGATATCACCTTCAGCGACGACCCGCTACGCATGCTGCGCGCCATTCGGTTTGCCGCGCAGCTCAATTTTGATATTGAGCCCGATACCTACGACGCCATTGCTCGCAACAAGGACCGGATTAAAATTGTGTCGCAAGAGCGCATCACGATTGAGCTGAATAAAATTATCGAGTCGCCGGTGCCGAGCTACGGCTTCAAGCTGCTGTTTCAGACGGGCTTGCTGCAGCTCATTTTTCCGAAAATGGCAGAGCTGCACGGGGTAGAGAAAGTGGGCCAGCACGCCCACAAAGACAATTTTTACCACACCCTGCAGGTGCTCGACAATGTGGCGGCTGCCGGTGGCGACCTGTGGCTGCGCTGGGCCGCTGTGCTACACGACATTGCCAAGCCCGCCACCAAGCGCCTTGACCCCAAAACCGGCTGGACGTTTCACGGCCACGAGGATAAAGGGGCGCGCTGGGTACCGGGCATTTTCACGGCCCTCAAGCTGCCGCTGGGCGAAGAAATGCGCCAGGTGCAGAAGCTGGTGCGCCTGCACCTGCGCCCCATCGCGCTGAGCAAGGAAATCGTGACCGACTCGGCGGTGCGCCGCCTGCTATTCGAGGCCGGCGACGATATTGACCGCCTGATGGTGCTGTGCCGGGCCGACATCACCAGCAAAGACCACCAACGCAAGGCCCGCTACCTCCAAAACTTCGATGTGGTGGAAGA
>CAZZDR010000255.1:0-4010 GCA_964652535.1 uncultured Hymenobacter sp. | reverse complement strand
GTGGCTACTTGCTGCCGAAACGTGGCCAGCTCGGTAGTAGCCGTGAGCTCGATGCGGGGCAGGCGGCGCGGGTCGCTGGCAGGCGTGGCGGGGCCGGTGTGCACCGAAAACCCGGCTTGGTAGCCCGCCGGGGCCAGCGCGCGCAGCGCGTGGCGGTTGTAGCTGCCGTAGGGAAAAGCGTAGAAAGCCGGCGTAGTGCCCAGGTGCTGCGCAATGGCGGCCCGGCTCTGGCGCAGCTCGCTTAGCTGCTCGGGGGGGGGTAGGGAAGCCAGCGGCCGGTGCGTGCAGCCGTGCGACTCGATGGCCCAGCCCGCGGCCTGCAGCCCGCGCAGCTCGGCCCAGGTGAGGGGCGGGTCATTGGCCGGGGCCGAGCACGCAAAATCGCCCTGGCTGGCGTAGCTGGGCTCGCCCACCGCGTTGGTCGTTAGGAAGAGGGTAGCGGCAAAGCCGTGGCGCTGCAAGATGGGCTGCGCGTGGGTCAGCAGCGAGCGGTAACCGTCGTCGAAGGTGAGCACCACGGCGGGCGGCCCCGCGCTAGCTGGCCCGGCCAGCACCGCGGGCACCGCGGCCAGCGGAATAACCGGGTGCCCCGAAGCCGCCAGCCAAGCCATTTGCTCGGCAAAGCGGGCGACTTCTACGTGCACGGTGGCCATGTAGGGCGCGTGGCGCTCGACCAGCGCGTGATACATCAGAATACAAACTTGCGGACGCGGCATGGGTACAAAAGAAGCAATCGGCGCGCTAGCCGCGCCGGCCAGCGGGGGCTAGCGCGTGGCTTTCCATTCCTTTTCCTTGTGGCCGGTCACTATCAACAGCACCGATTTGGTGACTTCAACAATGAGCCGGGCACCTGAAAACAACGCCAGGAAATGCCGCGGCGCGGCCCCTACCAGGCGCAGGCCCAGCGCCCCGTAGGCAAACAGGCAGGTAGCCAGTCCTAGCCACACCCCAGGGCCCACCAGCGACCACGCCGGGGCGAACCCGGCCACGGCCCCGAACACCAACGCCGCTACCAAGAGGCACGAGCGCGGGGGCTGTAGCAAGTCGCAGGCAAAATCGAGCTGCGAGAGGCGGCCCCGTCGCAGGCCTTGGGCCAGCATGGGCAGCCCATGCGCCCGCGCTGAGGCAAACTGCCCCGCCAGCCAGCGCTGCCGCTGCTTGCGAAAAGCCGCGCCGTTGCTCACCGTTTGGTAGCTCACGCTGGCCGGGGCGCAGTAGGCCACTGGCACTTGGGCGGCCGCCAGGTAGGCTTTCCACTCCTTGTCCTCGGCCAGCGAAATCACGGGCTGGGCCATCAGGCGGGCAAAATACTCTTCGCGCAGGCAGCAGCCCAGGCCGTAGATAAAGACCTCGAGGCCCAGCAACTGGCGTGCCCCCAGCAGCACGTGCTGGCGCATGGCCTCGGAAGCGGCATCGAGCACCGTCACGTCCGACTCAAACGCGTTGGCCACGCGCCGGTGGCACTGCACCACCGGGGCCGCGCCGGGCTGGGCAAAGTGCGCGTCGAGCTCGGCCAGAAACTGCGGGTCGAGGCGGCAATCGGCGTCGAGCACGCACACCACAGTTGCCGAGTAGGGCGCCGCCAGGCCTAGCTGCTCGGCGGCGTAGCGCAGGGCTTGCGACTTGTTGGAGGGGTAGGCGGTGGTGCGCTCCAGGCACTGCGCCCCGGCCTGGCGGGCCAGCTGGGCCGTGGTGTCGGTGCAGTTGTCGGCCACCACTACCATGCGAAACCGGCTGGCCGGGTAGTTGAGCTGGCCCACGCTGGCTAGCAGGCTGGGCAACAGCTCCGCCTCGTTGTGAGCCGGCACCAGTAATATAAAATCGGTTTGGGACGCCTCCGCCGTGGTAGCCCGGGGCCGAAACAGCTGCCGGATGCGGGTGGCGAACAACAGGTAAAAGATGACCGGCACGAACACGTACAGGCAAAATAACAAGATATAAACTTGGGCTGCGTACCAACTACCTAAGGCTATTTGACTGATAAAATCCAAAACTAGCAGGTGTTTTATTATAACTATGTAAGCAATCGCCGGGGCCATTTTTTGCACTAGCGGCCAGTAATATACGGTAGCAAGGTTGCTGGCAGCGCCGCAGTGTGGCACTTATAATCTATTTTTTGTCTAATCTCTACAATTCCTTCATCTTACAAAACAATTTGGCTGGCTGCGTCTTATCAAATTTGCTACGGAAGCTAGACGGCAGCTTGTCCTTTTTTGCCCTGGGCGCCCTACCCCTCTGCCAGCTGCCAAGCTTTCTAAATCAATGCCTTAGAATAGGCAAAAGGTGCTGCTTACTCCAGCACTACGGTTCAGCTATATTTGCCTGTCTACTGCCCGGCAGCTGGGGGCCGCCGGCGTGTTTCCTCCCTTTATTCATTTTTACCGCTACGCTGTTTGATACCTACTACTACTCCCCCACCGCTGGCCCCTACCCCCCCGCCCTTCACCGAGCGGCGTTACGTGGTCACGTTCATCTTCGTCGTGTCGCTGTTCATGCTCTGGGGCCTGGGCGTGACGATGGGCGACATCCTCAACAAGCACTTTCAGCAGGTGCTGCACGTGAGCAAGGCCGACTCGGCCTACGTGCAGGCCGCCACGTTTGGGGCCTATTTTGTGATGGGCCTGCCCGCCGGCTGGTTTATGAAGCGCTTTGGCTACCAAAAGGGCGTTATCCTTGGCCTGAGCCTGTACGCTGCCGGGGCTTTCCTGATGATACCGGCCGCCAACGCGGCCTCGTTCGGCTTTCTGCTCCTGGCCTTATTTGTGCTGGCTTGCGGCCTGGGCACCCTAGAGGCCGTGGCACACCCGTTTCTGGACGGCCTGGGCGACCCAGCCAGCTCCGACCGGCGCATCACGTTTTCGCATGCTATCAATGGCATCGGGGCGGTGTCGGGGCCGCTCATTGGCGGCTACTTCGTGCTGCGCGGCACCCACGCGGCTGGCGATTTATCGTCGGTCAAAACTCTGTATTCCATTATCGGCGCGGTGGTGGGCAGCATCGCCATCGCCTTTGCCTTCGTGAAGGTGCCCCCGCTCAATGACGAGCACACGCCCGGCACTGCCACCTCCGAAACCAGCGAGACGCCTACCAACCTGGCAGCCGACAAGAGCCTGTTTCAGCACAAGCACTTTGTGTGGGCCTGCGTGGCGCAGCTCTTCAACACGGCGGCGCAGGGCGGCACTTGGGCATACTTCATCAACTACGGCACCGAGTACGTGGGCCTGAGTAGCCACACGGCTGCTTACTTCTTTTCCCTGAGCCTAGTGGGCATGATGATAGGGCGCTTTTTGGGCACCTACCTCATGCAGTTTATCGCACCCAATAAGCTGCTGGCCTTCGCGGCCCTGGCTAACATCGGCATGTGCCTACTTGTAGCGCAGCACTGGGGCACGGTGTCTTTTGGGGCGCTTATTGGGCTCAATTTCTTCTTTAGCATCATGTTCCCCACCATCTACAGCCTGGGGCTCAAAGACCTGGGGCGTCACAAGCAGCTGGCCTCGTCGTTTATTGTGATGGGCGTGGTGGGCGCGGCGCTGTTTCCGCGCTTTGTAATGGGGCCGGTGGCCAATACCAGCGTGGCGCACGCCTACTACCTGCCCATTATTTGCTACGTGGTGGTGTTTTTATACGGTGCCAAGTTTTATAAAGTGCAGCGCGACTAGCCCTTGAGCACATAAAACGAAGCGGCCCTCCGTTTCTCGCCCGGCCCGGTAGCAGGTCGCCCGAGAAACGGAGGGCCGCTTCGTTCTACACGGGCCTCGTGGGTCTGGCTGCTTTACTTTGCCGGTATGAAGCATTTTCTGCTAACTACTACCGCACTCGCCCTCCCGCTGGCGACGCTGGCCCAACGCCCGGCCCCTACTCCCGAAAACCTGGTGCAGTACGCCCACCCGCTCGTCGGCACGGCCAAGATGGGCCACACCTACCCCGGCGCCACGGTACCGTTCGGCTCGGTGCAGCTCTCGCCCGATACCGACACGCTGAGCTACGAGCAAAACGGCAAGTACAAC
>CAZZDR010000254.1:0-4020 GCA_964652535.1 uncultured Hymenobacter sp. | reverse complement strand
TCCGCTTCCGCGACACACCCGAGGACATCCGCGACACCTACCAGTACTTCACCGAAGCCGACATGCGCAAACTGCGCAGCATTGGCTACGACCGGCCTTTCGCCTCACTCGAAGAAGGCATCCGCGATTATGTACAGGGGTATTTAGTGGGAGGCAACTACTACTAATAGTCTATACCTGAAAATAGAACGCGGATAATTCCATCTAAGGTGGTATAAGGTACGTCCGCTTGGTGCAAGCCATCCTCAATTTGCATCAAGCTATCTATTTGCTTAGGAGGAACGAGACGCCCTATATGCTGCATAATGACAGGGTTTACATCCATCCACTCCACCTGTGAAATAGGCCATGGGCCGTTTATTTCAATATAGCCTAAGGCTGGAATTATAGCCCCGTTTCCCCAACATTCGGGCGCAGAAATACCTTTCAATTTCAGCCTAACTTTACATTTGTTAGTCTGAATGACGCCAATTAAAGCCTGAACATTCATTGCTGTAAAAGCAAAAGAGGCGTCAGTTACGACGCCTCTTTTTTACTTGGTGCCCGCCGACTTCGTGGCGCTGGCGGCCCTACCTCCCGGTTTTAGCAAAGAACCGTAGCGGTTGGGGTCGTTGAGCACGGCCACAGCAGCCTGGATGTTGGGGTCGTCGTCGAAGCCCGCTTCGGTGCGGCCCTTCTCGTAGTAGTAGCGCGAGGCGATTTCTTCCTCCAGCAGCTCCCGGATTTCGGGTTTGAAGCGTTGCAAGTCATTGGTTTTATTGGCGGCTACTTTGCGCTTGATAGCGTCTAGCTCCAGCTTTACGTCGTCGTAGTGCTTGTCCTCTTTCACCTTCTTGGTAAGGTCCGTCAGCGAGCGTTCGGCGTCGGTGCTGTAGGCCATGTTCTTGCCTTGCAGGTACGCTACAAATTTCTGGTAGTCAGGGTCTGAGAGCCTGAATTCGCGCGCCGATGCGATGGTAGCGTGTTCGGCGCGGTAGCGGGTAGCGTAGTCAAAGAGGTAGCTCTTCTGGATGAGCACACGGGTGATATCGGCGATTTCGCGGTCCTGCACGTCCACATCGGGCGCCACGCCGCCGCCGTCGTATACTACGCGGCCAGCCTGGGTTTTGAAAGCCGTGCGCAGCGAGTCCGGAAACTTGGTCAGCGCGCCATCGTCGCCGCGGTGCGAGTAATCGATTTCCTGAATGCAGCGGCCGCTTGGAATGTAGTACTTGGCGGTCGTCACCTTCAGCTGCGAGTTGTAGCTCAGCGGCCTAGTAGCCTGCACGAGGCCCTTGCCAAAGGTGCGCTCGCCCACCAGTACAGCGCGGTCGTAGTCTTGCAGCACACCCGACACGATTTCCGACGCCGACGCCGAGCGATTGCTCGTGATGATGGCAATCGGCATCTGGGTATCGAGCGGCACATCAAGCGCTTTGTAGGTCTTGTTCCACTCCGTCACCTTGCCCTTGGTGCTTACCACATCCAAGCCCTTGTCGACAAACAGGTTGGAGATGTTCACTGCCTCATTCAGCAAGCCACCGGGGTTGTCGCGAATATCAAAAACAATTTTCTTAGCGCCCTTTTCCTTTAGCTTCACCACGGCATTGCGCACCTCGCGGCCTGCATCCATTGTGAAGCCAGCCAACTGAAAATAGCCGATATCGGTGGTCAGCATACCGTAATAAGGTACGTTGTCTACCTGAATTTTATCGCGGGTGATGTCGATTTGCACCGGTTTATCCTGGCCGTAGCGCGTCACGATGAGCTTGACGATGGAGTTGGCCTGGCCCCGCATCAGCTTGTTGATGTCCGAATTTGTCTTCTTATCAACATTCACATTGTTGATAGTCAGAATTTCATCGCCGGGCAGCAAACCCGCTTTTTGGGCTGGGTAGCCTTCATAGGCGCTCTGCACCACCGTTTTGCCATTGCGCTTCACGATGGATGCCCCTACCCCTCCGTATTGGCCCGTCGTCATGGTCCGAAAATCCTCGATATCGTCCTCCGGAATATAGTTGGTGTAGGGGTCCAGCGACTTTAGCATGCCGTCGATGCCCGTTTTTACTAGTTTGCCGGGGGTAATCTCGTCCACGTAGTAGGTATTCACTTCCTTGAAGAGGGTAGCGAAAATATCGAGGTTTTTGGCAATCTCGAAGTACCGCTCGCTATCGGACGCAGCCCGAAAGCTGACTAGGCCCAGCGCGCCCAAGCCGAGGGTGGCAAGTAGTTTCTTACGGTTTGTCATCGGCAGAAAGATAATCAAGAATGCGGGAGGAAATGCTGCTTAAATAGCGATTCTTCTTTTCTCCCAACTGGTTCTTAGTTTCTTAGTGAGGAGTAGCTCGCCTAGGGTGCAGGTTGCACCACGGCTTCGGCCAGCAAACGATTCAATCCGGAAATTAATTTTTTTTCAATTAGCGGCAGCTCACTTTTTTCTTTACCCGTGTAGAGAATACCCAGCAGCGCTACCGGATGGCCGTTCTCGGCTTCCAGTAGGCGGTACTTGTTGAGGCGGTAGGCCTCGCGCAGTAAGCGCTTGAGGCGGTTGCGGTCCACGGCCCGCTTGAAGGTGCGCTTAGGCACCGTAATAAGCACCTGTGGTGGGGCTGCGCCGCGCGCGGGGGCGGGCAGCCAGGTGAGGCGCAATGGGTAAACGCCCAACGAAGGATTTTGCCGATTAAAAAGCTGCTCGATGCGCTTTTTGCTGCACAGGTGTTCCGCTTTAGGGAAGGTGTACTGCCGGGCCGCGGGTGGCAGGGCGCTGGTAGCGGGTAGCTCGTTCACGGTTTGATAAAATAGCGAAGCCGCATTGTGGCGGCAGTTATTCCTGGCAAAACCAGAAAATTACCTGCCCCAACAATGCGGCTACCTGCTAGCTAAAAGCCATCAGCTATGCGCTAACAGCCTAAGGTACTAGCGCTTATGACGGCCTTCGTCCGATACGGTGAGGCGCTTACGGCCTTTGGCACGGCGACGAGCCAGTACGTTGCGGCCGTTAGCGGTTTCCATACGGTTGCGGAAACCGTGCTTGTTGCGGCGCTTGCGCTGCGAGGGTTGATAGGTACGTTTCATGTCCGGTCAAATTGCGAGTTGGGCCGGCAAAGGTACGGATTTCGATTTAGAATAGCAAGAGCTGCGCGACTAATGTAACCCAACCTCATACGTTGAGCTTTCCTGACCGTAAGCAAGGGGGTAGGCGCCACCGGAGTACGCGGCGACGCGGTGCTGCCCGACACCCCGCCTGCTTCTGGTTACACTGGCTCCTGGTTGCGTTTTACCTTGCTTGTCGCATTGCCCCTACCCCCATGACTTACTACCACGTTTCCTTTGAGAATCCGCTCACGTTTTACCTGCAAATTCAACTGATGGTGGAGGTGCCGGCCGACGCGGCCGAGCCGCTAGGCCTGCAGCTACCCGCGTGGCGGCCAGGCCGGTATGAGCTGCAGAACTTTGCCCAGAAGATTCAGCGCGTCGAGATTAGCGATGCCGAAACCGACGAGGCCCTACCCTACCGCAAAACCACCAAGGACCGCTGGGAGGTGGCCGGCGCGGCGGGTCGCAGCGTGCGCGTGCGCTACAACTTCTACGCTCACCAGATGGACGCCGGCGGCTCGTGGCTCGACGCTACGCAGCTGTATCTCAACCCCGTGCAGGCGCTCATGTTTGCCGAGGGCCAGCAGGACGCGCCGTGCCAGCTCACGCTGGATTTGCCGGCCGACTGGCGACTGGCCTGCGGCCTACCCCAGCTACTGCCCAACACGCTACAAGCCAGCAATTTTGACCAGCTGGCCGACGCGCCGCTTATTGCCAGCCCTAGCATCGAGCACCAGCAGTATGAGGCGGGCGGGCGGCCCTTCCACGTATGGGCGCAGGGCGAAGATGCCGTGCTCAACTGGCCCAAACTACTGGCCGATTTTAAGGCGTTTTCGGAGGAGCAAATTAACTTGTTTGGGGGCCTTCCGGTGGCTGATTATCATTTCCTTAACCAGTTTTTGCCCTATAAGCACTACCACGGCGTGGAGCACCACAACTCGACCG
>CAZZDR010000253.1:0-4041 GCA_964652535.1 uncultured Hymenobacter sp. | reverse complement strand
TTGAGGCCGGCGACTACATCATGGTGGTGCGCAACAACTACTTCTGGCTGCCCAAGGAGTCAGAAATTGGCTTTCTGGCCAATGGCGACTTCTTGGAAATCAAGAAGATAATTCGGCGTGAAGAAGTATTTGGCTGCCGCTTTGCCCAAGCGCGGGTGCGGCTGGTGGACTACCCCGACGAGCCCGAGCTGGAAGTGAAGCTGCTGCTCGACACGCTGCACACCGAAAGCCCGTCGCTACCCCGCGACCAAAACGAGAAGATGTACCAGGAAATTTTGGCCGACTACGCCCACCTTACCAAGAAGGCTGAGCGCAACGCCGAGATGCGCAAAGACCCGTACCTCAACGCCTTGCAAATAAAATTTGCCTACGCCCTCACGTGCCACAAGGCGCAGGGCGGCCAGTGGCAGGCCGTATTTGTAGACCACGGCTTCATCAAGCCCGACGAGCCGGTGGGAGGCGAGTTTGCGCGCTGGCTCTATACGGCCATCACGCGGGCCTCGGAGCGGCTGTTCCTGCTCAATTTTCAGCGGCGGCTGCTGGCTGAAAACGAAGTAGTGGAGGAAGAATAACCTGCCTTAGTTAAAATACGGGGGGTAGGGAATTGAATTCCTGCCGTTAGGGTTTGCCACGCAATCGCCTGCCTCGCCAAACGCCGCTGGCCAGTGGCATTGGTTTGGCCGTAGTTTTGCCAACGCTGCTTCGGCACGTAAATTTGTTCTAATCTCTCAACCCATTCTTACACACTGTCATGACGAAAATGCTGCTGTTGGCCCTGGGCCTCACGTTTGCGGGCACCGCTGCCCACGCCCAGGCCACCAAGCCTGCCAAAGCCACTGCGAAAGTAGCCGGCCCCCAGATTGAGTTTATGGAAGTGAAGTACGATTTTGGCTCCATCAAGCAGGGCGACATCGTCGACCACGTCTTCAAGTTTAAGAACACTGGCACCCAGCCGCTCGTGATTTCCAACATTGGTGTGAGCTGCGGCTGCACTACCCCCGCCTGGACCAAGGAGCCTGTGCAGCCCGGCAAAACCGGCACCATCTCGGCCAAATTCAACTCGGCTGGCAAAGTGGGCATGCAAACCAAAGTTCTGACTATCGACTCGAACTCGGCCGGTGGCAGCACCACCGTTTCGCTGGTAGGCGACGTGAAAGAAGCCGCTACGGCCTCTAGCAAGTAGACCCTACCCTCTGCTGATAAGTTAAAAAAGGCGCGCCGACCCACTGGGTTGGCGCGCCTTTTTTACGTTTTTGGGTGAGCTAAAGCCTACAGCTTGCCCACCGCAAATAGCAACCGCGCCCAGCCCGCGATAAGTAGCAACCCGCCCAGCGGCGCTACCGCCCCAAACTTGGTGATACCTGTGAAGCAAATGGCGTAGAGCGAGCCGCTAAAGATGACGATGCCCGCGATCCACAGGAGCGCGGCCGTGTCGAGGCCGCGCAGCTCGGGCCGAGCCACGGCCAGCACACCCACAGCCAGCAGCGCCAGCGTATGGTAAAATTGGTAGCGCACTGCGGTTTCGAAGGTTTCGAAGCGGCCAGTTGCTTCGAGCATGGGCCGCAGGCCGTGCGCCCCAAAGGCGCCGATACCCACTGTGAGGGCGCCTAGCAAGGCCGCGAGCTGAATGATAAGACGAGCAGACATAGGAGAAAAATAAGGGAGTAGGGAAGTAACGCGAACTACAAAGTTCGCGCTACTGTCCGCTTACGCCCGCGGCGGTAGCGAGTCGGCCGAGAAGTGAAAGGGCAGCAAGTGGGCCAACCGCTCGAAGCGCAGGATGGTGCCATCCTCGCTGGGCAGCAGCAGCCAAATGGGCTGGCCTTGGCGCAGCTCATACTCGAGCATTACCTGGCGGCAGGCGCCGCAGGGTAGCGCGGGCCGAAACCCGCCGGTAGCCGGCCGGCCGGCCACCGACATACCTACGATGCGCGGCGGGGGGGTAGGGCGGTTGCCGGCTAGCCCAAACAGCGCCGTGCGCTCGGCGCACAGGCCCGAGGGGTAGGCGGCGTTCTCCTGGTTGGTACCCAGCACAATAGTGTCATCGTCGAGCAGCAGTGCGGCCCCTACGTGAAAGTGCGAATAGGGCGCGTAGGAATGGTCAGTGGCGGCACGGGCGGCTTCCCATACCCGGCGCTCGGCGGGCGAAAGATGGTCGGGCTTGGCCAGCTCGTCGTAGCTCAGGCTTAGGTGGCGGCGGGTGGGTAAATCGGAAGGAAGGGCGGCCATTGCGGCGGGAATAAAAATGGGGCGACAAAGAAAGGGAGGAATTCGGGATTGCTAATGGGAATCGTTTGTCCGTGCGCGCACAGACAAACGATTCCCACTAGTATCGATTACCCGCCACCAATCCGAGTACTTTTGCCCGCATGACTACCCCCACCCGCCTGCTGCTGCTCGGGGCCGGCCGCTCGGCCTCGGCGCTGATACAGTATTTGCTGCGCCATGCCCCGGCCGAGCGCTGGTTTCTGACCGTGGCCGACGCCTTGCCCGCCCACCTGGCGCCTGTGCTGGCCGCCCACTCGCAGTATGCCCGCGCCGTACCCTTCGACGTGCAAAACGCCGACCAGCTCGATCAGCTGGTGGCCGAGGCCGACCTGGTTATTTCGATGCTGCCGGCCGCGTTTCACCCGCTGGTGGCGCGCGCCTGCTTGCGCCACCGCCGCCACTTGGCCACGGCCAGCTACGTGAGCTCCGAGGTGCGCACCCTGCACGCCGAGGCCGCCGCCGCGGGCCTGGTTTTCCTCATGGAATGCGGCCTCGACCCCGGCCTCGACCATATGTCGGCCATGCAAATTATTCAGGAATTGAAGGGTAGGGGCGCGCGCATCACGGGTTTCCGCTCGTACTGCGGCGGGCTGGTGGCGCCCGAAAGCGAGGGCGACAACCCCTGGCGCTACAAGTTCAGCTGGAACCCGCGCAACGTGGTGCTGGCTGGCCAGGGCGGCCCCGCGCAGTACCTCGAAAACGGCCAGGAAAGACTCATTCCGTACGAAGAACTGTTTGGCCGGGCCGAGACGCTGGCCGTGCCCGGCCACGGCCACTTCGAGGGCTACGCCAACCGCGACTCGCTGAGCTACCGCGAGGTCTATGGCCTAACGGACGTCCAAACCATGCTGCGCGGCACCCTGCGCCGCCCCGGCTATTGCGCGGCTTGGCAGGCGCTGGTGGCGCTGGGCCTCACCAACGACGGCCTACCCCTCGGCAACCCCGCCAACCTGCCTTGGCAGGCGCTGGTGGCCCAGCAGCTGGGCCACCAGGTGCCCGCCGACGAGGTGGCTGCCCACGTAGCCCAGCGCCTGCACCTTGACCCCCACGGCCCTGAAATGACGCGCCTGGCGTGGCTGGGGATATTCAGTGCGCGCCTGGTGGGCCTGGCCCACGCCACCGCCGCCCAGCTGCTGGAGCACTTGCTGGTGGACAAATGGCAGCTTGGCCCGCACGACTGCGACCAGGTGGTGATGCAGCATCAAATTGAGTATGAGCTTGATGGCCAGGTGCACCGCCGCACGTCGTCGCTGGTTGTGACGGGCGACGACGCGACTCACACTGCGATGGCCAAAACCGTAGGCCTGCCGCTGGGCATGGCCGTGCGCCGCCTGGCGCGGGGCGAAGTAACCGGGCGGGGCGTCGTCATTCCGACCACCGCCGACCTCTACGCGCCCATCTTACAAGAACTGGCGGCCGACTACGGCATTGCCTTCCTCGAAGAAGAAATCCCTACCCCCCTCCCCACAGCTTAATGCAGCGTAACCCTGCCGCGCTTGGTGCGACTACTGCCCTGCGCGCCTACCTGGCGCTGCGCCTGCGCCTGCTGGGCCGGCTGCTGCGCGAAATCGGCTGGCTACGGCTCGCGCTGCTAGGCCCCATACTGGGGTTAGGTTTACTGCAAACCTTGGTGGTGCTGCGCGAGCAGCCGCGGGCTGGTTGGCTAGGGCCGCTGCTGGTCGCCTGGGCGCTGCTGGGGGCGCACCGGCAGCGGGCCGATGCACAGTTTCTGGCTACCGTTGCGCCAGATTTTCGGCCGTGGGTGGCGGTCGA
>CAZZDR010000252.1:0-4056 GCA_964652535.1 uncultured Hymenobacter sp. | reverse complement strand
GCCACTGGACGGGCCTGAGCCTGACCGGCCAGCTCTACGAAACCGACCCCTTCACGGCCCAGCGCCACCTGGTGCTGCGCAACCTGCTGCTGCCGGCCGTAGCGCTGGGCGTGCGGCCGCTGGCCATCATCATGCAGCTCACGCGCTCTTCTATGCTCGATGTGCTGAGCCAGGACTACATCCGCACGGCGCGGGCCAAGGGCCTGAGCCCCGGCCGTACGGTAGCACGCCACGCCCTGCGCAATGCACTGAACCCGGTCGTCACGGCGGTGTCGGGCTGGCTGGCTTCACTCATGGCGGGCGCTTTTTTTATCGAATACATTTTCAATTGGAAAGGCCTAGGCACTACTACGCTGCGCGCTGTCGAAAACCTCGACTTCCCGGTGGTGATGGGCGCTACCCTCTTCGTGGCGGCCATCTTCGTGCTGGTCAATATTGCCGTCGATATGCTTTACGCGCTACTCGACCCACGCGTTAAAATCAATTAAAAGCTAAGCAGCTGGTAAAGAGAATGTCAGGCTTCGTCAAATTTAGCTTGACGTTCTCTTTACCAACTGTTGATTGATAACTAAAAAGGATGCATCATCTCTACCTCATTGGCTTGCCAGGCTCAGGCAAAACCACGCTGGGCCGGCAGCTGGCGGCGCACTACGGCCGCGCGTTTCTGGACCTCGACGCCGTGATTGTGGCCGAGGCAGGGCAGTCGATTCCGGAGATTTTTGCTGCGGAGGGCGAGGCGGGCTTTCGGGTGCGCGAGGCGGCAGCGCTACGGGCAGTAGCAGCCCGGCCCGGCCCGCCGCTGGTGGTAGCCACGGGCGGCGGCACGCCCTGCTTTCACGACAATGTGGAGGTGCTGCGTACCAGTGGCTTCCTGCTGTGGCTCGATGTGCCGCTGCCTGAGCTGGTGCGCCGGCTGGGCCGCAGCCGTACCAGCCGCCCGCTGCTGGCCGCTGCCGCGGGCACTGCCGAAACCCCCGCCCAGGCCCTGACCGCCCACCTCGGCCGAACCTTGGCCGCCCGCGAGCGGTTCTATAGCCAGGCTCACTTGCGCTACGCCGGGGCCGCCACTGCGGCGGCTATTGTAGTGGCACTGGCAGAGGCTGGCTTTGCGCCTACCCCAACATAAAGCCGGGGCTGGCGTAAATTTGTACTAAACTACTTGGCTTTATTGACTTTCTTATGCAGATGGAAACTGATACGGACCGCCGGCCCGCCCCCACAGCGGCCCCGGTTCGGCCCAAACACAAAGGTTCGGCGCAGCTATTTAAGAACCCCGTGCTCGAGCGGCTATCGCACACGCACATCGCGCTACCAGTGAGCATTTTTATTGCTACAGCGCTCGTGAGCCTGTATTACGGCATCACCCGCGGCTTCGTGACTGGGTTTGCGGGCCTGGGCCTGTTTCTGGGCGGGCTGCTGCTTTTCACGTTTGTGGAGTACTTGGTGCACCGCTACGTGTACCACATTCCGGCTACTAGCCCGGGTCGGGCCAAGTTTCAGTACACCATGCACGGCGTGCACCACGAGTACCCCAAAGACGAAACTCGCTTGGCTATGCCGCCTATCTTGACGGTATTTGTAGCGTCGCTGCTGTTCTTCATTTTCCGGTTTGTGTTTGGCAACTGGGCCTTCGGTATTCTGGCTGGCTTCACCTTTGGCTATGCTATGTATCTGTTTGTGCACTATGCCATTCACATGTATGCGCCGCCCAAGAACTTCCTGAAAGTGTGGTGGACGCACCACGCCCAGCACCACTACCGCCAGGATGAGATTGCCTTCGGCGTGAGCAGCACGCTCTGGGACCATATTATTGGCACTATGCCTACCAAGCGCGAGCGCGAGTAGGTCCCTACCCCCTCGGTTTACTATAAAAAAGGCCGGCGCTTCCAGTTGGAAGCGCCGGCTTTTTTGTGGGCAATAAGGAGAGTTATACGGAAGTGCCGCCCGTGGTGCCACTGTTACCGCCACCGCCGCTCATCTTGTTAACGAGCCACCAGATAACGAGCACTACCAAGAACACGGCAATAACGCCAACCCAGAGGCCGCCTTTAAAAATATCGCCTGCCAGCGAGCAGCCCGTGAGGGTAGAAGCCAGCACGGCGAATACAAACAGCAAGGAAAAACGCGAGGTAGTCATGAGAATAGTCAGAAAGTGAAGGTATTATGAGAGTCTGCTGCGTGGCAGTTTATATGGCTTGGCTTACTGCAATCTGCGTAAAAAGGTTGGCGCGGTGGATTACTACCCGCTTTTTGGCGACTTTACCAAGGCTGCATTCCAGAATATCCGCCACTTTTGCATTCCTATGGACTACTCCACTCTCTCCGCTGCTTTTGAGCAGCGCTTTGGCGCCATTCCCGCGCTGGTACTGCGTGCGCCCGGCCGCATCAACCTCATCGGCGAGCACACCGACTATAACGACGGCCTGGTGCTACCGGCTGCCATCGACAAAGAAATTCGCTTTGCCATGCGCCTCAATGGCACCGACCGCATTCGGCTAGCGGCCCTCGACTTTGATGCGACCTACGAAGTGGCGGTGGCCGACATGGCGCCCCTACCCAACGGGCACTGGGCCAACTACCAGCTCGGCGTGGTGGCGGGCTTGCAGCAGCGCGGGGCCCAGGTGCCGGGCTTCGACTGCGCCTTTGGGGGCAATATTCCGAGTGGGGCGGGCTTGTCGTCGTCGGCCGCGGCCGAGTGCGGCGTAGCCTGGGGCCTCAACAACCTGCTCGACCTCAAGCTCGACACGATGACGCTGGCCCAGATTTCGCAGATGGCCGAGCACGAGTACGCCAAGGTGATGTGTGGGCTCATGGACCAGTTTGCCAGCCTGTTTGGCCGCGCTGGGCACGTGGTGGAGCTCGACTGCCGCTCGCTCGAATACGCGTATTTTCCGTTTGACACCAGCGCCTGCCGCCTGGTGCTTTGCAACTCAGGCGTGAAGCACGCGCTGGGCGACAGCGAGTACAACACCCGCCGCCAGGAGTGCGCCAAGGGCGTCGAGATTATGCAGAAGCAGAATCCGGCTATCAAGTCCTTGCGCGACGCCACACTGGCCGATGTGGAAGCTGCCCAAGCCGAGATGGGCGAGGTAGTAGCCAAGCGCTGCCGCTACGTGGTAGAGGAAAACCAGCGCGTGCAGGACGTCACGGCCCGCCTCACCGAGGGCAAGCCGCTGGCCGAAGTAGGCGAGCTGCTCTACGCTAGCCATGCTGGCCTGCGCGACCTCTACCAGGTGAGCTGCGACGAGCTCGACGTGCTCGAACGCTTGGCCCACGAGGCGCCCGGCTGCTACGGCGCCCGCATGATGGGCGGTGGCTTCGGCGGCTGCACCCTCAACCTGGTGGCCACCAGCCAAGTAAAGGAGTTCTTGACCTATATGAAGCAGGGCTACCACGACCAGCTCGGCCTGAAGCTAGATACCTATGTGACGACGCTGGCCGACGGCGTGGGCGAACTGCTGAACGAGGAATAACCGCCGCCGCCTGTGGTGACGCCGGCCCTAGCCGCGCCGAGGCCGGCGCTTTTCATTTTCCCTTAAATCCCTACCCCTATGTTTGACTTCACTGAGCAGCCTCACCGCCGCCACAATCCTTTGCTCGACGAGTGGGTCCTGGTATCGCCGCACCGCGCCAAGCGCCCCTGGCAGGGCCAGCAAGAGGAAGACAACGCGGAAAAACGCCCCGCCTACGACCCTACTTGCTACCTGTGCGCTGGCAACAAGCGCACCAGCGGCGAGGTAAACCCGCCCTACGAGCACCAATTTGTGTTCGACAACGACTTCGCGGCGCTGCTGCCCGGGGGCGAAACCGGCTCGTTTGAAGAAGGCGGCCTGCTGAAAGCGGAGGCCGAAACCGGCCACTGCCGCGTACTCTGCTTTTCGCCGCGCCACGACCTGACGCTGCCCGAAATGCCCGTCGATGAAATTCGCCGCGTGGTGGACGTGTGGACCGACGAGTTCCGAACGCTCGGCGCCGACCCGGCCATCAACTACGTGCAAATATTTGAGAACAAAGGCTTTGTGATGGGCTGCTCGAACCCGCACCCGCACGGCCAAA
>CAZZDR010000251.1:0-4146 GCA_964652535.1 uncultured Hymenobacter sp. | reverse complement strand
TCCAAAAACTCGGTGGGGCCAGTGAGCAGGGCGTTCAGCTTCAGGCTGATTTTGGTGTCGGGCTGGCGCAGCAGGGCGCGGCGCAGGGCGTTGGTTTCGTTTTGGCGCTGGTCGCGGAAGCCGTAGAGCGCCGCTCGCCCCAACTGCGCCGAGCGGTTGAAGCGGGCGAGCACGTCGCCGCTTTCGGCGTAGTAGCGCTCGGCCAGCAGGGCCAGCGGCAGGTCGTCGGGCCGGGCTTCGCTTTGCTGGCGCGCTAGGTCGCCGAGCTGGTTGTACTGCCCAGCTTGCACCAGGTCGAATAGCGGCCAGCCGTTGCGCAATTCAAACAAAAACAAGGCGGCTACCCCCAAGATATACACGGTGTAGAAAGGCAGCCGGCGCGGCTCAAATACCACCCGGTACACCCGCAGCCGCTGCTGGATAAGCGCGCCAAAATTGACCAGCACGTACAGCAAAAACGCCGCCCCCAGCAGCAGCAGCGCCCGCGCGCTAAAGGCGCGGGCCGCCGTCAGCAGCGGCGCGTTGGCCGTGGCCAGGGCATAGGCCAATGCGGCCGCGGCGGCCGCGGCCAGCAGCCAATATAGTGCCCGCGCCGCCGCAAATGGCAGCCACCCGATGTAGCTAGGCGCCCGCTGGCGCAGGCCTAGCCCACCCGTGAGCACGGCCGGCAGCAGCAGCACCAGGGGGTCGAGGTGCAGACCGCCGCCCAGGACCAGGTCGTCGCCGTTCCACCAGTACAGGGCCAGCGCGCCCAGGTAGAGTAGGCTTGACAAAATGAATGGTAGCCGCCCAAAACGGCTTTCGGGGCGCTCGGCCTGGGTATTAAACCAGAGCAACGCTCGCACGTTCTCCACTCCTACCCATAGCACCAGCGCTGCCACTAAGCCCGCCTCGGCAAGCGTGGCGTAGGCGGCTAGGTGCAGGGCAGTTTCGGCTAGCGGCAGCTTGGTTTTGAGTAGCAGCAGCGTCACTAGCCCGCTTAGCAGCGCGCCAAATAGCACCACCCGCTTCCCTACCCCCACCCGCTCACCAAAGAGTTGCAAGCCCAGCGCCGCCGCACCCAGCACGCCCAAGCTCAGGTACAGGAAGTACTGCCTGACGGGGCTGAAAATACCCAGCGCGTCGGCGTTGAGCGCAGCTAGCAGAAACACTACCGGCACTGTACCCGCCAAAAAAGCTGGCCGCCGCAGCATGCTCACCACTGCTAGCCAGCCAGCCAGCGCCAGCGCCAGCATGCCCAGCCACAGCCCGGCCGCCAGCGGCTGAGTGTAGGGACCGCCCACGTCGTGGGTAAGTGTGGTGATAAAGCCGCTCACGGGCAGCGGCAGCCGCACCGGGCCGATAGCCACCGAATCGAGGGTGAGGGGCACAGGCGCCAGGTGTGGCATTAACACCACAGGCAACGTCGCGCTTTCGCCCACAAAATAGTAGTACACGGCGCCTGCTATGGCTAGCAAGGCCAGCAGCGCGGGCAGCCCCGGCAGGCGGCGCAGAAAGGAAAATTCAGGCAAGGGGTAGCTTAGCTAATGAGCAGGTTATCAATAACAATGACAAAACGTCCATGACGCTCATCTAGCGGACGCCAGATGAGCATCATGGACGTTCTATCTACTTATCGCTTTTTACTCCAACACCTTGGGCACTCGGAAGTAGTCCGAGTCTTTGCGCGGGGCGTTGCGCAGGCCGTCTTGGTGGCTGATGGTATTGTGGGCCTTATCATCACGCAACACGTTGATTTCGTGCGATAAGTGCACCAGCGGTGCCACGCCGTCGGTATCTACTTTCGAGAGCTGGTCTACCCAATCCAGAATCTTGTTGAGGTCGGTGAGCATCTGCTCCTCACGGGCGGGGTCAAACTCGAGGCGGGCCAGGTGCGCCAAGCCGCGCAGGGTTTCGGTGTTCATAAGGCAAGGGGTAAGAAGTTGTTCGTAAGAAGTAGCTAAGCAGGGGGTAGGAAAACGCAGACAGACGGGAGTTATCGCTTCTGTACTTAATGTGCTACCCCATTGCTCAGCGCCAAGTGCTGGCAACCGGAATGCCACGGCCCTCGGGCACGAAGTCGTCGGCAATCTGGGCCATTACCTGGGCTTTGAGGGAGGGCACATCGGCCTCGGTGAGGCCTTTGGTTTCGATGGCTTCGTGAAACACGATACGCAGCCGGGCGTGGCGCACGCGCAGGCCCTCGACCGAGGGCATGAACTTGTGGTTCAGCGGCATACTCACCGGCACAATGGGCACGCCAGCGCTGATGGCCAGCTGAAAGGCGCCGTCCATGAACGGCTGCAACTCTTCGCCGGGCTTGGGGCCGATGGTGCCCTCCGGAAACAGCGCCAGTGGGCGGCCTTCGCGCAGGCTTTGGCGGGCTTGGGCAAAAGCCCGGCCCCGGCTCACTACGCTGCGGCGGTTGACAGGAATATAGGTTTTGCCAAATATGGGGCCCCACAGCGGAAATTTCACCAGCGCATCCTTGCCCATCATATTGAGGTAGCCCGGAATGGTGTAAAACAGCACCAGAATATCGATGTAGGAGCCGTGGTTGGCCACGTAGATGCAGGGCTGCGGCACGGGCCGGGTGCTTTCGCGAATGATTTCGAGCGGCACGCCCCACATCAAAATCGAAAACTTGGCCCACTGGCGGTTGATGCCGTGCAAATGACGACGCCACTCGGGCCGGCGCACCAGTATCCGCTGCAGCGGGTAGGTAACGAAAAACGGCAGCACAAACCAGAACGTAGCCCAGGTAGTGTACAGCCGGTGACCGATATAACGCAACAAAGCAGGCATGGACGCGAATTTATGGCGAATAATGGAGTAGGGCCCCGCGGGCCCGGAGCCCTACCCCCTGCTTAGCGCGCAGAAATGGCTCGGGCAGCCAGCAGCTTTTCGGCCTTAAATAAGCCCGCCACGCTGATGGCGTCGGTGATGCGGTCGGTCATGGCCAGCTCGATGGCCTGGGCCAGGGGCAGCTTCCAGAGGCGCAGGTCTTCGCTTTCTTCGGGCTCCCACTCGCCCTGGGTAAGGTCTTCAGCTAGGAAGACGAAGCCTTCTTCGTCGGTGACGGAGTTGGAGGTGTGCAGGCGGGAAATTTGGGTCCAGCGGGCGGCCAGCAGGCCGGTTTCCTCGCGCAGCTCGCGCTGGGCCGATTCTACGGGGTCGACGCCGATGACGCCGCCGCCCATCGGCACTTCCCAACTGTACTCGTTCAGGGTGTAGCGGTACTGGCCCACGAGCCAGGTATTGCCTTCCTCATCAATGGGAATGATGGCGATGGCCTTGTTTTGCATCGACACCACGCCGTAGACGCCTGCGCCACCCTTGGGGTTCAGCACTTTGTCTTCGCGCACCCGAATCCAGGGGTTTTCGTATCTGGGCTCCGAGCCTAGGGTTTGCCAGGGGTTGTGCTGGGGGTCGAAGTCGGTAGGGGGCTGCGTGTACGTCATAAAGTAGGTAATGAAAGGAAAGTAATCGGCGCAAAAGTAGCTCCGCCTGGCCCGGCCACCTACCCCAACCTCGGCTCCGCCACCGCGTAGTAGGAAGCAGCCGGCCGCCGCTTACTTTCCGGGGCCGGGCTTTTCTGATGGCTGACAAACCCCAAATTCCCGCCGAAGACTCGCTGCTCAACCTCAAATTTGCTCAGGCCGAAGCCGACCTGGCCCAGAAAACCGGTGGCCTCGGCCCCACCACGAACGAGTACGTGTCGACCGATGAGGACGATGAGATAACCAACGCCGAGGGCCCGCTCGATAGCCAGGGCCAGCGCCGTGGCGAACCCAACCCCACTGGCGACGGCTCGGCGGCTGGCAGCCACAGCTAGCCCTACCCGCATGCATTTCTTAGACCTTAGCCCGGCTACTCACCGGCCCCTGCGCAGCCGCTTGAGCTTGCAACTACTGGCGCTGGCCATTGCGCTAGTGCTGCTGGGTGGCTGCCGGGCCAGCGGTGGCGGGCCCGGCACACCGGCCCGCACCGTAGCAGCTTTCTTCGCCAAATACCGTGATCGCCCGGGCTTCCGCACCACCGAGTGGTCGGCCGACTTGCTGCAGCGCCTAGCGCTGGTACGGGTGGGCAAACTACTTGGCGGCAACGACTTGACTAACGCCATCACCGGCATTCGCACGGCCCGCATGATGACCTTTTTGCCTACCA
>CAZZDR010000250.1:0-4171 GCA_964652535.1 uncultured Hymenobacter sp. | reverse complement strand
TCCATGCGGTTGTTGGTGGTGCGGCGGAAGCCCTGGGTCAGCTCCTTTTCGTGGGGGCCGTAGCGCAGGATGGTGCCGTAGCCGCCGGGGCCAGGGTTGCCCCGGCTAGAGCCATCTGTGAACAGCGTTATCATGCCCGGATGCTCTCAAAAAACTGCACCAGCGCCTCAAATGCGGCGTCGGGCACGGCCGGGAAGTTGGCAATGCGCAGGCTGGTAGCCTTGTGGTCGCCGTAGCCCGAGCCCAGCTGCAGGCCGGCCTCGTCGCGGGCGCGGCGCTTCACTTCCTCAATCACGGCGGGCGGCCCTTGCAGGCCAATGACGGTGGTAGAGCGCGCCTCGGGGTTGTCGATGAGCGGGCGCAAGCCCAGCGGCTGCACCTGCTCGAAGTAGTCGTAGAGCTTCTGGGCCCGCTCGCTCAGGTGCGGGGAAATGGTTTTGATGGGCTCGCGGGCCTGCAGCACCCGGCTGAGCAAGTAGATGCCCAGCACGTTGGGCGTGTGCGTGGTTTGGTAGTTGAGCATCTGCTTCACCATCGCGTTCAGGCTGTTGTAGTGCGCGTTGTCGCCCACCTCGCGGGCGCGGGCCACGGCACGCGGCGAAAGCACCATAATGCCCAGGCCAGCCGGCAGGCCCAGGCACTTCTGCACCGAGCCATACCACACGTCGGCCTTGATAAACTTGAGTGCTACCCCCCCCAGCGACGACGTAGCATCGACGGCCAGCAGCGACGGCCCCAAGCGGTTGAAGGTGTTGAGAATAAACTGGTCGCGCAGCTGCGTGGCAGTGCTCGTTTCGTTTTGCGTCAGGCACACCAAGTCCGTTTCGTCGGGGTCGAAGGGGAGGGTAGCCGGGTCGGGCACGTCGTTGATGTCGAAGCGCAAGCCGGTGCAGCCCGGGCGCAGGGCGCGGGCGTAGTCAAACCACTTCTGCCCAAACGAGCCGTTGTAGAGGTGAAACGACCGGCGCGGCGTCAGGCTTTGGGCCAGGATTTCCCAGCACTCAGTGGCCGACGACGTGAACAGGATGGTATAGTCTTGCGGAATGTTGAGCTTGAGGCGGGCCTGCTCGAGGCACAGGCGCACCAGCGCCGTGAAGCGCTCGGAACGGTGCGGGGCCGATAGCCAGCCCTCCTCAAACGCGTCGGCCAGGTACTGGCGCAGCTCGGGGTACACGGCGGCGGGGCCGGGATTGAAGGTATAGGTCGGAAGGGTTGCCATGCGGCAAAATTACTTTTTAAAAAGCCGTTAGCCACTAGCTGTTAGCCGTTATGTTAGTCAGTAGCCTTGGATTAGGGATAGCTACTGGCTAAGCGCTAGTGGCTAACACCTCAAAAAATTACTTGTAAACGCTGGTAGCCCCGGCCCACGCCGCCGTCCCACTCCACCACGTAGAGGCCGGCGGGCACCCCGGCCAGTGGTAGGTCGAAGGCTGCCTGGCCGGCCGGGCCGTTGGTGCGCAACTGGCAGCGGCCAGTGGCGTCGAGTAGGCGCACCTGAGCGGCGCGGCCCGCAGCCAGCGGCCCGCTCAGGCGTACGAGGCGGGCGGCGGGGTTTGGGTAGGCAGCCAGCACGGCGAGTTCGGCGGTGGCCGCCACTGCCACTACTGGCGAGTAGGCCACGCGGCCGTCGCGGTCGAGCTGGCGCAGGCGGTAGTAGCGGGTGCCGGCCAGCGGGCGCGTGTCAAAAGTGGCGTACTGGTGGGGGGTAGGGCTGCTGCCAGCGGCGGCTACGCGGGCCACCTGCTGCCAGGAGTTGGCAGCTGGGTCGTCCTGGCTTTCGACTACAAACGCTAGGCTGCCTGTTTCCGACGCGGTGGCCCAGCTCAAGCGTGTGCCCTGGCCGGGCTGGTAGCGCGCGTCGAAGGCTGTGAGCACCACCGGCAGCGGGCAGGTGCTGGTGGTAAATGCGCTGAGGCCACAGCGCCCGTTGGCCGTGGCGCTCGTGCTATAATTGATAATATCCTGCGCTGCGGCCACATCCGTGCTCACGTCCAGCGTGCGCTTCGCCTCGCCATTGGTGACCGACCAGTTCATGACCCCCGCCGTAGAAATAATATGCCCTAACTGCTCGCCGTGCCCCAGCTCGTGCAGCACCACGCTCGGAAAGTCGAATTGCGTAATAGTGGGGGTGTTATTTGTGAAATTCCAGGTGTAGCCGGGGTAGGGCACGGGGGCAAACACGTAGTCGGTTTCCATCAAAAGCCAATTGGTGATGCTGGTGCTGGTAGCGCCGCAGCCCGCGTGGTACGAGTACGTGACGCCCAGCACGCCCGTCGGCAACTCATTAGCCGCCGCAAAGCGCACTACGTTCAGGTTGTCGGCCGCCGTGGCGTCGACTGCGGTGGCCGCGCCCATGGTGCGGGTCATGTTGGTGTTGCACTGCCAGGTCTGCAGCGCCGTCTCAAAAGCGACTTGGGCATCGGGGGGTGTGGCGCTGGTAGCGTTCGCGCCCGTAGCCGCCGCAAAGCTGGGGCTATAGTGCAGCACGTAGCCACCATTACCATCCCTATTGGCCAGGTGAATGCGGTAGGTCTGCACCCCTTCGGCGTTATTATAGCTGGTATTGATGACGTTATACGTCACGGTGAGCGCACTGGGGCTGGTGGCCGAGGTGCCGCCATCTTCAAAAACCTGGAAATTGCCCGTGCCCGCTGCGTTGCCGGTAGTGCTATACGAAGGCACCCGCACCTTTATTTGAGTATCATTCCAACTCAAGTAGTCGCTGGCCAAGGGCTGGGTGTAGTTGGGTGCGGTGTCGGGGCCGGGGTTATCCGCATTGCGAAACTGCACGTAGCCCGCTCCCTGCGCCGGCCCAAAGCCCGCGCCGCTGATGGTGAGCACGCCCGCCGGGCTGGCGTCGATGCTGGTGCTGGTGCCCGCCGTGACGGCGCTTGGCGCAAAGCCGCTAATGGTTGGTGCTGTAGTGCCCAGTGGCCCCGCGGCCGTGCGCTGCGCCCGGCGCTGGGTGGCTACGGCGAGGCTGGCATTGGGGGCTACTAGGCGGTAACTGGTGCCGGCCTGGGTGGCCAGCTTGCCGTAGAGCGCCCGCTCGATGCTGGCATGGCGCCCAAACGGCTCGCTGGCCGTGAGTGTGGCCAAGTCATATTTAATAAAGCCTTGTGGCCCGGCATAAGGCCGTAACTCGCCTGGCTGGGCGGGATCAGCTTCCAGAAAAAATACGCCCTGCTGGCCGGTTTGCAGCGTGGGGCTGCCGCTCACTACTTCGCCGCGCTCGCCCAGGAAGCCGCCCGGTGTGCGCACGCTGAGCGGCCCGGTGGGCAGCCGGCCCCGAAATACTTTGTAGACCTCTAGCTGGTGGCGCGTCACGATATGGCCGTTGGGCGCGCGCTCGGCCTGCGCGCTGGTCACGCGGGCCTCCACCACCAGGGCTGCCTGCTGGGTGCGCTGGGCCAGGGGCACGGGCACTAGCAGACAGCCCTGGGCCCGCAGCAGCTGCGGCGCGGCCAGCAGGCCAGCTAGCAAAAGCAATGCGTGATATACATAACGTAAGGGGTGGGTCATAAGGATAATAAGTGGACGAGTATTCTATCAAAAATACTAGCCTACCCCCCGCATCTGCCCCATTATAGGGGGTAGAATGCAACATTATCCTGCCCTGGTGCACCCTCCCGAAGCCCTACCCCCCGCTCAGCGCCGAAAGCCTACCGGCCGCGGCCGCTGGCCCAGCAGGTAGTGCAGGGCCAGCCGGTAGCTTTCGAGCCCAAAGCCGGCGATGCTGCCCACGCAGTGCTTGCCGATGTAGCTGACGTGGCGAAAGTCTTCGCGGGCAGCCAGGTTGCTCAGGTGTACCTCGATAACGGGCAGGCCCGCGCCGGCCACGGCGGCCACGGCATCGCCTAGCGCCACGCTGGTATGCGTGAGGCCGCCCGCGTTCAGCACAATGGCCTGGCTGGCGGCCTCGCTACCCCCTTCGCCCCAGCCAGCAGCTGCGTGCAGGCGGTCGAGCAGCGCGCCCTCGTGGTTGCTCTGAAACGCGCTGAGGCTAAGGTCAGGAAAGCTGGCCTGCAACTCGGGCAAAAAATCGTCGAACGAGCGCGTGCCATAGATGTGCGGCTCGCGGCGGCCCAGCAGGTTGAGGTTGGGGCCGTTGAGAATCAAGATGTTCACGGTAGTTGATTTCTTATAAGGAATAGGCAAAGAACGTCATGCT
>CAZZDR010000249.1:0-4237 GCA_964652535.1 uncultured Hymenobacter sp. | reverse complement strand
GCACATCGCTGCCACACAAGCTGAGCGGCTGCACCGACGACTGCGGTGTGATGGGGCTGTACACCAGCGAGTCGCCGTCGAGGTCAAACGTGCTAAAGCTATAGCGCTGCGCCGAATTTCCGCTGAGGTAGGGTAGCAGGTTGGTTTCAAACCGGGGCGAATTGTTCTGCGTCACCAGTTCATTATCCAGAAACGCGCTGATATAGACCCTTTGACTGATGGAGTTAACTAGATTGACAATGTCAGATAGTCGGTTTTCGGTACGCACGCTCAGCGTCCACTGCCCGCGCGGCAGGTCCACATCCGTCTCGAAAAAATTGGTATCGTAGAGGCGAGCGAATAGGGGCAGCGGGCAGGCAGGAGCCGTGTAAGTCACCGCTAGGTTGCGGCGCACCGTCACCGTGAAGTAGTCAGTCGCCGCCGCGTCGCAGCCGCTGCGGTTGCACGTGAGGTCCACGGTTTCCTGCTGCACAACGCTCGCCGCATTTCGAAACAGGCGCACCGTGACGTGGTAGCGCGGCACGCCGGCCGTGGTGCTCGCCACCGGCGCGTATGCGATATCACCCCCCACAATATGCGTGGCGTGCGCGGCCCGCAGCCCGCCTACCCCCCACAGCAGGACCAACAACCAACCAAAACGGAATTGAGCAGACATAGCCAAGTAGTAACGGATGAGAATGAGTAAACTGAATTACTCAAATATCGGCTACTGCTTGCCATTGCGCAAGGCTGATAATCAGTTATTTGCCAGCTGGATCGCCAGTGCCGCTGTTGCTATTCAGAATTTGAAACAGCTCGTCGAGCTTAGGCGTGAGGATAATTTCGGTGCGGCGGTTCAGGGCCTTGTCTTGGGGTGAGTCGTTGGCAGCTACGGGCACGTATTGCGAGCGGCCCGAGGCCGTGATGCGACTGGGCTCGACGCCAGCACTGGTAAGCAGGCGCGCAATGTCGGTAGCGCGCAAGGCGCTCAGGTCCCAGTTGTCTTTGGCACCGTTTACTACGCCGCGCACGGGCACATCATCGGTGTGGCCTTCTACTACTACGTTCACGTCTTTCTGCTCTTGCAGCACGGTGGCTAGCTTTTTCAGGGCTTCCTGGCCCTTGGGGTCCACCTTAGTGGCGCCCGATTTGAAGAGTAGCTGCTCAGACAGCGACACGTACACCTTGCCATTTCTGACGTTCACGGCCAGGTCTTTGGAGTTGAAGCTGAGTAGCGCGTTGCTCACGCGGGCCTTGAGGTCGTTCACAGCTTTGTCTTTGTCGGCCAGCTTTTGGGTGAGGTCGGCCAGCTTGGCTTCGCGGGCTGCGAGGTCCAGCTTAGCCTTTTGCAGGTTTCCGTCGAGCTGGCCCAGCTCGCTTTCGCGGGTGGCCAGGTCTTTGGCCAGCTTGCCGTAGTCAGCATTGCGGTCGGCCAGGGCGCGGTCGCTGTTTTTGAGCAGCTTATCGTAGCTGTCGGTGAGCTGGGTATAGAGTGTGCGCGTGCGGCGCAAGGCGTTGCCGGTCTGGGTCGAGTCGGTCACGAGGCGCTTTTGGTCGAGGCGCAGATCGGCTAGGGCGTCGTTGGCCTTTTGCAACTCGCTTTTGGTTTGGCGTAGCTGGCCCTGGGTTGTAGCTAGGGCCTGAGCGTCGCCTTGCTGGCGGGCTTCTAGGTCTTGATAGCGCTTGGCCGTGACGCAGCTCGTGAGCGAAGCAGCTCCGCCCGCAAGAAGTGCTAGGCTGAAAAGGGGGTAGGCAAGGAGGTTTTTCAAGCAGAAAAAAGCCGCAACCGGCCAGCTGAATGATGAACAGGCAAGGTACGGCCCCATTAGGCTTGCCCAGTACAAGGGGGGTAGGGCCTGGCCACCAGCGCCGAAGTAGCCGCTGCTACCCCACCAGTCGGGGTAGGATGGTAACTATGGCGTAATTTTGCCCGTCAGCGGCTGGCTTACTGAAAAGCTCAGCGTACGTGCTGGCTACCAGTCCCTGCCGCGCTTCTTATTTGTCATCTATCTTACCCACCAGTATGGCTTGGTTCAAGCGCCAGGAAAAGGGCATTATCACCCCCACCGAGCAAAAAAAAGAAACGCCCGACGGCCTGTGGTATAAGTGCCCCGAGTGCAAAACGGTGGCCACTATGGCCGAGCACAAGCGCCTGCACTACGTATGCGCCAACTGCGGCCACCACGACCGCATCGACGCGGGCGCTTACTTCGAGCTGCTTTTTGATGAGGGTAGCTTCACGGAACTCGATGCTAACCTCACCTCCGGCGACCCGCTGCACTTCGTCGATACCAAGGCCTACCCCCAGCGGGTGCAGGCTACCGAGAAAAACACAGGCCTCAAAGACGCCGTGCGCACGGCCCACGGCCTGAGCGCCGGCCAGCCGCTGGTGATAGCCGCCATGGACTTCCGCTTTATCGGCGGCTCGATGGGCTCGGTGGTGGGCGAAAAAATAGCCCGTGCTATCGACTACGCGCGCCAGAACCGCGTGCCGTTTCTCATGATTTCGCGCTCGGGTGGCGCCCGCATGATGGAAGCCGGCTACTCGCTCATGCAAATGGCTAAAACCTCGGCCAAGCTAGCGCTGCTCTCCGAGGCAAAGGTGCCCTACGTGAGCCTGCTCACCGACCCTACCACCGGGGGCGTTACGGCATCTTTTGCCATGCTGGGCGATTTTAATATTGCCGAGCCGGGTGCGCTCATTGGCTTCGCCGGCCCACGCGTTATCAAAGAAACCATCGGCAAGGATTTGCCTAAAGGCTTCCAAAGCGCTGAGTTTGTGCTAGAGCATGGCTTTCTGGATTTTATCGTGGACCGCCGCGAGCTAAAGCAGCGTCTGGCCGACCTGTTAGGGATGCTGGGTAAATGATAGGGTAGGGGCCAGCCATGTGTCATTGCTGAGGCAACGAGTCTATTGGTCAAAAGCCCGCGCTGGTAACCAGCGCGGGCTTTTGCGTATAAGGCTCAGGCGCTGTCGCCAATGATTCATTAAAAGCTCATAAAACATGACCACTACCAAGTCCTTTCTCGCCGTGCTGCTAGCATTCGTCATGCTACTCGGCTCCTGCGCCTCCTCGCGCCAAACCTCGACTACCCAACCCGATTTGTCGAGCAATAATGGCACCGGGGCGCGCAAAGACGGCATGAATAAGACCACGAAAGGCGGCTTGCTGGGTGCCGGTGGCGGTGCCGTAGTAGGCGGGGTACTTGGTGGTTTGCTGGGTGGTGGCCGTGGCACGGCTGCTGGCGCTATTTTGGGCGCCGCCGTGGGCGGTGGTGCTGGCGCACTCATCGGCCGCAAAATGGATAAGCAAGCTGCTGAATTGCAGCGCGATATGGCTAACGCTAAAGTAGAGCGGGTTGGCGAAGGTATCAAAATCACCTTCGACTCAGGCATTTTGTTCGACACCAACAGCAGCGCGCTGCGCGCCGCCTCGCAAGCCGATATTTCGAAGCTGGCCGCTACCCTGCAAAAATACCCTGATACCAACGTGCTCGTCGAAGGCCACACCGACAACACCGGTACCGATGCTATCAACCAGCCCCTGAGCGAGCAGCGTGCCCAGTCGGTAGCCAACGGCCTGACTGCCCAAAGCGTAGCTAGTTCGCGCATTACCACCAAAGGCCTAGGCTCGTCGGAGCCGGTAGGCGATAACTCGACCGAAGCTGGCAAGCAAGCCAACCGCCGCGTAGAGGTAGCCATCTTCGCCAATGACAAGATGAAGAAAGCTGCTGAAAGCGGCACACTCTAGTTTTTAGAGTATAACACCTGATTAGGAAAAGCCCGGAGCGTAACTGCTCTGGGCTTTTTCGTGTAGTTGGATATTAACGTTAAAACCTCAACTGGAAAATGTGCGTTAAAACCGTGCGCCTCAGTCGCTCCTATTCTCTCACTATTCAAGCACGCCCTATGAAAGTTTTCCCTAAGTTTTTCGCAATAGTACTAGCGCTCTTCCTGCTTATCGGTAGCGTAGCACAGGCCCAGGACAAGCCCAAAAATTGGAGCCGTAAGGCAAAAGGCGCCGCTATTGGCGGCGGCGGCGGTGCCGTAGTAGGCGGCCTGCTCGGTGGCGGCAAGGGCGCCCTGGTGGGCGCGGCAGCTGGCGTGGTAGGTGGGGGCCTAGTTGGCCGCAACCAAGATAAAAAGAAGGACCCCGCCCGCTACAACCGGTACCGCAATAAGTAGATAAACGAGTTGAGGTGCCTACAGCGGTGCTTAGCTTATAGGTAAAAAGCCTGGCCGCGTGCCGGGCTTTTT
>CAZZDR010000248.1:0-4273 GCA_964652535.1 uncultured Hymenobacter sp. | reverse complement strand
GCTTGGGAAGAAGACTGGCTGCACCTCGAAATTGAAGTGTTGCTGCCGCGCGAATAAAAGCGCTGGTGAACGTCTATACGGGAGCTTTTTGCTAACTAAAAAGGTTAGCCAATAGCCCGTTCCCAACGGTCAAGCACAACCTTCCAACTGACTACTATCAACCATGCGCGAAGCCTATCTCACCGGCGGCAACGAAAGTTTCGATGCCACCGAAAAGGACATCGACAAAGCCCTGCGTCCACTGAGTTTCAGCGACTTCACGGGCCAGGATAAAATCCTGGAGAACTTAAAAATATTCGTGGCTGCTGCCAAGCAGCGCGGCGATGCCCTCGACCACGTGCTGCTGCACGGCCCTCCTGGCCTGGGCAAAACCACGCTCTCGCACATCATCGCCAACGAGCTGGGCGCGGGTATTAAGATGACCAGTGGCCCAGTGCTCGACAAGCCCAGCGACCTCGCTGGCCTGCTCACCAACCTGGAGCCGCACGACGTGCTATTCATCGACGAAATCCACCGCCTCAACCCGGTGGTGGAGGAGTACCTGTACTCGGCGATGGAGGACTACCGCATCGACATTATGCTTGATTCGGGCCCGAATGCTCGCTCGGTGCAGATTTCGCTGTCGCCTTTCACGCTTATCGGTGCTACCACGCGCTCAGGTATGCTCACGGCGCCGTTGCGGGCGCGTTTCGGCATCTCGGCCCGGCTGGAATACTACGACTCCAAGCTGCTGACAACCATTGTGCTGCGTTCGGCCGAGATTTTGAACACGCCAATTCACGAAGACGCGGCCTTTGAAATTGCCCGCCGCTCGCGCGGTACGCCCCGCATTGCCAACAACTTGCTGCGCCGCACCCGCGACTTTGCTCAGATTAAAGGTGACGGTACAATCACGGTCGAGATTGCGCAGTTTGCGCTAAACGCGCTCGATGTAGATGCCCGCGGCCTCGATGACATGGACAAGCGCATTCTCACCACCATCATCGATAAGTTTAAGGGTGGCCCAGTGGGTATCAGTACCATCGCCACGGCTTGCGGCGAGGAGGGCGAAACCATTGAGGAAGTCTACGAGCCCTTCCTTATTCAGGAGGGCTATATTAAGCGTACGGCGCGGGGTAGGGAGGCAACCGAGGCCGCTTATCAGCACCTGGGTCGATTGCTGCCTAATCACTTGCGTGGAAATAACGGCGACTTGTTTGCCGAGATTACTTCGTAAGAAGTAGCGCGGACTCTGGAGCCTGTGAGCTAGCTTATTGTCAACCAACCTACGCGCCAACTTGTAGAGCCCGCGCTATGCTTAAACGGAACGCGCCGCCACCAGCGGCGCGTTCTTCGTTTCTTCGCGGTTTAATTGCCTCTAAAACTTATGCTCCTGCACGCCGAATGGACGCCCTACATTAAGCGCCGCGCGGCGGAGCTGGGCTTTATGGCCTGCGGAATTTCCAAAGCCGGCTTTCTAGAGGAAGAAGCGCCGCGCCTCGAAAACTGGTTGAAGAAGGGCATGCACGGCCAAATGGCTTGGATGGAAAACCACTTCGATAAGCGCCTCGACCCGCGCCTGCTCGTAGATGGTGCCAAGTCGGTGATTTCGTTGCTGCTTAACTACTACCCTCCTGCCGAGCAGCAACAACCAGCTGATACCCTGAAAATCAGTAAGTATGCTTATGGGCGCGACTACCACTTCGTCATCAAGGACAAGCTCAAAACGCTGCTGGCCGATATGCAAGCCAACATTGGTGAAGTAGGTGGGCGCTGCTTCGTAGACTCGGCGCCGGTGCTAGATAAGGCTTGGGCTAAGAAGAGTGGTTTGGGGTGGGTAGGGAAAAACTCCAACCTCATCACACCTGGCGCGGGCTCGTTCTACTTCATCGCTGAGCTGATTGTAGACGTGGAGCTGGAGTACGATGGGGCCATCCGCGACTACTGCGGCACCTGCACCAAATGCGTAGACGCTTGCCCCACGCAGGCCATCACAGAGCCTTACGTAGTCGATGGCAGCAAGTGCATCAGCTACTTCACTATCGAGCTGAAAGACCAGCTTATTCCGCAAAGTGTAGCTGGGCAATTCGGCAACTGGGTGTTTGGCTGCGACATCTGCCAAGACGTATGCCCCTGGAACCGGTTTGCAAAACCCACGCAAGAAGCGCAGTTCCAGCCACACCCAGGGTTGCAAGACCTGTCAGTCAGCGACTGGCAGGAAATCACCCATGAAGTGTTTCAAGCATTGTTTAAGCAGTCGGCCCTCAAGCGCACGGGCTACGAGGGGCTGAAGCGCAATATCCAGTTTGTGGTTGGCCAGCAGAACGAGCCCGATTTAGGCAGTGAGCCGGGGTAGGGGACTATGCTGAATAAAAACGCGCTTTAAAACCCGGCGGTAGAGACGGGCAAATTGCTGGTAGCACCACGTTTTGAACTCTATCAGCTCGGCAGGCTTAAGAAGCTGCAAAGCTTTGCGTAACTCCTTCTCGAAGAGCTTTTTGCTGAAGCTTACTTTCAACAAAATCAATTTTGCGTAGTCTAACATAGCGGGTGGGAAGTGGGAAGTAAGGACGGAAACTATCTGACGGGCGCTTTATACGCGGAAAAACCAGTTGAAGCTGCCCACCATCTACTGCATTGCTACCACTAAGATACTACTAGCTGACCACTAGAGCCGCTAAGACTGTGGCTACCTGAAAAGTAGATACTTCACTAAAACTTCATAAATAATAGCAAATTCTTTGGCTCTATACTTTTTTCATTACCAGAAGAGGGGGTAGGCCACTTAGTAAGAACCCGCCACCTGCCCCACCCCCTCATTTGGTGATGAAAAGTCCTTGGCTATTGCCGGCTGCCACAAATTGCCGGGCAATTGTGCGCACCTGCTGGGTATCGAGGGGCTCGTCGAAGGCTTCGCTAGCGGCGGCGGCCGTGAGAACCAGGTTGGGGCTAGGCGAGGTGGAATTGACTAGCACGTTGACTCTAGCCTGCACCAAATTGTCCTCGGCAGGCGAGGCAGCCACAGTGCCAGGGCCATAAATAGCGGCTGTGAGTATGGGTAAGGAACCGTTGCTTTCGCGCAGCGACACCCAGCTTTTGGGCAGGCTATCGCTAGGGCCGCCACCGTCGGCACCAGCCACACCTACCCCCCCGCGGCGCAGCGTACGAATGTGCGCCGCGTGTCGCGCCTCCACCGAATGGATATTGAGCGCTACTCGCAGGACTGCTTTGTTGGACAGTAGCGTTGTTAGGCCGCCTTTGTAGGCTCGCACGCCAAGGTCTTTAAACGCTTGGGCAAGGGCCAGAAAACTGGTGACATTGGCAAATGGCTGCACTTGCCCGCCAGCCGTGTAGTCGAAAGCTGTCGCACCAGGGTCGGGGATGGCAGCCGTGTCGAGAATAGCGCGCAGAGCTGCCACATGGCCTTGCTCATCGTCGCGAATAGCCTCGAAGGCCGCTAGGTCGGCCGCACTGAAGATACCCGCATTTAGACCCGCGCGGTAATAGTATAGCTCCAGGTATTCCAGGCTTAGGGCAAGGTTTAACACGGTTATTGCCTCACCAGATAGCGCCGTTTGGCCGTAGGCTTTCTGAAATAAGCCGCTGAGTAGGCTCGGCAGTGCCGCGTGCGTAATGGCCCGGCCAGCAGTACCTAAGTAGCGAAACACCCGCCGCCGCGAACTGAAGCGGCCGTACGCGTCGGGGGCTACACGGGCGAAGTTGGTCAGTAGCTTGAATACGTTCATACTAATCTGTTAATCAACTAGAAATTACGCTAGTTTAGTGGCCGTGAGCTGCGAATCGGCTCCCAGAAAAGTATTTATTTTGGTGAGCACATTGGCCGGAGTTATGGTTATCTCCTGGCGGGTTTTGCTGTCTACTACGTCGGCCCCAGCAAAGCCAGTGCCCAGTGTAGTATCGCCGCTGGCCACCAGCAAGTCTCGGATGAGAGCCGCGTGCCGCGCCTCTACCGATACAATTTTGCCGATGAGTAGCAGATAATCAGCCGTAGTCAGAAAGGAGGCTGCGCCATTGTAAGCCGCTACGCCCAAGTCCTCAAACATCCGGGCGGCATTTAGTACGCCCATTTTGCCGGAACCTGGCTTCGTGAGGCCAGTACCGAAGTCAATCTGTTCATCTAGGCTAATGGTTAGCACCTTAATGGCACTGGTAGAAAGCACTGTGCGCAAAAAATCGACGTGCAACTGCTCGTGCCGCGCCAAATCAATGAAAATCTGGTATTCGGCGGAGGTAGTAGCTAGCTTGGTGAAATAATCGCCTGTAAGCACTTTAG
>CAZZDR010000247.1:0-4277 GCA_964652535.1 uncultured Hymenobacter sp. | reverse complement strand
CCACCACGTTGCGCAGGCCGGTGGCGTAGCGCGTGCCGGTTTTGTAGGTCTGGTTAGCTTGGCTGGCTTTAAACTGCCAGATGCCGCCGGCCGAGTCCAAGATGGGGCAGTTGGCCATGCCTTTCGAGCCGCGCGTGCGGTCTTGCTCCTGGCAGGCGTTGGCGTAGGCGCCTACGTTCACGTAGAGGTTGTCGGCGTTGTCGAGCACGATAGACTTCGACTCGTGCTGGCTGCCCACTTTGAGGCCACGCACCAGCAGCTCGGGTTGGGTGGGGTTAGTAACCTCGCCCTTGGCGTCGAGCTTGTAGCGGTACACCGCGTGGTCGGACGAGGCGTAGAGGTAGCCGTTTTTCTCGTACATGCCCGTGCCGCCGTAGTCGCCAAAACCACTCGTGACGGTAGCCTTGCCCGAAGGCTGGCTGCGCAGCTCCAGAATGCCCTTACCGTCCTTTACTTTATTGAGCTTTACGTAGATAACGCCCTGGGGCGTGACGGCGATGTGGCGGGCCTTGCCGCCGGTTTCGGCCACTACCAGCGCTCCAAAACCTGCGGGCAGCTTGAGGCCGGCATTGTTGGGGTCGGGGGCGAGGCGTACGCTGTTTTGGCTGGCAAAAAGCGCCAGGCTGCCCACCACGGCGGGCACGGCGAGTAAGAAGCGAGGGGAAAAGGAACGCATGGGTAGGAGGTAAGGTGTTGAAGAGAGCTTATAGTCAGCCGTTTTCCCAACTGCCAACGGCCGAATAAGGTTGCGGGCCGGCGGCGCAGGTAGGGGCGGCAAAGGTACTTTTGCGCTCGTCAGTACCAGCCCATGCTTGCTTATGCTTCCCGTTTCGCCGCCTACCCTCCTGTTTTTGCACGGTTTTGCCGAAAGCCGCGAAGTCTGGACGGAGTTTACCCGGCCCTTCCCGGCTGGCTACCGCCTGCTCGTGCCCAACCTGCTGGGCCACGGTACCAACCGCGCCCCCGTGCCCGACTTTAGCATGGAAGCCCAGGCGCGCTACGTGGTGAGCTACCTCGACCAAAAGGGCTGCCCTGGCCCGGTGCTGGTGGTGGGCCACAGCATGGGTGGCTACGTGGCGCTGGCGCTGGCCGAGCGCTACCCCGACCGCATCGCCGGCCTGGCGCTCATCAACTCCACAGCCTACCCCGACACCGACGAGAAGCGCCAGAACCGCGAGAAAAACATTGGCTTCGTGGAGCGCCACGGCTTAGCCAAGTTTATGGAAAGCTTTGTACGTCCGCTCTTTGCACCCGCCAACCGCGACCGGCTGCCCGACGCCCTGGCTCTGCTCGAAGACATTGGCAAGGCTACACCCGAGCCCACCATTGCGGGCGCGCTGCGCGGCATGGCCGCTCGCCCCGACCGCACGCCGGTGCTGCGCACGGCCCGCTTTCCGGTGCTGCTGGTGGCGGGCAAGCACGACGTGGCCGTGCCCCTGGCCGACTCGATAGCGCAGGCTGCCCTACCCCCCCTGGCGTCGGCGCTTTTCTTAGAAGGCAGCGGCCACCAGGCTTACCTGGAGCAGCCCGAGGCCACGCGCCGGGCGGTGCTGGCGCTGGCCGGCGCCGTGTTTGGCACCGCCGACGAACGCACGGCCTAGTCCCGTGCGCAGGCGCTAAATCGTTTTGAATTGGAAGGGCAGCACGTAGCCTACCCGCACTGGGCGGCCGGACTGGCGGGGTGGTGTGCTGGCGTTGGGCACCTGCTCGAGCACGCGCAGCACCTCGGCATCGAGGGTGGGGCTGAGGCTGCCCACAATGCTGCGCTGCGTGACTGCGCCCGTTTCGCTCACCTCCAAGTAGGCGTAAACGGTGCCCGATACGTGGTTGCGGATGTCGGCAGCAGGGAACTGCATCTGGCGCTGCAGCAGGCGCGGCAACGACACCACGGCGGTGCCTTCGGGCCGCCCGCCAGCCAGCCGAAACGTCGGCATCTCGTCGCTGTAGCTCAGGGGTGCAGTTTCCGCGCTTGGGCCAAACGGTAGGGGTAGGGCAATAGTGTTGAGCGCGTTGGCGCCTTGATCGGGCCCCGTGCTAGGCAGTATTTGCCAAGGAGTCAGCTGTTTGGCCAGCTGCTGTGCCAGGGCGCGCACGTCTGCATTCTTGGCCAAGTCGGCGGCAGGCGTTTTGCGGGGTGGTGTGAGCAAATAACTCGTGCGCACTGCCCCAACGTCGGTTAGCTCCAGCTGCAAAAAAACCTGCCCGGCCAGCGTGGGGTTGGCTGGGCGTAGGGTGCGCGCTAGCAGCGCCCGCACCGAGTCGGGCCCACCTCGAAAGCGTGGGCCTAGGTACACCGGCGTGTTGGCAGTAGTGCCCGCTGGCAGCACTAGGGGCGTTACCTGGGCCAAAGCCAGACCAGGCGCCAGGCCGAAGCAAAGCGCCAGCAAACCAACAAGCGCCGGCTGGCCCCACTGCGGAAGAACCCGGAAAAGACGAAAGGAACGGTGCATACTGAATGGATAGAGCCGGCCAAATATAGCTTTGTGCACTCCCCAAAGGTGCCTACCCTCCCACTAAAAAAGCAAGGAGCGCTAGTGCTAACTGGCGCTCCTTGCTTTTTTATTGACGGCAGCGCAAGCTGCTGGTAAGGCACTATTTCACAAGCACCATTTTGTCGCGGAGGTTCTCGGGCACCTGGTCCACGGATATTACTTGTAGGCTGTTGGGGCTCGCGGGCGTCACGGCAGCTTGCGTCTGGCTAAGGGTTGTTGCCATAGCCTTTTGGTCGAGGCGGTACATGGCGCCGGTAGCGGGGTCCACGATGAGCAGGCCGATGATGCCCCCAAAGAGGATATTGCCAAAATACCAGCCGTTTATGCTGGTGCCGAGCGTGGCCGTTTTGGTTTCGTAGCCAGGCAGCGAAAAGTTAACGGTATAGTGCTCTCCTGCAAAAAAGCCCGCGCCCGATTTCAGGGTAGTTGCAATAGGCGTGACGCCGGTGTACACTTCCTGGCCGTGGCTATTGACGATGCGCACGGTGGCACCCACCGGCGAGCTGGCAATGGCTACGGGCCACCGGCTGTGGCTAACAATGGAGGCGCAGGAGCTGAGCAGCAGGCCACTAACTAGTAAGCAAGAAGGTAAAAGTGCTTTCATAAAAAAAGGTAAAAAAGAGGGAAATAGTTTGAGATTTTGAATATTTATAAGTTTAGATAGACCAGGCAAAACTATGAACTACTTATGAAAAAATAAAGCCCTGCGCAGGCTATTTTTCAAGAAAGTTGACCGCATAGCTAGCTCGGCAGTAATTTCGTAGTGCCGTAGCTTGAAGGGCTTGGGGATTTTATATTTTATAATGAAAAACTATCTACTGCTGGCGGGCTTTCTGAGCCTGGCTAGCGTGGGCCGAGCGCAGGTAGTGGTGCCGAGTGCTGCTACTACGACTACCCTGGCCGGTGTGCCGCTCACCCCCCGCAACCACGGCAGCGTGTACCTCAACTGGAGCTACAACCGCGATTGGTATACCAAATCGGACATCCGCTTTAAGAATGATAAATCGGATGATTACGACTTCACCTTTCACGATGCGGTGGCCCACGACCACGCCAGCATGAGTGACTTTTGGAAGCCCAGCAACCTGACCGTGCCGCAGTACGACCTCACGGTGGGCTACATGTTCCATGACAAGCACGACCTAGGCATCGAGGTCAGCTGGAACCACCTCAAATACGTGGTCGATGACTACCAGACCATGCGCGTATCGGGCCAGATTCGGGGCTACAAATTCGACCGCGACACCTTGGTGACGCCCGATTTTGTGCACCTGCAACACACCAACGGCAACAACTACCTGATGGTGAACCTAGTGAAGCGCTGGCAGTTTTTGGCCGGCCGGCACGTGGCACTCAGTGCCATCGGCAAGGTGGGCGGCGGCCCCATGATATCGTACACCATCTCGTCCATCTTCACTAGCCACGCCGAGGGGCCGTTTCACTACGAAGGCTGGGTGACCGGGGCCAGCGGCGGCCTGCGCCTGGAACTCTATAGGTACTTTTTCCTAAGCTCCGATTTTCAGGGCGCCTACGCCAAGTACACTAACAGCTACATCGGCGCCGACCGTCTGGGCCGCGTCACGCACCAGTTTGGCTCGGCACAGTGGCTCTATGGCTTTGGCTTTATGGTGCCGCTGTAGGGAGGTAGGGAGTAACAGCAAAAAGCTTATTTCACGCAAAAACCCTCGTTTTTGCCGCCGGTAAGGTGGGCAAAAACGAGGGTTTTTTAGGTGCGGCAGTCAGCGGCGGTTAGCCAATTACCGGCGCGTGGCGCTCTTGGGCGCG
>CAZZDR010000246.1:0-4316 GCA_964652535.1 uncultured Hymenobacter sp. | reverse complement strand
GGTAGCTGTGGATTCATACGCCGCCAGTTGGGCGAGTGCCTGGGTGAGCTGCACCTGCCAGCTTTGCTGTTGGTCTTGGCGCAGACCGTGCGCGGTTTCCTGGTCGTATTGCGTGTTCCAGATTGCTTGCTCGTTCATCATCCGTTGGAGCTCCTGCCGGAACGCAGGAGTGAATACATCCCCGCCGGCTTGATACACCTGGGCAATGCGTTGACGCAGGCGGCGAGCAATTAACTCGCAGATGTCAAAGTGTACTTGCTCATGCGCCAGTACCTGGTTGCTGTGGGCCAGGGCAGAGGCTCGTACCCAGGAGCGGCTTTTATCCAAGGCCGCCGTGACAAAGAAGTTGTTGCGGCCAGTCGCATCTTTGGTACCAATTACTTGCAACACCGGGGCACACGAAGCGACACTGGTCCCGAACAAGGGATCGGCGATGGGCAGAACATTGGCCGGAGCCTGAAAGTCCCCCCAGCGTAGTTTTCGCCCCGCTTGCCAGCACAGTAGCTGGGTGGGTGGGGGCGTGCGGGCTGACGCATAGTCAGCCATCGCAAGCAGAAAACTAAGCAATATGTAAACTGCCCTCTTCATAGGAGCTACTAGCTGGCTGGTTGTTAGGCCAGCTGAAGGGTAACGAGAATGGCCGCCGGAGTGTCCCCTAGGCACATGGTGGCCCGTCAGTCAAGCGCTCACAAGGCTCCCTTGCGTGCTACCCGCTGAGTTGGCCGGGCTACGCTCATCCTAGACGGGATTAACAGGGGCGCTCGGCGGCTACTACTGGGTACTAGTTGCCGCACTTAGCCGCCACCGGACACGAGTCATACGCCGCCCCACCTACGTCGAGGCGCTATACCAGCAGCGAGGAGTGCTCGGAACACGAGCTTGGAGTGGCCACTCCACGAGCTAGACTACGTGCTCCAACCCGGTGGACTAGCCGCCCTCTTCTGATGACCCGTCAGCCGATTGATATCTTGTTTGGTGTAATCAATGACTGAATCCGCCCCTAGTTGGGTGGCTCGGCGCCCGCCGGGCCGACCACGGCCGTCATCTGGGCACCGCGCTTTTTGGCTAGTTGGATGGCAAATAGGCCCACACCCCCGGTAGCCTCATTAAGCGGTTCCTCGTGACCCTGGCCGACGGCGGCTAGCTGGTCGACAATCTGCAGGGCGGCCGCCTGGTCAAATAAAATAGTAGCTGGTTTAAGCGCAACAGCCGCCTCGGTGACTACTACATAATCGGCCAGGGTTTCGCCCTTAAAGACCTGCCCTGCGCCACAAACTACCCAGCCGAAGCAAGGCTTAGCAAGCAGCTCAGGGTGAAAGCAGGCGATTATTGAAAATAATCGCGACTTTTTAATGCTGAACGTCACATCGGCTTAATCAGGCGCTTTTGTTAGTTTTCCAGGGGGCTAAGGCCTCGTTGCTCACGGTCGCCTAGCCCTTACTGTTATTAACGTCTTAGAAAGGCTATTCAATGGCTCTTTAGGGAAAGCCCGGAGAAATCATTTCTCTGCTAGGCATGAAGCTTCAATCCTATCGACCTGCTTATTCTCTCCATATAAGATGATTCCCACGAGTTCGTGCTCTTCATCAGATAAGCGGGCCAGTTCGGCCAAGTTCTCGGCCTCGTTTTTGGTAGCAAAGGGCGGTCGCGTATAGATGCCGAGCTACACGCCCCGTTCCCGCGCCCTTTCAAAGGCTTTGCGCACTTCGCTAGGTCCATCGGCGCGGTACACCAAGATAGGATGCTTGAGGAAAGGCAAAAACGTGGATTTGGAGCCGTCGTAAAGGCTTGCCCGTGCGTTTCGGGGAATTGAATAGCCACCGAACTAGCCAGAAAAGCCGTCATGTTAAGCTTTTGCCACTCGAGTAGGTCGCTACTCAAGACAATGGCGATTTTATGGTCGTACATATACGTTAGGGATTGAGTAGCAGCTCCATCTGAATGTTGCAGCGCTCGTAAGGCGACGGGGTGCCAGCCACGGTTTTGCGGAAACCTAATTTGTAGTAGAGGTTTAGGGCTGGGCCAAGTTTGGTATTGCTTTCCAGGTATACCCGCCCAGCCCCGAGGGCGCGGGCCTTAACCAGCGCCGCCTCTCCGAGTCGGTAGCCAATGCCCAAGCCCTGCGCTGCGGGCGAGACCGCCATCTTGGCCAATTCATACGTCTGCGCATCCAGTTTGATGAGGGCGCAGGTTCCCACAATTACCCCCCGCTGAGCCGCGAGCAAGATGTGGCCGCCAGGATGCAGGATGTAGGCTTCGGGCTCGTCCAGGGCCTTCAGGTCAGCTGCTTCCAGCCGGAAGTATTGCTCAATCCATTCCACATTCAGGCGCTTAAAATCGGCTTGGTACTGCGGCGCGTAATCGCGTAGTTGCACTTCGGCCGCTACGCGCTGGTCCCGTGCGGCCTTCACCCGGCGAGCAAGGCTACGCTGTGACAAGGCATGTTCTACCTCGCCGATAGCCAGCCAGAGGTTATGACGGCTTTCGGCTAGCAGAGCTTCGGTGGCTTGGCGTACATCGGCAGCTTGCTCTTGCAAGGCCGGCCATTGGCCAGCGCCTTTCGTGGTGAGAGTAACTACGCTACGGCGCAAGTCCGCTTCTCCTCGCTCGATGCTTACCAGCTCGTGTTTTACCAATTCTTTCACTACTTGGCTCACGGCCGCGTGGGTGTGGCCAATGCGCTGGGCTAATTCGCCCACCGATTGTCCCGGCTGTTCGGCCACGGCATAAAAAACCGGAAACCATCGCGGCTCAAAGGGCAATTGGTAGAGCGCGTACACGTCAGCGGCTTGGGCGGTCATTTGCTCACTGAGCCGCCGTAGGCGGCTGCCTAAAGCGACAGACCCCATCTGGTCGAAAAAATCCATATTTTTTAAACTTACGTAAGTACTTACAAAAGTAAATAAAAAAAGTAGAAATGTTTATTTCTTAGGTAGGCGTTAGCGTTAGTGAGGCGACTAAAAGTTAATAATTTAAATAGGGGTAGTAGCAGGGCTAAGCAACTTTTAGATATTGCAAGTTGCGATTTGGCGCGAAAAGCTATGTCCTATTCACGGCGTTTAAGAAGCCTCTCAAGTGGTGCAGCCACTCTAACTGGCTTGCATAGGTGCTCGTCAACGGTACTCAAGTGCTAAACGCCCACAGCAATTAGTGGCGTCTTATCGACGTTTTCTACCCGCTCGTTTAGTAAAATGTCTCACCGCTTAGCCTAGCAGTTGGATAGCGGCTGATAGCAGCCCTCAACCAAAAAGACTTGGGGTGGGCCAGTGAAAACGGACAGTAGGCTAGGGTAGTGTCAAAGTCGCGCCTGAATTGGTACGAAGGGCGATAACCGAAAGTGGAGTGCCGCCGGTCGAAATTAGAGTAAGTATTGGGGGGTAGGCTATCGCTAAATGGGCTTCTTCAAGGCTGGCAAACGCCTCGCCTTGGGACAGCAATTCTGGTTTGAACATGCTTGGGCATAATCACGTGTGAGGAATCAAAAAACTCTATAGATGCAGTTGCACGCTGCGCAAAGCGCTGTTTTTTGGTCAAAAGAACTAGGAGGAACGTTGGCGAAGTTCTGGTTGCTCCGCAGCACCATGTTCACGAGTTGAGCCGGGGCATCAGCCAACTGCTGGATTTGTTCTCGCACGAGGGGCCGCCATCTGAGGGTGTTGTTGACTGTGTTCTCATATGCGTCGCACAGCAGCCCCTCCAGTGTCCACTCTTTTGACGACCACGCTGCCACGCACCTAATCGCCACTGAATATCGGCCGGAGCATGGCACAGCAACACATCGTTTAGCATCACGTTAAGAAGCTTATTGTCGGCTCCGTGGATTTAAATGCTCGTCATGCGAAATGGAGATTTCCTTTTTCAGTGGCAATTATTCTTTTAGCATGCCTGTTGCAGCACTATCCCAGCAGCGTAATGGCCTGTGGCACCAGGACTTGCAGCTAAAATAGATTTATCGGGAGAGTTGAGCGTTAACACATTGGTCGTAGTAGATGTTATATGCACGAGTGGTACCGTTTCTTACAGGCGATTCCCAACAAGACGCTGCGCCGCACACCCGAAGATTTTGGCCGCTACCTGAATCAGGTGCTACCAGCAGGAATGGGGTTTTACCTCAACTGTAAAGTCCATCGTGGCGGCGAGACACTAGCCACTGTGCCAAGCTAAAGCAAAAGGGATGGCTAGAGTGTTCTTATCCCTTCTCTTCAAAGAGAAAAATCAGTACAGTTATCATGAGACAGTTAAAAATAAGCAAGCAGATTACCAACCGCGAAAGCCAGTCGCTGGACAAGTACCTGCAGGAGATTGGCAAAGTGAGC
>CAZZDR010000245.1:0-4360 GCA_964652535.1 uncultured Hymenobacter sp. | reverse complement strand
CTCCCCTCTTATACGTAGTGCGCCCGGCTTCAACAAGCATCCGTTGTTGAAGCCGGGCGCGCATAGCATTCAGCATGACCGCCTTTTTAGGTAGCCATTAGCGTGGGCTGGCCTGAGCCGTACCGCTGGGCATCAGGTACTTATTGTACCATCCCAGGTAGCGCACGTAGCGGTCTTTGACGTAGCTGGGCGTGGTGACGCCGTGAAACTGGCCGGGGTAGATGACGAGCTGCGTAGGCACGTGCAGGCTTTGCAGAGCCTGGTACATCTGCTCGGTATTGAGCAGCGGCACGTTAAAATCTTTTTCACCGCACACGAAGAGGGTAGGCGTTTTGATGCGGTCGGCGTGGTAGAAAGGGTAGGACACGCGCATGTACACGTCGGGGTTTTTCCAGGGCGTGCCGAGCTCGGTTTCGTAGTCGCGGATGTACTGGTCGGTGCCGTAGCCGGCCAGCACGTTGGCGATGCTAGCGCCGCTCACGGCCGCCTTAAAGCGCTGGTCGCGGGCAATAACCTGGTCGGTCATGATGCCGCCGTAGCTCCAGCCGCCCACGCCGAGGCGGTCGGGGTCGGCGAGGCCCTGCGCCACGGCGTAGTCTACCACGGCCAGCACGTCGTCGGTGTCTTTGTTGCCCCAGTCGGCATAAATGGCCTTGCTGTACTCGAGGCCGCGGCCCGAGCTGCCGCGCGGGTTGGCCACCACCACGGCGTAGCCATTGGCTGCAAAGTATTGCCACTCAAAGGCAAAGCCATAGCCAAACTGCGCCACCGGCCCGCCGTGAATGCGCAGGATAGTCGGGTACTTGCGCCCCGCCTGGTAGCCCACCGGCTTGATGGTGAACCCGCTCACCAGCGTGCCGTCCTTGCTCTTGGCCTGAATAGGCTCGACCGCGCCCAGCGCCACGCCCTTCAGCCAGGTGTCGTTTTGCTTGGAAAGCGGCATTAGCTCGCCCTTTTTAGTCAGCGCAAATACCTCGGTGGGCTGCTGCGGCTGGCTGCTGAGCACCACCGTGGTGCCCTTGGCGGTCCTGTCGAAGTCGCCTACCTGGCGCGGGCCGGCCAGCACTTTCTCGATTTTGCCGCCGGTGGCGGGCACGCGCATCAAGGACTCGGCGCGGTCGTCTTCGAGCAGGAAATAGACGCTTTTGCCATCGGCCGCCCACTGCGGCTGCGTGGTGTTGCGGTCGAGGCCAGCGGTGAGCGGGCGCGCGGGGCCGCCCGCCACGTCTACCACCATCAGCTGGTGCAGGGCGTACACGAGCTGCTCTTTGGGGCCGCCCTGCACGAAGGCGATGCGGCGGCCGTCGGGGCTCCAGGCGGGGCGGCTGCCGTAGTTGGGCGCGCTCTCGGGCACGTCGGTGGCCAGTAACGGGCGGGCGGTGGCGCCGGCTTGCGCGTCAATCAGAAACAGGTCGAAGTTGTCGTGGCGGTCGGGGTCGGGGCCGCGCTTACTGCTGAAAGCCAGCTGCTTGCCATCGGGGCTCCAGGCGGGCAGGTACTCGTCGTAGACGCCGGGCGTGAGCTTGGTGAGGCGTCGGGCGGCCACGTCGAACACGTAGAGGTGCTGGCGCTGGTTGTTGAGGTAACCGTCCACATCCTTCTTAAACTGAAAGCGGTCGATGACAATGGGCGGCGCGGTTTTCTTCTTCACCTTTTGGGCGGCGGTGAGCGAATCGGGGTCAGCGTCGCGGATGATCATCGCAATGCGCTTGCCATCGGGCGACCACACATAGTCCGACACGCTGCCTTTGAGCTTGGTCACCTTTTCGGCCTCGCCGCCGGCACGGTTCAGTAGCCACAGTTGCGCATCGCCGCCATCGTCTTGGCCCCGGCCCGAAATGAAGCTCAGGTACTTGCCGTCGGGGCTGAAGCGCGGGCGGCTTTCGCCAGCCGGGTTGGTAGTCACCCGAATATTTTGCGAGCCATCGGTGCGGGCCATCCACACATCGGCGTCGCGCTTGTCGGTGGTCGTGTCTACGCGCGTCACGGTGTAGGCCACCCAGGCGCCGTCGGGCGAGAGGTTGGGGTCGGCCACGTCGCGCATCCGGTTCAAATCGCTGAGGTTGAGTGGGCGCGGGGTAGTTTGGGCCAGGCCGGCCAGCGGCAAAGCCAGCGCGGCGAGGAGGGGTAGGCTTTTTTTCATGAAAGCGCAGAATACTAAAAGGTGATGCTTTAAATAAAGAAAATCATGCTGACGATAGGCATCCTCTCTACCGCGCCGCCTGGAAATGACTCAAAAGAAGCGAGCCAGATGCTTCCCAGCGGTCTGCCTGACATTCTTTATTAAAGCAAATTATTTCTCGAATAAAGGCCTAAGCTACGTGCCCTACCCCCTTCTTGCTAGCCAAATCTTGCGCGACCTATCTTGCCGCCATGCTTTCCTTCTCCGAATACGACCAGCTCGACGGCCTAGGCATGGCCGACCTCGTGCGCCGCGGCCAGCTCACGGCGGCCGAGCTCTGTGCCGCCGCCATTGCCCGCGCCGAGGCCGTGAATCCGCGCCTCAATGCCATCATCCTGAACTTGTTTGACCCTGCGCGGCAGCGCGCGGCGGCCGGGCTGCCGGCGGGGTCATTTGGTAGCGTGCCGTTTTTGTTGAAGGATTTTGGGGCGGCCTACGCGGGTGCGCCGCACACGGGCGGCAGCCGTGCCCTGCGTCACTATGTGCCCGAAGAAGACGCCGAACTGGTACGCCGCTGGCAGGCGGCGGGCCTCAATATTCTGGGCAAAACCAACGTGCCCGAGTTTGCCCTGATGGGCGTGACCGAGCCCGCGCTCTACGGCCCGGCGCGCAACCCCTGGCAGTTGGGCCACACGCCGGGCGGCAGCAGCGGCGGCGCAGCGGCGGCCGTGGCGGCGGGCATCGTGCCGCTAGCCGGGGCCGGCGATGGCGGCGGCTCCATCCGCATTCCGGCGGCGTGCTGCGGGCTGTTTGGCCTGAAGCCCAGCCGGGGCCGCGTGCCCACCGGCCCCGAGCAGGGCGAAAAGTGGCAGGGCGCCGCCGTGGAGCACGTGCTCACGCGCTCGGTGCGCGACAGCGCCGCCGCCCTCGACGCCGCGCAGGGCCCCGACGCGGGCGCGCCGTATTTCCTACCCCCGCCCACCCGGCCCTATTTGGAAGAAGTAGGCCGAGAGCCCGGCCGCCTGCGCATCGCCTTTACCCTGGAGCACCCGCTGGGCCGGCCGCTGCACCCCGAATGTGCCGCCGCTGTGCGCGCCGCCGCCAGCTTGCTCGAAAGCCTGGGCCACGATGTAGTAGAAGTGCCGCTGCCTTTCGATGGCCGGGCCGTGGCGGCAGCCTTTATGATGCTGTACTTCGGCGAAACCGGGGCTAGCATCGCGGCATTGGCCAAGGTGCTCGGCCGCCCGGCGCGGCCCGCCGATGTGGAGCCAACTACTTGGCTACTAGTCCTACTGGGCCGCACCTACTCAGCTGCCGACTTTGCTGCCGCGCGCCACACCTGGAACGACAGTGCCCGCCGCATGGGGCGCTTTCACCAGACCCACGACTTGCTGCTGACGCCCACGCTGGCCACGCCGCCCGTGCGCATCGGCGAGCTGCAGCCCAAGCCATTTGAGAAAAAGCTGCTTAGCGTCGTCAATACTTTCGGGTTGGGTGGCCTCATTCGCCGCTCGGGCCTGGTCGAAAAGCTGGCCGAGCAGAGCCTCGAAAAGACGCCTTACACCCAGGTGGCCAACCTCACGGGCCAGCCCGCCATGTCGGTGCCCCTGCACTGGACCGCCGACGGCCTGCCCTGCGGCGTGCAGTTCATCGCGAAGCTCGGTGCCGAAGACGTGCTCTTTCGCCTGGCCGGGCAACTGGAGCAGGTCCAGCCGTGGTTTGGCCGGCGGCCCAACCTAGCCGAGTAAGTGCGGGCCTAGCTGGCGCGCGTGGGCTGCTATCACTTCTGGCCCTACCCCCTCAAAACGTGGGGGTTTTCTGCGAATTATTCGGTAAAGCTGGCGTAACAGCCTTCCTTTTGGGGGAGGGGGGTAGGGAGGTTGTGCGCCTTGCCTGCATCTTTGCGCTCCCTGGCTCCGTCCTTTTTTATCCGATACCTTCTACTTTTTCTTTGATGCTTCCTCTACTTTTCCGCGGGCAAACCCTGGCGCGCACCCTGGGCCACCTAGGCTGCGGGCTGCTGCTGGGCCTGGCCGGGCCGCTGGCCGCCACCGCCCAAACTGCCCCCGCCAGCCTCACTACAGCCGCCGATGCGGCGGGGCCGCTACTTACGCCCGCTCAGTTTTTGGGCTATCCGCTGGGCAGCCAGTTTACGCCCCAGGCCGACGTGCTGCGCTATGCCGCCCACGTGGTGGCCCACGCGCCGGGCCGCATGCGCATCACGCGCTATGGCCAAAC
>CAZZDR010000244.1:0-4380 GCA_964652535.1 uncultured Hymenobacter sp. | reverse complement strand
GGGGGCTACCAACGCCCGCTCACGCCTACCCCCCTGCCATCAACCAATTTTTCTTGTGACCCGCTTGGCGCTTGGTAGCCGCTAGCTAGGTCCTTTCTTCTCCGCTACCTCTAACTATCACTATGCATACGACATTCAATGTAGAAAACCTGACCGGTAAGGTCATTGCCATCACCGGGGCCAGCAGCGGCATCGGCGAAGCCAGCGCCCGCTACCTGGCCGCACGTGGCGCCCGCGTCGTGCTCGGTGCGCGGCGTACCGACCGGCTAGCTGCGCTCGCGGCCGAGCTGGAGGCCGGTGGCGGCCAGGCCCGCTACCAGGCCCTGGACGTGACGCAGCCTGCGCAACTAATCGATTTCGTGGCCTTTGCGCAGCGCGAATTTGGCCGGCTCGACGTGCTGGTAAGCAACGCTGGCCTGATGCCCCTTTCGTTGCTGGCACAGGGCAAGGTTGACGAGTGGAGCCAGATGGTTGACGTGAACTTGAAGGGGGTGCTGCACGGAATCGCGGCGGCGCTACCGGTATTTGAGCAGCAGCAGGCTGGGCATTTTGTGCATATTACCTCCGTGGCTGACCGCTGGGTAGGGCCCACCTCGGCCGTATACAGCGCTACCAAGCACGCCGTGCGCGTCTTATCAGAAGGATTGCGCCAAGAAGTTAGCCCCCGCGTGCGCGTTACGGTGGTGGCGCCGGGGGCCACCGAGTCGGAATTGCCCAATACTATCTCGGACCCGGCCCTGAAGCAAGCAGCCATCGAGCAGTTTCGGGTGCACCTGCTACCGGCCGAGGCCATTGCCCGCGCTATTGCTTACGCCATCGAACAGCCCGCCGACGTCGATGTAAACGAGGTAGTAGTGCGGCCCGCCAGCCAAAAAGCGTTCTAGCGCGCGAGGGCGCAGCTGGCTGCCTCTTTCACCACACTAGCGCGAGCCGTTGACATTTCCAACGGCTCGCGCTAGTGTGGTGCTTGCCAGGGGTAGTAAAGGAGAAACCCTACCCCTGTTCGTTTTGGCTAAACCTATTCAAGCAGTAGGGCAGCCTAGGTGCATTTCGGGGAGCTAGGCCCGTCGTGCGCTTGGCTCAACCTGCGCTGTACTAGGCCGCTGCACCTAGCGGCGCGTAGCCAGCTCAGGCAGCAAGCGGTTGATAACGCTGTAGTTGAGGCCAGTCCAAAACTCCGACCGAGCGAGGTCGATGAAGGTGGCTTCGTCGGCTTCAATAGTCTGGTAATCATCGGTGGCGAGGTAGTCCTCCACGTCATTGATGCTGGCAAAGGAGAGCACCGAAACGGCATCTATCGGGTTGCCCTCAGGGTCGGGCTGCTGGGTTGAGCCGATGTTGTGCAGCTGCGCATAGCGGCGCACGTAGGTGTGGGTAGCGGGCTGGGCCATAACCACCGCGGCGTGGTGGTTGAGCAGGCGCTTTTGAAACTCCTCCCGGCTCAGCTCGGGCCGGCGGTAGTGGATTTTGACCAGGCTCAGCGGGTCGCGGTGCTGGGGGCTGGGCAGCAGGATGTACTCGCGGGCAATCTCGCGGGTAACCAGGCGGAAAGCCGTTTGCTCATCAGCGATGATGCGCTTGTCGTACTGCGGCTGCTTGAGCACCCGCTGGATATCGGCTTCGGCGGCGTAGGCAATGTAGGCAAAGCCATCGAAGCGCGGGCGCTGGTAGGGCGGCACCTGGGCGTAGGGGTCGCTCACCAGCTTCTTATCAGCCTCTACCATCGCCTTGTAGGGCGGGCGGAAATACGACGACGGCCCGCCCGCGAAGCGGTGCACCTGGTCGTAGCGCAGCACCGGCTCGTTGTCGGTGCCCGGCTCTTCGTAGGCGAATTTGGGGCCGTGCACCTTGCGCCAGTACTCGTCCCAGCGCTCGTAGGCGAGGTTGGGGTCGGCTTCGAGGGCAATTTCGGCCGGCTCGGCGTCGGGGTTTTCGATGCCTTGGCCGTGCAGGCCCTTGGTCGAGCCGGGGTCCATGGTGCGCGCGGCGCGTGGGGTGTCGTCGGCGCGCGTCAGGAAGGTCGGCGTCACGATGAGCGGCGCGTCGGTAGTATGGTAGCTGCTACGAGCCGGCGGGCGATGGTGGTTGTCGGTCAGCTCGTTGTCGGCAGCGGCGCTGGGGTGTTGAGAAGGCATGAGCGGGAAGGAAAAGGAAAAGAAAAAGCGGGTAGCCGGCTGGCTACCCGCTTAGGTTTCAACTAGCAAACGGCCCTACGGAATGAGCCGGTCGGTGCGGAGCTGCGCGAAGAGGTCGAAAAACGATTCCTCAGTAGGCTGGTAGACGGTAAAGCCCAGCTTGCGGCTTTTGGTCATGTCGGTGTTCACTTCCAGCGGGCGGCCCAGGTCCAGGTCGGTGTGCCAGGCCGAAGCCAGGCGGCCCAGGTCGGGCTCGGTGAGCTGATAGCGGGCGGCCAGCTCGCGCCAGCGGTCGGCGTCGCCGGCCATGGCCTCCTCCAGCGGGTGCACCGTGCCATCGAAGCCGGCGGCCTCAATGCCAAACCACGCAGCCAGCCGCGGCCACAGCCAGCTCCAGCGGAAATAGTCGCCGTTTACGATGTTAAACGCCTGGTTGGCTGCCGCTTTGGTAGTAGAGGCCCACACCAATTGCTTGGCAATAATGCGTGCATCGGTCACGTCAGACAATCCATTCCACTGTGCCTCGGAGCCCGGCCACTGGAAGGGGCGGCCCGTTTCTTTGCAGAGGCTAGCGTACGCGGCCAGGGTGGTGCCCATATTCATGAGGTTGCCCACGGCCTGGCCAATGATGGTGTGCGGGCGGTGGATGCTCCAGGTGTAGCCGTCGCGCGCGGCGGCCGCAAATACCTCATCCTCTTGCGCGTAGTAGAAATTCTCGATTTCAAGGCGCGGCAATTCTTCCCGGAAAGGAGTGGGTAGGGGCACGCCACCCTTGGCGTACGACTCAAACGGCCCGAGGTAGTGCTTGAGGCCGGTAACTAGGGCCACGTGCTGCACCGATTTTTTGGGCGAAAGCGCATCCAGCACGTTGCGTACCAGGGCACTGTTCACGCGGATGTTCTCGGCCTCCGTGTCGTTGCGCATCCAGCTGGTAATGAAGACGTGCGTGGGCGCTACGTCGGCCAGGGCGGCGTCGAGGCTGGCGGGGTCGAGCAGGTTGGCGGCTACCGGGCGCAGGCCCGGCAGGTCGTCTTTGGGCGTGCGCGAGAGGCCGTAGGTAATCCAACCCGTGGCGAGTAGCTCGCGGGCCAGGTTGCTGCCGATGATGCCGCTAGCACCTACTACTAAAGCAATTTTATCCATAACAAAGGGAGAGTATAGGCGGGCTGCCGCTGGGGGCAGGGCCTGATTTTGTGGCCTGGGCCAAGCCCAGTAACATCATTTTTGCCGGGCTCGGCGGTAGTCCCACAAAGCTAGGTGCCGGCCCTACCCCCCGCTTTGCACCGATTGCCGGATTATTTGTACCCGCTAAACTGGTCGCGGTAGTAGGAGGGCGTTTGGCCCACCTGCTGCTTAAACCAGCGCGAGAAGTGCGCCACGTCGTAGAAGCCCAAACGGTAGCCTAATTCGCTGATGGGTAGCGCCGTACCGGTTAGCAATATCTTGGCTTCGGTGGCTACTTTTTCCTTGAGTAGGTCGGTGGCGCTTTTGCCGGTGGCCTGGCGGCACAGGGCGCTCAAGTGCTTGGGTGTGAGGTGCAGCGCCTCGGCGTAGGGCTCCAGCACCAGGGCCGGCTCGGCGGCGGCGAGCCGCGTTTCGGCGAGTTGCAAAAACTGCTGCACCAAGGGGGGTAGGGCATCGGCCGGCCCAGCGGGCTGCCACTGGCGCACATCGGCCAGTAGCAGGCGCAGGTAGAGGCGGGCTTTTTCGAGGTGCGGCGGGTCGATGAGCTGCTCGGCGCTACGCGCCAGGTCGGCAAACTCGGCGGCGGTGCAGGCGTGGTACACAAAGGGCGCGGCGCCTGCCAGCACTGCGTGCAGCTGATAGCCGGGCAGCAAACCGGCATTGTAAAAGTCGGTCGAAAAGAAACAATAGAGGCCCGTTTGCGGGCCGGCGTGCAGGTGCCAGCTCAGAGCCGTGCCCGGCTTGACCAGCAAAATAGACTGCGGGGCCACCTCTACCACCTCATCGTTGAGGAAAAACGTGCCGCCGCCCTGCGCCACCAGCGAGAGCTTGTAGAAGTGGCGGCGGTGCTGCTCCATGTGCTGGCGGCAGGTGGCAAACCGGTCTTCGCGCCGGTAGGCTACTAGCTGCACCAGCGCATCGGTGGGCCCGGGGCTAGCGGCGGGCTCCGCGGCCTGCGGGTAGGCGTCGAACCCGAACGTCGGAATGAGCGGCTGTTCCATGTTTTGCTCAACCCCGAAGCGCCTGGCAAGGTTACGCCCAGGCGGTGGGGTAGGGCGGG
>CAZZDR010000243.1:0-4425 GCA_964652535.1 uncultured Hymenobacter sp. | reverse complement strand
CCCCGCGACCCGGCTCAGGAGGGGCGCCCGCGCCGCAATGAGCCCGCGGCTGGTAGCCCTACCCCCCGCCCGCCCCGCGAAGGTGGCGACCAGCCCCGACCCGCTGGCCAGAACCCCGAAGGGGGCGCGGGCCGCAACCGTGGTCGCCGAGGTGGTAGCGGCCGCCGTGGCGAAGGTGGCAGCAACGCCGCCGCTCCTACCCCCCCCAGCGCAACCTAACTTATGCAACGCTTGCTTTTAGTAAACTGGCGGCTGGCCCCGCGGCGGGGCTGGCTGGCTCTGCTGCCGCTAGCCGTGGCCCTCAGTGCCTGCGATCCCAACCGCGTGTATGAGGAGAATGTGGACCTGAAATCGCCCTCCGGTGACCCCTATGTGTGGGATGTGCAGCAGCGTCCCACCTTCACGTTCTCTATTGCCGACACTGCGGCCCGCTACCAGGTGTACTTTGCGGTGCGCAATGCTTCGGGCTACGGGTTCTACAACCTCTACCTCAAGCACACGCTCACGGGCCCCGATAGCCGCCCGGCCGGCCCTGCGCTACTGCACCAAATGACGCTAATGGACCCCAAAACCGGCGAGCCGCTGGGTGCCGGGGCCGGCGATATCTTCGACCACCAGTTTTTGGCACTGCCGCACCAGCACTTCGCCAAGCCTGGCACTTACAAGCTGACGCTGGAGCAGTACATGCGCCAAAACCAGCTGCCCGGCATCATGTCGGTAGGCGTGCGGGTAGCCAAGGAAGGGAAGTAGTAAGTAGAAGAAGTAATAAAAAAGGCCTTCCTGCTTGTCGGAGCAGGACGGCCTTTTTTATTCTTTACGTTACTTTTTTGCCAATTCACGCCATACCACGTTAAGACCTTCGGCCCACACAGGATGGGCGATAACCATGTTTTGTAATTGCTGATAACGCAGGCGGCCGGCCATCGCAATCTGAAGCATCGTCATGATTTCGCCGGCTTCGGGACCCACGATGGCAGCGCCCAAAATGCGGTCGTCGGGGCCCACCAGCACTTTCCAGAAGCCAGCCGACTCGCCCGTTTGCTGGGCCCGGCTGATAATGCGCACCGGAATTTTGCTCACTCGGTAATCGATTTTTTGGTCTTTTGCCTGCGTTTCGCTCAGGCCAATTCGGCCCAGAGCGGGGTCGGTAAAAACACAGTAGGGAAGGGGCCGCTGCTTGGCCGAGCGGCGCGAGCCCTGGTACAGTAGGTGGTCGCGGACCACTCGAAAATCGTCGTAGCTCAGGTGCGTAAACTGCGGCCCGCCGTGCACATCGCCTAGCGCAAAAACGCCCTTTACATTGGTTTCAAGCTGGCTATTGACCTGGATGTAGCCTTTCTCATCGGTTTTGATGCCCGTGGTTTCCAAGCCCAACTGGTCGGTATTGGGCTGGCGGCCGGTGGCTACCAGCAGGTGGCTGCCGTGCACGTGGCGCGTGCCCTGCTGGGTGGCCAGCGCGAGGCTGTACTGGCCGCCCGCGGTGCGGGCCACGCTCTGGGCTTTGGCCTGCAAAATAAACTCGATGCCTTCCTGCTCCAAGGCCTCTTGCAAGGCCTGGCACACGTCGTCGTCTTCGCGCTCCAGCACCTGTTCGCCCGTGTCGATGATGGTGACCTGGCTGCCAAAGCGCCGGTACATCTGCCCGTATTCGAGCCCGATGTAGCCGCCACCCAGGATAATTAGGTGGGCCGGCACCTCCTGCACATCCAGCAGCTCAGTGGTGGTAAGAAAGCCAGTTTCAGCCAAGCCCGGTACCTCGGGCACGGCCGCGCGGGTGCCCGTATTGATAAATACCTGCTTGGCCACGATGATGCTGGCGCGGGTCTTGGTTTCCTGCACTTGCACCTGCTTGGGGCCAGTAAAGGCCGCGTGCCCGTGCAAGACCGTGATGTTTTGGTGCTCTGGAGCCAGCGAGTCGCGCAGGCTCTGGCGCGACTTGGCTAGCAGGGCGTCCTTGCGGGCTATCACGGCGGGCATGTCTACGGCAAACTCGCCGCTAGGCCGGATGCCCAGCGTGTCGGCGGTGCGCACTTCATGGGCGCGGGTGGCCGAGGCGAGCAGGGTTTTGGTGGGTACGCAGCCGTAGTTGAGGCACGAGCCGCCTAGCTGCGCTTCTTCTACCAGGATAACGGTGCGGCCGGCTTCGGCCAACGCCTTGGCTAGCGGGTTGCCAGCCTGGCCGGAGCCAATAATAAGGGCGTCGCAAGTATAATCGGACATAACAAACAGAAAAACCGCCGGATGCAGCGGCCCTACCCATACGTACGTTGAGGCTAAGATGAATAGTCAAGCTTAGATAAAATTCGTGCGCGCAACGGGGGTAGGCCAGTTTCCGGCCTGTGAACAGCGCCTTGGGGCTATGACCTAGCTTAGAAATACGCGGTATGGCGCAGTTGCAGCATCCAAGCAATGAGCTGCGACGGAGCCCTTGGTTATTGAATAAGACAAACCCGCGCATCAGTTCAGGCTGGCCGTTGCTAGACATATGCATCTTCCTACACGGGCTTTAGTAGCCAAATTAAATGTACTGACCGCGCGGGCTAAAGTCCCGTGCATAGAGGCCTAAAAACCGCTTGCTGAGGTTTGTAGGGCCGTATCTGGCTGGTGGTGCATCGCTGCCTAGTGTCTTATGCGCTCAACTATAGCCTTGCTAGAATAGGTGCAAGTACCCGTTGTTTGCGGCACGTTAGCCCTGGTCCCTACCCCCCTTCTCTTGTGAAAACAATACGTATCGCTTACCCCCTTGGCCTCGGCCTATTGCTCGGCGGCTGCGCCGTGTATGTGCCCACTGTGCCCAGCACGCCGCTGCTCACCCATCACCAGGTGGAACTAACCGGCAGCCTGCGGGGCATCAGCTCGCTGGAGGTAGACGCCGCTTGGGCGCCCACGGCCCACCTGCTGCTCGCTGGCGAGTCGGCCTTCCAGGGCAGCACCACCGAAACCACTACCAACAACGTCACCACCACTTACCAAGATTCGCACCGGCAGGCGGGGGTAGGGCTGGGCTACTACCAGGCGCCCACGGCGCACTCGGCTTGGTATTGGGCGGCGGTAGGGGGGGTAGGGTTTGCCAGTGTGCAGCTGCACAGCGTGGATGTAGGAGTGCTCTACATTCTGCCGGTGCCCATTATCTCTGGGCTCTATGAGGCGCAGTATTTTCGTTATTATGGGCAGCTATATGCGGCGCGGCCGCTGAGCCCAATCATCACGGCCGGGGCTTCGGTGCGCGGCACACTGGTCGATTATACCCGGCTCACCTACGAGGGCCAGCAGCTGGTGCCCACCAACCGCTTTTTCGTTGAGCCCACGCTCTTTATGCGCATCGGCCACGGCGTGGTGCAGGGCCAGGGCACGCTGGGCATCTCGCTGCCCACGGGCGGCGACAAAAGCAACCCGCTCAACCCGCGCACCGCGCCGGTTTCGACGCTCGTCAGCATCGGCGTCATCTTCCGGCCCGATTTGATAGGGCGCGGCGGGTGGTAGTCGGTAGCAGCTGGACTTTACTCAAAAACTGCTTCAATAAAAACCACTGACTTTTGACCACTACTAGAGCGCCAAGCCTGGGTTTTAGCGTCGCGATGCCAGTTTTCGCCTGCGGCGGTCATCGGCGAGCCTCCTCCCAGGTCTGGAAAGTCCATTATGCTAACTAGCCGCGGGTTAGCTTCTGGTTGGCTATGCCGACTGATTTCATATTGGGCTGGTTGCTTTGGCCCCGACGGCGGAATAAATTTACTTACGTACTCGTCAGGGAAACTACCTAGCCCTTCTATTACCAAGAAGAAACCACCTGCTGGTACTACTACCCGATTAGTCGGCCATGTCAGGGTAAGGTGCCGGCGCGCCTGCTGCAAGGTGCAAGTAGTCAATGTTACCACCGAGGGCAGCAGGTTGTCATCGGCTGGGCTGCCATCGGCCGCTACGCTGGCCACCCGCACGCGCAGCTGGCCCTCCACGATGTCGCCTGGGTTGTGCAGACGCACTAAAATCTCACGTAGTTGGTGGTAGCCGCCGCGCGGGGCCCAAAACCGCACCGCGTGCGCACCGCCCGGGCTGAGAATATGAAAATAATTGCGTTGCGACTTGCCTGAGGCTACGACCAAGCGTGCAATTTTATCATTGACAGCAACATCGCGCAGCACGACTACCCGCACCGAGTCGGGGCGTTGCCCAGATTGAGCGCGGAGTGCCTCGCTAGCTAGCGTAAAAATCACCAGCGCAACTAAAGACTTGGTCATTGGCTCTAAAAACAAAGAGTCGCTGCCAGCAGGTGGCAGCGACTCTTAAAAGCAAGGTTTAGCGAAGCAAGTTAACCTTACTTGCTGCCCAGCACGCGTAGCATGGTGTCGCCAATCTCGGCGGGCGAATCCACGACGTGGATGCCGCACTCGCGCATGATGGCCATTTTGGCGGCGGCCGTGTCGTCGG
>CAZZDR010000242.1:0-4437 GCA_964652535.1 uncultured Hymenobacter sp. | reverse complement strand
TTTTGCATGGCTAGTATTTTTGCCAAAAAACCGCTTGCCCAACTCCTGGGCGAAGCCAACTCAACCGGGCACGGCACCCTCAAGCGAACGCTGGGCGCCGGCAACCTCGTGGCACTGGGCGTGGGCGCCATCATCGGGGCGGGCCTGTTTGTGCGCACGGCGGCAGCGGCAGCCCAGGCCTCGGGGCCGGGCGTCACGCTGGCCTTTATCCTGGCGGCGTTCGGCTGCGTATTTGCGGGGCTATGCTACGCCGAGTTTGCGGCCATGATTCCGATTGCTGGCTCAGCCTACACCTACGCCTACACCACCATGGGCGAGTTTGTGGCCTGGGTTATTGGCTGGGCGCTCATCATGGAATACGCGCTGGGCGCGGCCACCGTGTCTATCGCCTGGAGCGAGTACCTCAATAAGCTGCTGGAAGTCTTTGGCACCAGTATACCGTACAATCTCAGCCACTCGCCCTTCGAGCACGCCATGATTAACGGTGTGCAGCAGCAGGGCCTCGTCAACCTGCCTGCGCTGCTCATTATCGTGGCCCTGAGCTTGTTGTTAGTAAAAGGCACTCAGGAATCGGCGCTCTTCAACGCCGTAGTAGTTATCCTGAAAACCCTCATCGTGGTGGTGTTCATCGCCGTGGGCTGGCAGTTTATCAACTCCGCCAACCACACGCCCTACCTCATTCCGGCCGATGCCGTGGTCAAAAACGCGGCCGGTGAAACGGTGCGCACCTACGAAGGCTTCTTTAAGCACGGGCTGGGCGGCATTATTGGGGGCGCGGGCATCGTATTCTTCGCCTTCATCGGCTTCGACGCCGTGAGCACGGCCGCGCAAGAGGCCAAAAACCCCAAGCGCGACATGCCCATCGGTATTCTGGGCTCACTGGCCATTTGCACAGTACTCTACATCCTGTTTGGGCACGTGCTCACGGGCGTGGCCAACTGGCGCGAATTTGCTGACCCCGCCCTGGGTGGCGAGGCTTCGGTAGCCTACGCCATTCGGGCGCACATGCCCGGCTACGGCTGGCTGGCTACGGCCGTTACGGTAGGTATCCTGCTGGGCTTCACGTCGGTAATCTTGGTGATGCTCATGGGCCAGAGCCGCGTGTTCTTCTCGATGGCCAAGGACGGCCTCATGCCTAAAGCCTTCTCCGAGCTGCACCCGCGCTTTAGCACGCCTTATAAATCAAACCTGATGCTGATGGTGTTTGTGGGCTTGTTCGCGGCCTTCGTGCCCGGCTCGCTGGCCGGCGACCTTACCTCGTTTGGCACGCTGCTGGCCTTCGTGCTGGTGAGCATCGGTGTGTGGATTATGCGCAAGTCGGACCCCGAGCAGCCGCGTCCGTTCCGTGCGCCGCTCTCCACGCCGGCATTCCCATTGGTGCCCATTATGGGCGCCATCGTATGCACGCTGCTTATCGTGGGCCTAGATGCCTTCACCCTGCAAGTAGCTTTCGGCTGGATGCTGCTAGGCTTTATCGTGTACTTCCTCTATGGCAAGCGCAACTCGATGCTGCAACAAGGCATTGTGGTGGTGCCCGAGGAAATGGAGAAGGAATCCTTCATCAAGCCCGACTCCAGCAACCGCTAAGCCGGGCCCTACCCCCGGTACAGAACTAAAAACCCTCGCCAGCAGACGCTGACGGGGGTTTTGTTTTTGGCGAAGCTGACTTGAAATAACGGCCGCCCTACCCCCTCTCTGCCCCGCCAATAGCCGGCCGAAACTGCCCCAGCCAGGCCAGTGCATCTTCTTCGGTGGTAAACCAGTTGGCCCGGTACGCGGCCGATAGCACAATGGGCGCCGGCGGGGCGTAGCTAAGCGCGTTGAGGGCTTGCCAAAGCTCGGGCTGCGCCACAAAGGCGATGCACGGAATGCGGCCCAGGCTCTGCTGCACCCGCGGCAAAAACTCCTCTCGCAGCCACTCATATACGTCGACGGGCTGGGGCTGTGTATCAACGCGGCCATCGAGCAGCCAGAAGGGGCAGGCATAGTGCCGGGCCCAGGCCAGCAGCAGCTCGCTCACTTCCGTAAAATCGGTGGCCGAGAGCGGGCGTAGCACGCAGCCCCGCAGCAGCGCGGGCTGCGCCTGGTACTGCACGGCATAGTAGCTGGGTGGGGTAGGGAGCATGGCGCGAAAGCAAATGGCCAGGCTAAGTTACTTATTTAGCGGCATTTACTTCGCTCTGGAGCTTCAAAACTTTGTCGCCGTTTTCTTGCACGATAACGAGGGCCGGGTCATCAGCCGAGCCATTGCGGGTGATATCGCTGCCCTTGAGCTTGCGGGTGATAGATTCTTTGTGGATAGACTCGATTTTGCCGGTGGCTGTGCCGGTACCGTATTTCCAGCTTACTTGGGTGCCTTTGCGCATGAGAGTGAAGAAATTAGGTAGAAGAAGTTAACCCGAAAAAGCGATAAAAAATAGGGGTAGCGTGCAACCCGGTGCGCAGTGGCCGCTACATTTGAAGCCACAGCTGCCCGGGTGGGCACTAGCCTTTTACTACGTTGCTTTTTATTGGTTCTACCTTGACTTCTAAGCTTTCTTTTTCGCTGCGCGCCGGTCTGGCTTTGCTGGGCCTGGGCGTGGCCGGCCCGGCACTGGCCCAGCCCGGTACCTACCCCCGCAATGGCGTATACGACCAGCGGCCCGGCCTCTACGCTTTCACGCACGCCACTATTCAGGCCGACTACCAGACCCGGCTCACGGATGCTACGCTCGTGATTCGGGAGGGCAAGATTGAGGCCGTTGGGCCCACGGCCAGCGTCAAGATTCCGGCGGGCGCGGTGGTGCGCGACCTGCGCGGGCAGTACATCTACCCTGGCCTGGTCGATATTTTTACCAGCTACGGCGTGCCCGAAACCAAGGCGCCCGAGCGGCGCGGCCGGCGCGGCGCTGGCCCGCAGTTTGAGTCGCAAAAGGCCGGCGCCTACGACTGGAACCAGGCCATTCACCCCGAAACCAACGCGGCCGAGCTGTTTAAAATCAACGCCGACCAGGCCAAAGCCTACCGCCAGCTGGGCTTTGGGGCGGTGCTCACGCAGCAGCCCGACGGCATCATGCGCGGCACGGCGGCCTTGGTAAGCCTCAACACCGACCTGAAAGAAAACGAGGTGCTGCTGCTCGACCGCGCCGCTAGCGGCTTGTCGTTCGACAAAGGCACCTCGACCCAGGACTACCCCAGCTCGCTCATGGGCAGTATTGCGCTGCTACGCCAGAGCTACCTCGACGCGCAGTGGAACCAGCGCAACCCGCGCCGCGAGCAAAACCTGTCGCTGGCGGCCCTAAGCCAGCAAAAGCGCCTGCCCGCCCTGTTTGAAGTGCGCGACAAGCTCTCGGCCCTGCGTGCGGATAGGGTCGGCGACGAGGCTGGCGTGCAGTACATCATCAAGGGCCAGGGCGATGAGTACCAGCGCCTACCCGAGCTGAAGGCTACGGGCGCCACGTTCGTGGTGCCCGTCAACTTCCCCGAGGCGTATCAAGTTGACGATGTGTACGATGCCCAGCGCATTGCCCTCGAAGACTTGCAGCACTGGGAGCAGGCCCCGGCCAATGCTGCCCGGCTGGCTCAGGCTGGCCTACCCTTCTGCTTCACGGTGGCCGACCTCAAGGACAAGACCAAGTTTTGGTCCAACGTGCGCAAGGCAGCCCGCTATGGTCTCACTGAGCAGCAGATAGTGCAGGCGCTCACGGCCACGCCGGCCCGCCTGCTGCACGCTGAGAATGAAGTAGGTAGCCTGCGCGCCGGCCTGGTGGCCAACTTCCTGGTGTGCTCGCGCCCACTGCTGGCCGAGGACAACGTGCTGCTCGACAACTGGGTACAGGGCGAACGCTACCAGCTCTCGACGCTGCCCGCCGACTACCGGGGCGTGTACGCCTTCACGCTGGGCCAGCAGCCCGAGCAGCGCCTGCTCATCCAGGGCGGCAAGCCCGAGACGCCCGAGCTGCGCGTCATTACCGCGCCGGGCGACACCGTGCGTGGCAGCATTGCCGTGAGCACCGAGCTGGCCACGCTGGTTTTCAACCCCGCCGATAAAATCAAGGGCAAGGCCGCCGGGCCCAAGGCGAACAATAACAGCACGCCGCCCACCAACGCCGGTGCCACCCGCCTTAGCGGCTACTACGCGGCCGAAACCAAGACCTTCCGCGGCGACGGCCAGCTGCCCGACGGCACGCCCGTGACCTGGAGTGCCCGCCGCCTCGACGAGGCCAGCCGCCAGGCCCGCCGCGACTCGGCCAAGGCCCTACCCCCCCTCGTGCTCGGCAAAGTGAGCTACCCGCTGGGCGCCTACGGCCTGGGCGGCACGCCCGCGCAGCAGCCGGTGCTTATTAAGAACGCCACCGTGTGGACCAGCGAAAAGGCTGGTAAATTGGAGAATACCGACGTGTTGCTGAGCGGCGGCAAGATTCAGAAAATCGGTAAGAACCTGGCCGCCCCGGCCGG
>CAZZDR010000241.1:0-4441 GCA_964652535.1 uncultured Hymenobacter sp. | reverse complement strand
CACGCTCAAAGTGCCGATTATCTCAGAAAACGAGCTGCTGGCGCTACTGCCAATCGCCGGCGAATAAAAAACGGCGGTGATTGCGAGCGTAAAAAAGTGAAGCGCGGCAATCTTTCCTTGTTGTTAGGAGTACCTAGCGTGCAGGAAAGATTGCCGCGCTTCACTTTTTTACGCTCGCAATCACCGCCGACTGAGCAAGCTTAGCGCGTAAAATCAGGCACGATTTCGACAAACATCGGCGAGGGCAGGGTCACCGACTTACCGGTAGGCGTGAGCTTACCCGTCTGCTTATCGACGGTATAAGTAAACACGTTATCGGAGTTTTGATTGGCTACCAGCAGTACCCGGCCGCTGGGATCGAGCGCGAAGTTGCGGGGCGTTTTGCCCTGGGTGCTCACGTGCTGCACCAGCGTGAGGCGGCCATCGGCGGGCGCAATGCGGAACACCGCCAAGCTGTTATCGCCCCGGTTGGAGGTGTAGACAAACCGGCCGTCGGGGCTCACGTGCACATCGGCGCCCGAGTTGTCGCCACCAAAGCCAGCGGGTAGCGTAGTCTGCGTCTCAATTTCCTGAAACGTACCAGCCTTGGCATCATATGCCAGCGCCGTGACGGTCGAGTTCAACTCATTTTCGAGGTAAGCCCAGCGGCCATTGGGGTGAAACGTGAGGTGGCGCGGCCCAGCCCCAGGTTTGGCTACGAAGGCGGGGGCAGGCAGCGCGCTCAGCTTGCCGCTACTCGCATCGAGCTGGTAACCATATACTTTATCCGTACCTAAGTCGGCCGAAAAAACGTAGCGGTTATCGGGCGATGGCAGGAAGCTGTGGGCGTGCGGCTTGTCCTGGTTTTTATGGGGCCCGGTGGGCAGCTGGTGCTGGTCGGTGGCCGAGGCGGGACTCAGCTGGCCGTCGGAGCGCACGGGCAGCACCGCCACACTACCGCTTGAATAGTTGGCTACCAGCGCATTTTTACCCGTATGGTCGAGGCTGATATAGCACGGTGATGCCCCCAGCGAGGCCTGCTGGTTGCGCATCGACAGCGTCGCGTTGTGCTGGTCAATGGCCAGCGTACTTACCCCGCCGCCGGGTGCCCCCAGGTAGGTCTGGGTTTCGCTCACCGCGTAGAGGTAGCGGTGTGCGGCATCCATGGTGAGGTAGGTGGGGCTAATGCCCCCCTTCATGCCCCCTAGCGGCAGCAGCTCGCCAGTGGCGGGGCTAAGGTGGTAGAGGTAGATGGTGTTTTCCTGCGGCGAGGAAACATTAGTGCCCACGTACACCAGATAATCAGTCTTAGCAGTGGAGGGTACCAGGCGGGCGCAGCTAGTGAGGGCGGCCACCGCCAGCAGCACCGCCGGCAAACGCCGGCTAATGGCCGGGCAAAAAGTACGAGCAATCATGCGGAGGGAAGAGCAAAGCGAAGCGTAAAGATGCTACCCCCGCCCTGCTTCTCAACCACGCAACGCCAGAAGCTGGCCCCCGCCAGAAGCAAGGCTAAGCCAGCTTCTGGGACGGTAGAGATGCAATAGCCAGAAAGGTGCCTCGCGACACTCGCTAAGCGAAAGGCAAGCCCGAAGGCTTTCCAGCTTTTAGCCGCCACAAGGGGGGTAGGGCGTCACTTGCGCAGCAAAGGCTTAACCGGTAGGTATTAAGCATAAAAATGGCCCACGCAGCTGCGCGGGCCATTTCCGTAGACTAAGGATGTCTCTATTTTTGGTCAATTGTCACTGGCGCGCCGGTCAGCAGCAAGCTAGCCTGCTGCACGCGGCCCGCCGCAACCGCCGCCGCCAGGGGCTGGCCGCCGCCCACAAATACCTGCACTTTGCCAGGGGCTTCTAGGCGCCGGGCCTGCGCATCGAGCCGCGAAAGCTGGCGCGGCGAGAGCGTGAATGATACCGTCTGCCGAGCACCCGGCGCGAGGTTGATGCGTCGAAAACCTTCCAGCGCGTGGCGCGCCACGCGGCCCGTAGCGCCGGGGTGGCGCACGTAGAGCTGCACCACCTCATCGCCGGCGCGAGCGCCGGTGTTCTGCACCTCCACGCTCACCCGAATGGGCTGCCCGGTGGTAGTTTTCGACAGCACTTTTAAGCTGCTGTACTTAAACGTAGTGTAGCTCAGGCCATGGCCGAAGGGGTAAAGCGGCTCGCCGGTGAAGTAGCGGTAGGTGCGGCCGGCCATGCTATAGTTGTCGAAGGCCGGCAGCTGGGTTTCCGACTTGTAGAACGTGACGGGTAGGCGGCCGGCGGGGTTGTAATCGCCAAACAGCACGTCGGCCAGGGCTGTGCCCGCCGCTTGCCCACCGTACCAGCTCGTGAGCAGGGCCGGTAGGTTGGCCGCTTCCCAGGGGGTAGCCAGGGCGCTACCCGACATCATGGCAAACACTACTGGCTTGCCACTGCTGTGCAGCACTTTCAGCAAGTTGGTCTGCACCTCGGGCAAGCCGATAGTGGTGCGGTCGCCGCCGCTGAAGCCGGGTACTTTCACCGTCATTTCCTCGCCTTCAAGCTGCGGCGAGATGCCGCCTACAAACACGATAGCGTCGGCGTCTTTCACCTGGGCCAGGATGTTGGCCGGATTCATAGGCACCACCCGCGCGCCGGTAAACTTGAGGATGCTGCGGCGGTCGAGCTGCACGTACTCCAGGCGCAGGTCGAGGGGCTGGCCCTTGGTCACGCTGAGCACGTACTGCTTAGTCGATGACCCGCGACCAGCCCAGGCGTCAATCACTTGCTTATCGTTGACATAGAGACGGTAGCCGTCGTCGCCCGTGATTTGCAAGGCTAGCTCCTCGGTGGCGGCGGGCGTAAAGGTGGCGCGGTAGCGGGCCGACACGTTTTCGGCCGGCAGGCCGGGCGCAATTTCCAGCTTCACGTTGGCCAGGTAGCGGTCCAGGCCAGCTTCTTGGCGCGTGGCTACGGCAGCGCCCTCCAGGTTAGTACCCTTGAAGTACTCAGCCTGAAAGCCTGGCTTACCATTGTAAGTCAGCTGCTTATTAATATCGAGCGGCTCATACACGGTGTTACTGGCGTAGTCAACTCCCTGGATGTAGGCTACCTCTGTGCCCGGCCCCACCTTGGCCCGGATGCCTTCGAGCGGCGTCACGATGTCGGTCGGGAAGCCGTTGTAGTTGCCTAGCTGCACGTTCTCGTTGTTGGCGTTGGGGCCAAGCACTACGATTTTCTTTAGGTCTTTGCGCAGGGGTAGGGTGTTCTTTTCATTCTTGAGCAGCACCACCGACTCGCGGGCCATCTTTAGGGCGTGGGCCTGGTGCGGGGCGCTCTCTACCACGCTCAGCGGAATCCGGGCGTACTTCACGCGCTCCACGGGGTCGAACATGCCTAGTTGAAACCGGATTTTATACAGCCGCTTTACCGATGTGTCGAGCTGCTGCTCGCTGATGAGCTTTTTCTGCACCGATTCCAGCAGCGAATTGTAGGTAGCGAGCTTACCTGTAGCGCACTCTATATCAGTACCGTGCAGCACAGCGTTGGCCGCAGCGGTGGCCGCGTCAGGGTCGGTTTTGTGGTGCTGCCAGAAGTCGTTGATACCGTCGCAGTCGGAGGTTACGTAGCCCTTAAACTGCCACTTTTTGTAGAGAATGTCCGTCATCAGCACGTCGCTGCCGCAGCAGGGCTGGCCGGCGTAGGCGTTGTAGGCACACATCACGCCGGCCACCTTGGCGTCCACTATCAAATCGCGGAAGGCCGGTAAGTACGTGTCCCACAAGTCATAATCGCTTATTTGGGCATTGTACTCGTGGCGCGACGACTCGGGGCCGCTGTGCACAGCAAAGTGTTTAGCACAAGCCGTGATTTTCAGATACTTGGGGTCATCGCCCTGAAAACCCTTCACCAGCGCTGAGCCGAGCTGGCCGGTCAGGTACGGGTCTTCACCGTAGGTTTCCTGGCCCCTACCCCACCGCGGGTCGCGAAAGATGTTGATGTTCGGCGTCCAAAACGTGAGGCCTTGATAAATACCCCGTTCGCCCCGCCGCACGTACTCCTGGTGCACCGCCCGCGCCTCATCCGAGGTCATGGTGGCCATCGTCAGCATGGCGTCCTTGTCAAACGTGGCCGCCATGCCGATAGCCTGCGGAAACACCGTGGTCTTCAAGCCGGTGCGAGCCACGCCGTGCAGCGCCTCGTTCCACCAGTTGTAAGCCGGGATGCCCAGCCGGTCAATAGCCGGCGAGGCGTTCAGCATCTGCGAAACTTTCTCGGCTAGGGTGAGGCGGCCCACCAAGTCATTCACGCGCTGGTCGAGCGGCAAATCGGGGTTTTGAAAGGGGTAGGCGTCCACAGGCGGGCGCGAAGACGGCGGGCTTTGGGCTCCGCTGGCAGCCAGCAGGCCTAGGCCCAAGAGCAAGTGCGATAATTTCATGGGTGGGAATGAGTGTTAAGCAACGTAGCACTCCGCTTGGCATTTGGCCAGAAATGGAGTGCCACGT
>CAZZDR010000240.1:0-4443 GCA_964652535.1 uncultured Hymenobacter sp. | reverse complement strand
CCGCTCGTAGAGCCACCCATGGTGCCGCTGGTCGAGCCGCCCGTCGTGGAGCCGCTCATATCACCGGTACCTGTGCCGCTGCCAGTGCTTGAGCCCGAGGCCGAGCCACTCATGTCGCTACCACCAGCGCCCATAGAGGTGCTGTCGGCGCTCATGCTGCTGCTACCCGCATCGCTGGTAGTAGCGCCCGTGCCGCTCGTAGTGGCGCCATCGCCGCTCTTGTTGTCGCTACCACAGGCGGTCAGCAAGCAAGTGCCAAGAGCCAGGGTCAGTAAAGAAAGTTGAAACGTTTGCTTGCGCATAAAAAAGAGTTCTAAAAGAAATAGTGACAGCTCCTTTTACGGTTGATTGCCAAGCCGTAATGACGAAAAATATACGTAATGGTGCCAGAAAACCCGTAGTGCGAAGTACTGGTTTTTAGTGTGCGGCCTGTTTGGCTACCTGTTGCCCAAACTATGAGCCACCCGGCGCGTTAAGCTACTGGTGGTGCAAGCGCGCCTCCGGCTACTTATGGCTAGTTCTACTTCGGCAGTTATCCTCTTCGATGGTGTGTGCAACCTCTGCCACGGGTTTGTGCAGTTTATCATTCGCCACGATACCGCAGGGCGGTTTCGCTTTGCCGCGCTGCAAAGCCCGGCTGGGCAGGCCCTACTGGCGGCCCACGGCCATGCCCCGCTGACCGTTCTACCCGACCCCGACTCGGTCGTGCTTCTCGAAAACGGCCGCCTATACACGCACTCCACGGCCATCTTGCGCATTGCGCGCCTGCTCGGCAAAGGCTGGCGGCTGGCCGAAGCCGGCTGGCTGCTGCCCCGGCCCTGGCGCGACGCGTTGTACCGCTTCGTAGCGCGCCACCGCTACCGCTGGTTTGGCCGGCAGGAGGCGTGCTGGCTGCCTACCCCCGCACTGCGCGTCAGGTTTTTGACGGATGAGCTGGTGGGCGCGCAGGCTGGCTAACGAGTTGATTTATTAGACTAAGAACACGCTAGCAGCTGGTTATGGGGTCGCGTTGCCTCATAACCAGCTGCTAGCATTTTTTTAGCTCAAGCTATCCTTGATGTTGCCGATAATGGTATCGGTCATGGTCATCTGCTCTTTCTGCGCGTGGCCTTTGGGCACGGGCGGGCCGAGCTTGGGCTCGTCGCCGTAGGGCTCGGCTTTGATGACGTGAAACTCGCCTTTGCCATCAATGCTCGGGCCCTGCGTCCAGCGGCCAGTAGGTGTGGCCGAGCCATCAATATTGGTCGTGATGAAGCCGTAGTCGAACTCCTTATATTTATCGAGTTGCGGAAACGAGTTGGGGATGGGTAGGGCGCTAGCGCCGCCCAGCTCCTCAATCACGGCCAGCCACTGCTGCTGGTGCATGGTGTCGCGGGCAATCATAAAGCCAAGCATATCCTTCATACCTGGGTCGTCGGTAAGCTCCCAGAGACGGGTGGCCAGCACACGGCCGGTGCTTTCGGCGGCCACGTTGGTATACATATCGCCCAAGATGTTGCCGCTGCCTACCACGTAGGCGCCGCTAAATGGCACGCCTTCGGAATCAAACGCCATGGCACCCAGGCCAGCCGACAGGAACGCGCGCGGGTTCATGCCACCCAGCACGGCACCAACTACACCGTCTTGCTTAATGGCGGCTTCGGCCACGCTCAGCGGGGCACCCTCCAGGTTGAGCGCCACGGCGGTAGCGAGCATTTCGATGTGCGAGATTTCCTCCGTGCCCACGTCAAGCAGCATGTCGCGGTACTTGGCCGGGCCACGCGAGTTCCAGGCCTGGAATAAGTACTGCAAACACACGCGCATTTCGCCTTCTATACCGCCAATGGCTTGCTGAAGCATGCGGGCAAAAGCAGGATTAGGCTTCTCGACGCGCACCTTATACTGCGTCCGTTTATCGTGATAAAACATACAAAGAAGAAATAGGGAATAACGCACTACCACCCGGCAGCTGCGGCCTGCTGGGTATACGCCGGCTAGCTAGACGCAGCCCTGCCAGCGGCACTGAATAAACACGTATTTTTTTACTGCGTATTTATTTATCCACTAAGTATTTACTAGAGAATTTGCTATTCTAATTAATGCGCAACGCCTTGGCTACCAAGTGCCAGCAGCGCCCAGTAGCGCAAAGCAAGTATAACCCGCAAAAAAACTACGTATTTGCTGATTAACCTGCAAAATATCAGTATTTTAACCTGAAACGTGCAGGCCCTAGCTCACCGTACACAAAAATGTAGCTCAGCCGCCTGGTAGGGAGGGTTAGAGCGACATTCTCTTAGCCTGGTGGGCGTGCTTGATGGTTTTTTCGACAGTATTTTTTGGGCTGTTTTTTGGGGTCTACGGCTTGGTGCTGCTGCGCTTGTTGTGGCCTCGGCCGGCGCTGCCAGCGCTGGCCCAAGCGTCGCTACCCCGGGTAAGCATCCTGGTCGCGGCTCGCAACGAGGAGGACACTATTGAGCGCTGCTTGCAGTCGCTGGCCGCACTCGCCTACCCCCCCGACCGGCTCGAAATTCTCATCGCCGACGATGCCTCGACCGACGACACAGCGGCCGTGGTGCGGCGCTTCATTGCCGATAAGCCGCAGTTTCGGCTGCTGTCTATCCGGCACCAGCTGGGTACGGCCCACGGCAAAGGCAACGCCCTGGCCCACCTCTGCCGCGCCGCTACCGCCGACTACTTCTTGCTCACCGATGCCGATATGGCCCTGGCACCCAGCTGGGTGCAGGCCATGCTGGCTGCCGCGCCCGAGGGGGTAGGCGTGGTCACGGGCATCACCACAGCGGACGGCGGGTTGTTTGGGCGCTGGCAGGGGCTCGACTGGCTGTTTGGCCTGAGCCTCATCCGGCTGCTTACCGACTGCGGCCTGCCCGTGACGGCAGTGGGCAACAATATGCTCGTTACGCGGGCCGCCTACAAGTCTATCGGCGGCTACGAGGCGCTGGCTTTCAGCGTCACCGAAGATGTGCAGCTCTTTGCCCAAATAGTGGCCCAGGGCTGGCACTACCGCAACCTCATCGACCCACGGGTGCTGGGCGTGTCGGTGCCGCAGCCCACCGTGCACCACCTGTTGCGCCAGCGCAAGCGCTGGATGCGCGGGGCCGGCCGCCTGCCTTGGCAGCTGGGGGTGCTGTTCGCCTCCTACGGCGCCTTTTACACCGTGCTGGGCTGGCCAGGGCTGGTGCCGCTGGGCACCGTAGCGGTATTGTGGGCAGCTAAGGTGCTGTGCCAAAGCCTATTCATAGGCATTACGCTGCGGCAAGCCGGGCACCGCGAGCGCCTGCCCGTGCTGCTGCTCTACGAAGGCTACCTGCTGGTGATGTCGGTGGCTATCCTGGCTTACACGGTATGGCCCGGCGCCATCCACTGGAAAGAGCGCCGCTACCGCTGGGCCGAAGGGTGAGAAGTAATGAGCAAGGAGCAATTGCCTCTCTATCCATCGCGCTCATTATCACCTAATTATTTCCCTATCAACTACTCCTTCCCATTCATTGCTCATTATTAATTGCTCATTGACTTATGACTACTTCTTCGACCGGGGGGCACCCCGTGCGCACGACGCTGCTCGTGCTGCTGGGCCTGCTGCTGCTAGGTGGCGGCATCACTTATTTTGCTACCGACCACGGCAAGGCGCTGCTACCCACCCTGGAGAAGCCTACGCTCAGCATCCAGAACATCACGCGCGAGCGCATTACGGGCCAGTTTAAGGTGCAGCTGCACAACCACTCGCCCATCGAGCTTGCCATCGACAGCCTCAGCTACGTGGCCCGCGTAGAGGGCAAGCAGCTGGCCCAAGGCCATAAAAGCCGCCCACTGCGGGTGAAGCGCGACGCCACTAGTAGCCTGGAGCTGCCGCTGGTATTGAACCTGCCCGAGCTGAAACACCAGGCCAAAACGGCGCAGCGCGACTGCGTGACGGTGCAGCTGCACACCATCCTCTACGCCGACCTGCCGGGCCTGGGGCCCACCAAAATTCCGGTGGATGTACGCAAGCGTGTTTACATCCCGAAGCTACCCAAAATCGAGGTGGCCGACGTAGACGTTACCAAGCTGGGCCTCAAAAAAGGCGAGGCCGTGGTGACGCTGCGCGTGACCAACTACGAGCCTATTCCCTTCACGGTGAAGCAGGTGAGCTACCACTTTCAGGTAGAAGACGATATGGACGTAAAGGGCGTAGAAACCAAGGATATCACCTTCAAGAAAAAGGGCATCGAGCTGATGCCTATTCACGTTAAGTTCCAGCCCAAGTCCATGCCCAAGGTGCTGCTCAAGGCCATTTTTAAGCCTAAGAAAACTGACTATACCCTCACCGGCACGGCCACGGTGGCGGCGGGCCCCGCCAGCGCCCACGACGCCACCATGCACTTCAACAGCCACGGCACGGTGAAAGACCTGAAGGAAGTGGCGAAAGCCGCGAAAAAATAGCGCGCCGCACGCTACTTATTTACT
>CAZZDR010000239.1:0-4477 GCA_964652535.1 uncultured Hymenobacter sp. | reverse complement strand
AATTCGCGGCCGACGGTTGGGCTCCCTACCCCTCGCTCGGCAGCCAATGAGGACAAAGCAATCGCCTACGACGCGGCCCTGCGCACGGGCCAAGCCACGTATCGCACGGCCGAATTTTGGCGCATCGGCGCGCCCCAAAACCCAGGCGCAGCGGTAGCCGTGAGCGCGCCCAGCGAGCTGCCGCTGCGGCACAATGGCCTCGATACGCTCTTTGTGGACCGCGCTACCGGGGCAGCGCTGGCGCAGCACCGCTACAGCCGCCAAACGGCCGGCGCCCAACTGCGGCGCCTGGCCAAGCCGCTGCACACGGGCGAAATCGGCGGCCTATGGACCAAGTTGCTAGCGCTAGTCGTGACACTGGTTAGCCTCACTTTCCCCGTCACGGGGGTGCTTATGTGGCTCAATCGCACCCGCAAAAAGCCCCGGCCGCGCAGTGCAGCCGCCTACCCCCGCTCCCGGCCCGTCACGAGCTGAAGAAACTGGGTGCGTTACGAAAGAGTCCGGTTGATGTGGCCAGCGCAGTGCTGGCCACATCAACCGGACTCTTGGCCTTTACTAAAAGTAAAGCGCTGTTTAAAAGTGTTTTGCTGTGAAAATAGCCTTACTTTTTGCCAGCACCCATTTCCAGCTTGCGGAGTTGGTCGGCTTTCCAGCTCGTGATGGCCACCACCAGCATCGTCATAAGGCCACCGAAAACCACGCTCGGTACGGTGCCGATAAGCTTGGCAGCCGTGCCGCTCTCGAAGGCGCCGATTTCGTTGCTAGAGCCGATGAAGATGCTATTCACGGCCGATACGCGGCCCTTCATATACTCCGGCGTGTAGGTGTGCACCAAGGTCTGGCGCACGATAACGGATACCGAATCGAACACGCCCGTGAGGAACAGCAAGAACATCGACAGGTAAAAGTTGGTAGAAAGCGCGAAGGCCACGGTGGCCGCCCCGAAGCCCGCCACAGCCCACAGCATCTTGCGGCCCGCGCCTTTTTTGAGGGGCGAGAAAGTGAGGAATACCGCCATGAGCACCGAACCTACGGCCGGCGCGGCGCGCAGGTAGCCGAAGGCGTCGGGGCCACCGTGCAGAATATTTTCGGCGAAGAAGGGTAGCAGGGCCACCGCGCCACCGAAGAGTACGGCAAACATATCAAGCGACAGCGCGGCCAGCACCAGCTGGTTGTTGAAAATGAACTTGATACCGCTGGTGATGCTCTCACCTATGCTCAGCTTCTCGCCTTCGATAGGGGGCAGTTCACGGCTGGCGATGCTGATGAAAAACAGCAACGCTATGCCCTCCATCACCATATCGACGCCGTAGGCAAACTCGACGCTGAGGTGCAGCAGTAACCCCCCGATGGCTGGCCCCAGTACCGCCGAGCCCTGCCAGGTAGTCGAGCTCCAGGTCACGGCATTGGCCAAAAAGCTGCGGTCGGGCAGCAGCTGCGGCATAAATGAAAACAGTGCCGGCCCCATAAAGCCCCGCGCAATGCCGCTCACGAAAATGACTAGGTACAGCGGCCATACCACGGTGGCATTCAGCGTGTCGAGGTGCAGGCGGCCGCCCGCCAGCACGCTCGCCATAGCCGGGTGCGCGAGCCACCATAGCGTAACGGCGCACAAAAACAGCACCACCACGGCTGGTATTACTATGCGCTTGCGCCGCACCGAGTCGGCTACGTGCCCGGCGTAGAGCGAGACGGTGATGCTCGGAATAGCCTCGGCTAGCCCAATAAGACCTAGGGCCAAGGGGTCGCCGGTGAGCTTGAAAATCTGCCAGCTTACTACCACACCCTGAATCTGAGTGGCCACCGAAAACAGCGCACGGGCCGCGATATAGCGGCGAAAATCTGGAATCCGCAGCGCGGCGTAGGGGTCGTGGGGGGTAGGCGAACTAGGGCTAGGCGTCATAGGCAGCGGGCGGCAAAGCGAAAGCACTGCACCAGCCGCCCGGCACAAAGGTAGGCGTCTGGCATAAGGCGAGCCCCGGCTTATCTTGCACCGAAGGCCACTGCGGGTGTCCTTATCCCTTATGCTACTTCCTGGCCTCACCCTCACTAACCGACCCGACCTGCCCGCTGTCATTGTGCGCTGGCAGCGCGAAGTGACGCCCGATGAGCTGCGCACCGGCTACGAAGTCCTGCTGCAAACCGCCGATGCGGCCGGCTGCAGCCGCTGGCTGCTCGACCTGCGCCGCCGCCAAGACCTAGCCGATGCTGGCGTCAATGCTTGGTTCAGTCGCGTGTTTGCGCCTTCGTTGCGCGGCCGTTATCCCCAGCCCGTGCGCCTGGCATTTCTTATCTCTCCACTACGAGCGCAGCAGACAGTAACGGCCATGGTATCGCCCACCAATAGCGACTGCGAAATTGCCACCTTTACCGACGAAGCCACCGCCCACCAGTGGCTGGCGCGGTAAGCGATGTTGTGAGCTATTACCTCAGGCGCACTGCTCTTTAGTCAACGCTTCATTGAGGCAGATGGCGGCTTTGCTGCCTTCGGCGGCTGCGATGAGGGCTTGCTGCTGGCCGGGCGTGGTATCGCCGGCCGCGTAGAGACCCGGAATGCTGGTTTGCGAGTTTTTATCGACCCACACCGCGCCCTTGCCATTCAGCTGGGCGCCCAGGTCGGCGGCTAGCGAGCTGCGCTGCTCCTGCGGCGCGTGCAAAAACAGCGCCTTGCGCTCCAGATACGTGCCATCGGCAAATTCTACGCAGCGCAACCCGGTAGTCGCGCTGCCCACTAGGCGCGCCACCGGCTCCTGGCGCAGGCCAATGCCGTGCTGGCGCAGGCGCTGCTGGTGGTAGGGTGTGAGGTGGCCGGGGCCGTCGGTCACTACGACTAGGTCGTTGCTCCAATTGGTGAGCAGCAGTGCCAGGCCTACCACTGCCTTGCCGCGGCCGTACACAGCCAGCGGCTGGTCGCGCACCTCATAGCCGTGGCAGTAGGGGCAGTGCAGCACGCCCGAGCCCCACAGCTCGCGGAAGCCCGGTAGCGCTGGTAGCACGTCATCGACGCCCGTGGCCAGCAGCACCCGGCGTGTAGTACCCGTCCAGGCGTGGCCCTGGCCAGTAGTGCCAGTGGCCCGGAAGCCATTCGTCAGCTTTTTGAGGTCGGTTATTTTCAGTTCTTGCACCGCCACGGTGGGGTAGGGCGCCAGCTGCGCACGGCCCAATTCTAGCAGTTTGGCGGGGCGCACACCGTCGCGCGTCAGGAAGCCGTGCACGCCGCCCGAAGGAGCATTGCGTGGGGCACCACCATCGGCCAGCAGCACCTGGCGGCGGCAGCGTCCCAGCGTGAGGGCCGCGCTCAAGCCCGCGCTGCCTGCCCCGATTACTAGCACGTCGTAGTCCATACTCTGGGTCGAATAACCTGTTAAGAAGAAAGCTGTTGACTTTTTTGTTTTCGTTGCTAAAGAAAAACAGCCTAGCAAAAGTTATGACCGCGCCTGAGAAGCAGCTAAGCTGGCAAACAACCTTCTTTCGATGGCTTGCCTACTTTTGAGTGCCGGCGCCTGGGTACGCAGCGCCGCGTTTTCTGTTTGCCATGCACGAGCTTTTTGCCGAAAACCAAGCCTTCCGGGCCAGTGGCCGCCTCTGGATTGAGGGTCCTGCCGACCGCTTTCTGGGCATTGGTCGCCTCGAACTGCTCGAACGCATTCAAGCTACCGGCTCTATTTCGAAGGCTGCCAAAGAAATGGGCATGTCGTATAAAAAAGCCTGGGATTTGGTGAGTTCTATGAATGCCCAGGCCCGGCAGCCGCTGGTGGGCGCGCATGCGGGCGGTGCCCACGGTGGCGGGGCCACGCTCACCGAATCCGGTACGGCCGCTGTAGCCGAATTTCGGGCTATGCAAGCACGCTTCGCTCAGTTTCTAGCCGACGAAACCGCTCGCCTATACCAATAGGGGTAGGGAAAACTGCGAAAACCTTTCGGTGATCTCGTCGTTATATCCGCAAAAATATAACGCTTTGCCGGTTCGGTTTCGCTACTCGTTGGCATCGGTTTGCAGCTTGGCCCGCGCTGTTTTGGGGCAGTTAGCTGCGCTGCCCTTCGGATACTGCTAGCCCAATTTTGAGATGGATATGCAGAAAAAGCTACGCCTGTTGCGCGGCTCAGTCGCCTGTGCCTCGGTACTGGCGCTGGTCCAGCCCCTAGCTGCCCAAACGCCCAAGCTGCCGCGCCGCCCTACCCCCCTAGACACACTGCACAGCGACCTCAACGAGGTGGTAGTGTCGGCCTCGCGAGTGGAGGAAAGCTTCTTACGGTCGCCGGTGACAGTGGAGAAGCTCAACGCCCGCGCCATTCGGCTGTCGCCGGCGGCCTCATTTTTTGATGCCATCGAGGGGCTCAAGGGCGTGCAGGTTATCACGCCCAGTTTGGGCTTCAAGGTGATAAACGCCCGCGGCTTCACCAATACTACCAACGTGCGCTTTGCTCAGCTCGTGGATGGGGTAGACAACCAGGCGCCGCACATCGGCGGGCCCAT
>CAZZDR010000238.1:0-4498 GCA_964652535.1 uncultured Hymenobacter sp. | reverse complement strand
TCGCGCAGCTCGGGGCCGATGAGGTCCTGGCCGCCGTCGCCGCGGGTGCAGCTGAAGTAGCTGGTTTCGAGCTGGCGGCCGTTGGCGAGGTAGGCCAGCAGGCGGGTGTTTTCGTCGTCGGGGTGGGCGGCGATGTACATCACCGAGCCCACCACGTTGAGCTTTTTCAGCCCCAGCAGAATTTCGGAAGACGTGTAGGTTTTGGGAGCCTGAGCATTGGCAAGGAGCAAAGACCCATGAGCAAGGAGTAAGCTCAGAAAGCCTAGGCGGGCGGTGGCGCGGAGGAAAAGGGGCATAAAAGGCAAACCGGTTCGGGCCGTGAAGTTACCGAGCGGCGCTCCCTACCCGCGCAAAAAGGCCGGTGGATTACCACCGGCCGCTAGTTAGTCGTGGCGCCAGCTTATCCAAATAAGCTACTTCGCCGTGGCAAGGCTGTTTTGTCAGCTCAGCCTGGTTCTTAGTCGTGAATATCTTTGGAGGTGGGGGTAGGGACTGCGGGCAACAATGGGCAAGTGGGTGGCGGCGTAGGGCTGGCGGGCGAAAACACGGCGCAGTAGCCGGCGGCCCAGCACCTGGCGCAGGTACTACCTAGCGCCGGTAGGTCGGGCACACCCTTGGGCAAGCCCTTGGCGGGTTGGTGGTTCATGGATAATAAATAAAATTAACGAGCGGAGGTAGAGAGAGTAAGCTTTGCACGGGGGCACAAAGAGGATAATTCAAAGGTCGGGCCAGTTAACTATCTATAGGCTTACCACATGCGAATGATCACTTTTACTAGCGGAGCTTTCACAATACCTCTGTGGGTAGCTTGGCCCGCCCATGGGGTGAAAAAGGACTGCCCCAGGATGAGACGCGTGGGGTAGTATTGGGAGAGTCGTACCTTTGGGTAGCATGTTGCCTTCTCCCATTTCGACCCCGCCGCTTGCCTCGGCCCTGGCCCCTACCCCCTCCTTTTTGGCCGAAGTAGCCGCCGAATTGTTGGCTACCTACGACGCCGACGCCCTGGCCGACCTGGTAGTGATAGTGCCTACGCGCCGGGCTGTAGTGTATCTCAAAAATGAGCTGGCCCTGGCCACGCCGCTGGGCCAGGCACTGTGGGCACCGCGCATTGCGGCCATGGAAGACTACATGGTGGAGCGGGCCGGCGTGCAGGTGGAGGAGCCTATTGCGCTGCAGCTGCGGCTGTTTGACATTTTCAAGGAAATTGACCCCGAGCTGCGCTTCGACCATTTTGTGGGCTGGGGCGGGCTGTTGCTGCAAGATTTTTCGAGCCTCGACCAAAACCTGACCGACACCAAGGGTGTGTTTGCATACCTGGCTGAGGCCAAGGCGCTGGAGCGCTGGCAACTCGACCCCGAGCTGAAAACCACGGGCCTGGACCGCTACTTTGGCTTTTGGGGCCAGCTGCACCGGGTGTATTTACGCTTTAAAAAGCTGCTCAAAAAAGACCACCTGGCCTACCCTGGCCTGGCCTACCGGCGCGCCGTGCAGCACCTGCGCGCCGAGCTGGCCGACCCCAAGCTGCCCCTACCACCCACCCACTACTTCGTGGGCCTGGGGGGCCTGAGCAAGGCCGAAGAAACGTTTATCGACCAGCTGCACCGGGTGGGCCGAGCCGAGCTACGCTTCGATGCTGACCCATTTTACCTCGACGCCGACTCGCCCAACCGCGCCGGGCAGGCCCTGCGTCGCTACTGGCAAAAGTGGGACCTGCCCCGCGACACTTACACCCGCCAGGAGCACCTGCGCGAGCGCCCCCACCACGTGCGCCTGCTGGGCGTGGCCAACGCTAGCATGCAGGGCAAGCTGGCTGGCCAGCTGCTGGCCGAGGCCCGCCGCCTCAACCCCCAGGCCAGCGTGGCCGTGGTGCTGCCCGACGAAACCCTGCTGCTGCCCGTGCTGCACGGCCTACCCCCCGCCGAGCTGGTGCCCGACTTCAACGTGACGATGGGCCTGAGCTTTCAGAGCACTGCCCTTTTTAACCTGGTCGATTTGCTGTTTGAGATGCACCTGACGGGCATTCGGGAGGGGATAGAAGGCTCCGATTTTGGGGTACCCAAATACCACCACCTGGCGGTGAGCAAGCTGCTGGCGCATCCGTTTTTGCGCCGCTACCAGCAGTGGCTCGATGCACAAGAAGAGGCCCCGCAGTTTCATAACCTGCTGGATAACATCTGCCGCCAGATAGTGCAGCGCCACCTGGTGCTGCTGCCCGCGCCCGAGCTGCTCGCGCTGGGCCTAGGCCATCCGCTCGTGGAGGCGCTGTTTAGGCCCTGGAACAATTGCGACGATATTATCCGGGCTTGCTACGCGCTCATCGACTTGCTGAAGCAGGTGTATGGGCACGAGCACGGGGCCATTGAGGCCGAATACTTGTACCTGTTTTATACGCTGGTGCGGCAGCTCGACTCGGCCTTCGACTGCCGCAAGCAGCAGCTAAGCGTGCGCTCGTTCCGGCGGTTTTTGTACGAGCAGATGCGGAGCACGCGCCTGCCTTTTGCGGGCGAGCCGCTGGCCCAGGTGCAGCTCATGGGCTTGCTCGAAACCCGAGCGCTGGACTTCGACCACGTCATTATTCTGAGCTGCAACGAGAACGCCCTACCCCCCCCCAAGCGCCAGAATTCGCTGTTTCCGTACGATGTGCTGGCCGAGTTTAAGCTACCGACCTACGCCGATGCGGAGGCCACGGCAGCCTACAACTTTTGGCGGCTGCTGCAACGCGCCGGGCGCGTAGACCTGGTGCACGTGCTGCCCGGCGCCGAGGGCGTGCGCACCGGCGAGCGCAGCCGGTTCTTGCGCCAGTTGGAGTTTGACTTGGCGGCCCAAAACCCGCAGCTGACGCTGGAAGACCGCACGGTGGAGGTGCCGGTGCAGGCCGCCCCGGCCCTCGATGAGGCGCTCGGCGACCTGGTGCTGCACAAAGACGCGCCGATGCTGGCGGGCCTGCGCGGCGTGCTGGAGCGCGGCCTCTCGCCTTCGGCCCTGAACGAATACCTGGCTTGCTCGCTCAAATTCTACTTTTCGCGGCTGGCGCGCTTTCAGGAAAACGAAGAGGTAGAAGAGGCGCTGGGCGCCGATGGCTTTGGCACGGTGGTGCACGACGCGCTGGAAATGCTGCTCAAGCCCTTTGAGCTGGCACAACGCGACCTTACGGCTGCCGACCTGCCGGAAATTCTGAGAAATGTGCCGGCCGAGGTATCGCGCCAGTTGCGCCAGGAAGAGCAGGACCGCCAGGCCCGGCCCGACGACGGCCTCAACCATGTGCTGGGCCAGGTAGCTACACGCCTCATCCGCAAGTACCTGGAGAGCCTGCCGGGCCAGCCGGGCGTGCTGCCGCTGCGCATTGTGGGCCAGGAAAAGCCGATGGCCGCTACCGTGTTTGCCGACTTGCCGGGCGAGGCCGCGCCGCTGGCGGTACGCCTGTTTGGGCGGGCCGACCGCATCGACGCGTTGCCCGACGGCCGCCGCCGGGTGGTAGACTACAAAACCGGCCTCGTGGAGCGCCGCGAGCTAAACCTGCGTGGCACCCAAAAGCCCCTACCCCCCGCCGACACCCTAGAAAAGCTGCTGAGCGAGTCGAGCAGCGGGGCTGACAAAGTGCGCCAGCTCTGGCTCTACCGCTTCATGCTCGAAAGCGATGCGCTGAACCCGGCGCCGCCCGGCTCGGAGGCGGCGATTATGTCGCTGCGCAAAATTGACGAAGGCCTGCTGTCGGCGCCGCTCGACTTTATTACGGAAGGCACCGGCGAACCCGATTTTTTAAAGGCCAGCGCCGAGCTGGTGGGCCGCCTGGCCCGCCGCATCCTGGACCCCGCCGAGCCCATCCGCAAAACCGACGACCTAGCCAAGTGTGAGTACTGCCCGTACCGCGGCATCTGCGCGCGGTAAGGTTTTTGCGGAGCGGTTCTTACCTTTTGGTTAAGGCTATGGCTAAGATGCCGCAAGATTTGACCAAGTTTAGCTTAAAGCCGTAGATTTCGACAGGGCATGGCCACTGGCGCTTGCCCGCGTTACTGATTGAAGCGAGCAGTTGGGCCCGGTGGCTGATGGCCCGCAGCCGCCGCAGCCAACCTCCACCTGTGGCACCTAGCCCCGCTCGGCTCGTTGGCTTCCCTACCCCCTCCCCGATGTCCAAGAAACTAGTCTACCGCCTGCTGAACCCGTTGCTACTGTGGCGCTTGCGCCACGTGAGCGAGCGGGTGTACGTAGTGTGGCTGGCGGGGCTGGTGGGCGTGCTGGCGGGCCTGGCGGCGGTGGCCCTCAAAACGGCGGTTCACTGGCAACAAAACCGCCTGGCGTCGGCCGTGACGGAGCCCAACCGGGTGTTTGCGCTTTCGTTTTACCCCATAATTGGCATCACGCTCACGGTGCTGGTAACCAGGTATTTGCTGGGTGGCAACCTGGGCCGGGGCATTGGGCCGATTATTTACAACACGGCCCGCGAAAACGCCATTGTGCCGCGCTCCAAGCTGTATTCGCAGCTCATCACGGCGTTTCT
>CAZZDR010000237.1:0-4506 GCA_964652535.1 uncultured Hymenobacter sp. | reverse complement strand
CCTCTCCCCAGGAAAAGGGGCTAGGGGGTGAAGTTTCGTTGGGGTCTGAGGCTGCGTTGCGTAGTGAGGAGCCGCCCCGCGCCCGCCTGCTCTTCTCCGTTATCATCGCGGCCCGCGACGAGGCCGCCGCCCTGCCGCACCTGCTGCAAGCCTTACGGGCGCAGGCCCTACCCCCCGATTCTTTCGAAGTATTGATTGCCGACGATCACTCGGCCGACGGCACCGCCGCCCTCGTGACAGCCGCGGCGGCCACCGCACCGTTTGCGCTGCGGCTCATTGCCCTACCCCCCGGCCGCACTGGCAAAAAAGCTGCCCTCGCCGCCGCCGAGGCCCAGGCCCGCGCGCCCTGGGTAGTGGGCACCGACGCCGACTGCCGCCCCGGCCCCGGCTGGCTGCGCGCCTACGCCGACCTCCTACACGCCCAGCCGGCGCTGCATTTCGTCAGCGGGCCGGTGCGGCTCACGCCGGGCGGGGCATGGTTTGATGGGTTGCTGGGGCTAGAGTTTGCGGGGCTGGTGGGGGTAGGGGCGGGGTGCATAGCGCGGGGCCGGCCCACCATGTGTAACGGCGCCAACCTGGCCTATCGCCGCGCCACCTTCCACGCAGTAGGTGGCTACCTCGACAACCAAGGTATCGCCAGTGGCGACGACGAGTTTCTGCTCCACAAAATCCAGCAGCGCTACCCGGCCGGCGTGCGCTTTCTGGCCGATGCCCGCGCCGTGGTCGATACGCCCGCGCCAGCTACGCTGCGCGCCCTGCTGCGGCAGCGTGTGCGCTGGGCCAGCAAGTACCCGCACTACCGCACCGCCGCCCCGCGCCAGCTGGCGCTGCTGGTGCTGGGCACCAACCTGAGCCTGGCCCTCGGCCTGGGGCTGGCGCTGGCGTGGCCGGCGCTGTGGCCGGGGGTAGGGGCTACCTGGGCCCTCAAGCTGGGCGCCGATGCCTGGCTGCTGTGGCCCACGCTGGGCCTGCTGCAGCGCCGCCGCTGGCTGGTCTGGCTGCTGCCGTTGCAGCTGCTCTACGCGCCCTATGGGCTAGCCGTGGGTCTGGCCGCCCGCCGCGGCAGCTACGCCTGGAAAGGCCGCCAGGTGCAATAATAAGTTAGGCATCAGTAGCACGTGAATAGTTGCTGAAAAAAGTACTTTTTCCGTAAGCAAAAGGGCGGCGAAGCGGTTTTTACTCGGAGCTTTTCTCCCTATATAACTCCTTCACCACCATGCGTACAAACTCCGCTAGCTTTGCCCTCACCTTTGGGATGGGTCTAATTGCACTGTTGATAGGTTTTTTAGCGCTGAGCGCGACGGGTTTAATTGGGTTGGGAGGAGCAGCCCACGCTGTGGCCACTACCACCGCAAGCCCGTCGGCTGGCCCTGCCGCTGCGCCCACGCCGGCCGTGGCCGCGTCGCCCGCCGTGGCTGCCGGCGACGCGCTTTTTAAGAATAACTGCGCGCAGTGCCACGCCGTGAACGACAAAGTAGTGGGCCCGGCGCTGGCCGGCATCACCAAGCGGCGCGCTATTTCCTGGCTCGTGCCGTGGGTAAAAAATTCCAGCAAAGTCATTGCCAGCGGCGACGAATACGCGGTCAAGCTATTCAATGACAATGGCAAGCAGCAAATGCCCGCCTTCCCGCAGTTGTCCGACAAAGACGTCCAGAATATCATGGAATGGGTGACGGCCCAGGAAGGCGGGGCTCCGGCCGCCGACGCGGTGGCTACGAATTAGGCTGCAAAGCCTAAGAGAACGACCTGCTCATCTGGCGTCCGCTTGCCGAAGTATCTCGCCCAAATCGTTGAATTACTACCTCAACGGCACGGGCGAGATGCCTCGACAAGCGGACGCCAGATGAGCAGGTCGTTTTTATAGTACACGAACCCTTACTGCACCAGCACCAGCGCGGTGCTGCCGGGCACGGCCACGCCGCTCGCGTCGGCGCTCAGCGTGCCGAGGCCGCTTTGCTTGATGTCGAGGCCGCGCAGCACCACTTTGTAGCTGCCGGCAGGCACGGGCAGGGTGGCTGGCTGGCGCAAGCCGTTGAAGAGGACCGTGATAGTTTGCCAGGCGTCGCCACCGGCATGGTCTTTCAGGCGGTAGCCGATGGTGCCGGGGGGTAAGCCGGGCAAGAATTCGAGGTGCTGCGCAATGAGCTCTTGGGTGGGCAGGCGGAAGGCCGGGTGCGCCTTGCGCAACGCCAGTAGCTGGCGGTAGAACGCGGCCACGGCCTGGTACTTGGCCTTGCGGCCCCAGTCGAGCTGGTTCACGCTGTCGGGCAGGTTATACGAGTTAGCTGCGCCCTTTTTGGTGCGCAAAAAATCGTCGCCCACCGGCAAAAACGGCACGCCCTGCGATGTGAATACGATGGTATTGCAGAGCGCATCCATCCGGATTAATTCGTCTTCGCTGGCCGTGGGGTTGGCAATGGTGAGCTTGTCCCACAGCACGCGGTCGTCGTGGCAGGCCACGTAGTTGAGGGCCTGGTTGGGCTGAGTGGCCCAGGGCGCTTTGCTGTAATTAACTTTCTGGTAATCAAGCTGCGGATGGGGGGTAGCGGCCACGATACCGAATTTCACACTCTCCTCCAGGCCCGGCTGGCCACCCACAAAGCCGGCCTCGGCCTGGTGCGCGTAGTGGCCCTTCACGCCATCGCGCAGCTCGTCGCCGAAGGCCGCCACGCGGTCGAGGCGGCCCAGGTTGGCCTTCACCGCGCGCTGGCTTTCGGGCAGCGGGCTGGGGCCGGCCGCCCAGCCTTCGCCATACACAAAAATGCGGTGGTCCTGCTGGTCGAGGGCCACGCGCACGGCCCGCATCGTTTCGATATCGAGCACGCCCATGAGGTCGAAGCGGAAGCCATCGACGCGGTAGGCGCGGGCCCAGTGGCTCACGGCATCCACGATAAGCTTGCGCACCATGGGCCGCTCCGAGGCCACTTCGTTGCCGCAGGCGGTGGCGTTCGAGAGCTGGCCATCGGCCGTGTGGCGGAAATAGTAGCCCGGCACGAGCTGCTCAAACGCGCTCGTGCCCGCATCGGCCACGTGGTTGAATACTACATCGACCACCACGTGCAGGCTGTGCCCGTGCAGCGCCTGCACCAGCTGCCGAAACTCGCGGATGCGCGCCGCCGGGTCGGTGGCCGAGGTGGCGTACGAGCCCTCGGGCACGAAATAGTTGAGCGGGTCGTAGCCCCAGCTATACCGCGCTGGTGAGGGGGGTAGGGCTTCGTCAATGGCCGCGAAGTCGTTGACGGGCAGCAGGTGCACGTGCGTCACGCCCAGCTCTTGCAGGTGCTGCAGGCCGGTGCTCACGCCTTGCGGGCCGGCGGTGCCGGTTTCGGTCAGGCCCAGGTACTGCTTCTTATGCTGGATGCCCGAGTGCGGGTCGGCCGAGAGGTCGCGCACGCTCACTTCGCCCACCACGATGTCGGTGGTGTGGGGTAGGCGCGGGCGGTGGTCATCGTCCCAGCCGGCGGGCGCGGCAGTGGCCAGGTCGAGCCAGGCACCGCGGCGGCCGTTCACGCCCACGGCGCGGGCGTAGGGGTCAGCCACCTCGGCCCGGGCCTGCCCGGCTATGGTGGCCTGCACGGTGTAGAAGCCGGTGGTGCCCGCCGGCAGGCTAATAACCCAGGTGCCGCTGGCGCCGCGGGCCAGCGCGTGGGTGGCGGTAGCCACACCGCCTGTGCCGGCCGCGTACAGGCGCAGGTGCAGCGCCTCGGCGGTGGGCGCCCACACGCGCAGCGTGCCCTGGCCCTGGTGGTCAAAGGTCAGCCCCAAATCGGGGCCTTGGTAAACTGGGTACTGGCTGAGGGGGTAGCGTGCGGCATCGGCGTAGACCGTGGCGGCCGGCTTGGTTTTCGACTGGGCCAGCGCGGCCGGAATGAAACTGGAAAACACGCAGAGCAAGGGCAAAAATTGACGAATCATGTAGGCAAAATAAGCTAGGCGGGCGGGTGCCGGCGGCACCTCACGTAGGCTACAGTTTCGGCCGCTAGCTTAGTGCCATTGCCAGCCGAAGAAAACGCCTCATTGGTCTAGAAAGCCCTGCCGCCGGCCGAACAAACAACTTTTTCGACTAAACCCCGGGCAACCTTCGCCGTCGAAATGAGCATCCCTTCGGTGGTTGCTATTCCCTTTTGCCATGACCCTCGTGCCCGCGCCCACCATCCTCCAGCTGGAGGCTGACTTTCTAGAGCTCCGCTACCGCGCCGACCTGCAGCTGCTGGTGGCGCGCTGGCACCGGCCGGTGTCGACAGCCGAGCTGCGGCAGGGCTACTATGCCATCCTGCGCCTGGCGCGGGAAGTAAATTGCGCGTGCTGGCAGGTCGATTTGCGCAGCCGCAACGCCCCCGCCGAGGCCGACCGCCGCTGGCTCACGGCCGAGTTCTTGACCAGCGCCGCCCAGCGCCTCGATGGCCCCGTGTGCCTGGGTTACTTGCTCACGCCCCAGCTGCTAGCGCAACTGGGCGGCCCCACGGCCAGTACCAATCAGGTAGCTTTCTTCTCGGAAGAAGGCCC
>CAZZDR010000236.1:1612-4518 GCA_964652535.1 uncultured Hymenobacter sp. | reverse complement strand
GCAAGGCCTTGGCTACGCGGCGTAGCTCATCGTCGCCCATGGCGGTGCCGCTAGGTAGGCACAGGCCGCGGGCAAATAGGCCAGCGCACACCGCGCCGCCATACATGGGCGATTCCGCAAAAAGCGGCTGCAAATGCATCGGCTTCCAGAGCGGGCGGCTCTCAATGTGGCGCGTCTCGAGGTGCTGGCGTACGCTTTCGGGGGTAGCGTTGGTGGCAGCTGGGTCGAGTAAAATGGTCGTGAGCCAGCGGTTTGAAAAGCTGCCGGTGGGCTCGGGGGTAGGGGCCAGCGCCAGGCCGGGCAGACTGGCGAGGTGCTCGCGGTACCAGTCAAAAATCTGGCGACGGCGCTTCACGCGGTCGGGTAATAGCTCCATCTGGCCGCGGCCGATGCCGGCCAGCAGGTTGCTCAGGCGGTAGTTGTAGCCCACCTGCGAGTGCTGGTAGTACGGGGCCGGGTCCTTGGCCTGGGCCGCCAAAAAGCGGGCCTGCGCCGCCAGCGCCGGGTCGTGGGTCACGAGCGCCCCGCCGCCGCTGGTGGTCAGTATCTTATTGCCATTAAATGAAAAGACGCCGACCCGCCCAAAGCTGCCCAGCGGCTGCCGCTGCCAGCTAGCGCCCAGCGCCTCGGCCGCATCTTCGAGAATGGGAATGTCGAACTCGGTAGCTAGGGCCAGAATCTCGGCTAGCTGGGCCGGCATGCCGTAGAGGTGCACCAGCAGCAGCGCCTTGGGCTTTTTACCTAGCCGAATGCGGTCGGCAATGGCTTCGCGCAGGCGCGCGGGGCAAGCATTCCAGGTTTCGGCTTCGCTGTCTACAAATACGGGGGTAGCCCCGCAGTACAGAATGGCATTGGCTGTGGCCACAAACGTGAAGGAGGGGCACAGCACTTCGTCGCCCGGCCCCACACCCAGTAGTAGCAGCCCCAAATGCAGCGCGGCCGTGCCCGAATTGAGTGCCACGCAGTAGGGCACGCCCGCCGCGGCACAAATGTCGGCCTCAAAGCCGTCGAGGTTGGGCCCAATGGGTGCTACCCAATTGTCTTCCACCGCCTTGTGCAGATAGTTGAGCTCGTGGCGGCCCAGGTGCGGGGGCGAAAGGTAAATACGGTCCAACGTGGCAGTTAGAAGTTTAAATTTAGGAGTTGAGGAGCATGAGCTAATAGGCTGAACAGGAATTCAACTACTAACTGCTGATAGGCTTTGCGGGCACACCTACAGCGGTGCAGCCAGCCGGCAGGTGGCGTACTACCACGGCCCCGGCACCCACAGTGGTGCGGGCGCCTACCCGCACCTGGTGGATGAGGGTAGCATTAGTGCCCAGGTACACGCCCGTTTCGAGGTAGGCCCCGCCACCCACGTTGGCGTGCGGCATCAGCGAGCAAAAGTCTTCGAGTACCGCGTCGTGGCCTACCGTGCAACCCAGATTAAGCAGCACAAAATGACCCAGCTTGATGTCGCAAGTTAGGATGCAGCCCTGCTGAATGAGGCAGCCTGCTCCCAGGCTGATGCGTTGCGCGGGCCGCAGCGCCACCAGTGGGTGCACCAGCGCCGGAAACGAGAGTTGCGCCGACGTGAGCCGGCCCACTACGGCGGCGCGGCTGACGCTGCTGCCCAGGGCTACGGCCACGGCCAGGGGGGTAGGGGTAGCGTTAAGGTCAGCGCAGGTACCCAGGTAGGGTAGGCCCGCCACGGTGGGGCTGGCCGGTGTGCGGTCATCGTAAAATCCCTGCAATTCCCAGCGGCCACCGGCCTCGTTGATTTGGGCCACCAGCACGGCAATTTCACGGCCCAGCCCACCGGCCCCAACTATCACAAGTGGCCGCGCTGAGCCGAGGGTAAGGTCAATATCGGCGTGGTATTCGGGAAAAAACAACTGGGTCATGGGCAGCGAGTTACTAATCCTGCCGCCTGTTCGCCACTAGGCTGCCAGCATCGTTTCGCCGTGCTGGCTAGTGTCGAGGCCGCGGGTTTCGTTCTCGGCATTTACTCGAATGGGCACGATAAGGTTAGTAACCCGGTACAAAAGCCACGACCCGCCGAAGGTGAATACGCCCACCACCAGCAGTGTGAGTAGGTGATAGCCGAGCAGCGCCGGCCCGCCGCCCGTAAACAGGCCACCCTTCTGCGCAAATAATGCCGTGGCTAGCATGCCCACGATGCCGCCTACCCCGTGGCACGGAAATACATCGAGCGTATCGTCCAGGGTGGTGCGATTCTTCAGGATAACGGCCCCGAAGCTCACGCCCGATGCCAGAATGCCGATAGCAATGGCTGGCCCGTAAGTGACGAAGCCCGCACCCGGCGTAATAGCTACCAGTCCCACCACTGCGCCCACGGCCGCGCCCATGGCCGAGGGCCGCTGCCCGCGCGCAGCCTCCAGCACCATCCAGGTGAGCATGGCGGCGGCCGAGGCAAAGTGCGTAGTCACGAAGGCTTGCACGGCCTGCGCATTAGCGCCCATGGCCGAGCCGGCGTTGAAGCCAAACCAGCCGAACCACAGCAGCCCGGTGCCCAAAATCACGAACGGAATGTTGACTGGCGCGTGGGCGTGGCCGTCGAGGTGCACCCGGCGGCGGCCGATGGCCAGCGCGCCTGCTAGCGCCGCAAAACCCGCCGAAATGTGCACCACTGTGCCGCCCGCAAAGTCGAGCACACCCCACTGCGCTAAAAAGCCCTGCGGATGCCAGGTCCAATGCGCCAGCGGGCAGTAAATAAGCAGGCTAAACAGGCAGATGAAGATGAGGTAGCCCCAAAACCGGATGCGCTCGGCAAAGCCACCGCTAATAAGCGCCGGCGTGATAATGGCAAACTTGAGCTGAAACGCTGCAAACAGCACCAGCGGCAAGCCGGCGCCCAGCGTGGGGTGGGGCGCCGTGCCCACGTTGTTGAACATGAAGAACGTGCG
>CAZZDR010000236.1:0-1512 GCA_964652535.1 uncultured Hymenobacter sp. | reverse complement strand
TCGGGGGCGGCATCGGGGTGGTGGTGGGGTAGGAAAGCAGCGCCTAGCGCCAAGACTGCCAACACCACGAGCGAAGGACGAGCAAGCAGTTGTCTGCGCGACATAAAATTACTTTTTAGCTAAATGACCCCCGCTAAGGTAGGGGGTAAAGCTAAATAGTACCTAGTATAGTCAGATTTGTGCTACATTTTAAGGTTAATAACCGCTTAAAGTAGCTAAAAGCTGTGCGGCTCCCGACACAGCCTTACCTCCTACCTATAGTCTACTATTACAACCTGCACAGTAACCGCAGCCTGCCGATAGAAGTATGTAGGCTGTTCACGTCCGCAAGCCAAACGCTTGCACTATCCAAGCAGCATATGACACACAAAGAAAAGTGGTTGATTTTTGCCCCTGTTGGCCTGATCGCCATCGGAGCCGGGGCCAGCATGATAGACTGGGCTGGCAGCCTGAAAACGCAGGGCAAGCCCACCAAAACGTGGGTCCTAGCCGGCACGGCAGCTCTGATAGTGCTCAATGCTGGCGTGAGCCTGTTTGGCCAAAGCGTAGTGGAAAGTGTACTACATGAGGTGCGCGAAAAACCGGCCGGCAGCTAGCTGCTGCCTACCCCCTTTTTACCGCACAAAAAAAGCCCTGGCCGAAACCAAGGCTTTTTTTATACATAGCAAATAGCGAGTTGAAACTACTCGGTTTTGGCTTCCATTTTAGCCGAACCGTGCTTCACTTTGCGGCCTACTTTTTGGGTGCCCGACTTGATTTTGTGACCAGCTTTCGAAGCTACGTTGCCAGCAGCATCAGCCGTGTTTTCGAGGGCAGCGCCTACGTTGGTTTTGCCGGTTTTGGTCACGACTTTCTTCGTGCCGTTGTCACGCACCTTTACTTCGGTAGTGGGGGTAGTCTGGGCGAAAGAGGCAGTGGCGAATGCGCAGGTAACTGCCAACAGGAGTACTTTTTTCATGACGTTGAAGAGGGAAAAAATATTTTCGAGGGCTTTTACGCGGCTACTTAAGCTGGGTTGCCGCTAAAAGCTGAGAAGTGCTTTTCAAAGCCCGTGCCAAAGTCAATTAATCCCCGCAATCATCCTATTAATTAAGGAAGGAGTAGTGACGAATCGCCGTAGCTCAGGAAACGGTAGCGATGGGCCAGCGCGTGGTCGTACACGTCCCGCCAGCCCGGCCCCAGCAGCGCCGATACCAGCAGCAGCAGTGTGCTTTCGGGCTGATGGAAATTGGTAATCAGCCCCTGCACCAGCCGAAAGCGGTAGCCCGGCGCAATAAGCAACCGGGTGCTCGCCTCGATGGCCGCCGAGCCGGTGGCCTCCAGGTGTGCCAGCAGCGCTTGCAGCGCCGTTTCGGCTGGCACATCGGCCTCGCCGGCAGCTAGGGGCTGGTAGGGCTGCCACTGGGTTACTTGCAACTCGGCGGGGGGGGTAGGGCTGCGTACCAGCGCAGCCCCCAGCCAGTACAGGCTTTCGAGGGTGCGCAAGCTGGTGGTACCCACCGCGATAACCGG
>CAZZDR010000235.1:0-4576 GCA_964652535.1 uncultured Hymenobacter sp. | reverse complement strand
GTTTGGCGCTGGTAGCGGCCGTCGAGCGGCGAGAGGGCAGTAAGCATGGGGTAGGGGCGTGGGCTGATTTTGCAGCGGCAAAACTAGCAGCCAATCTGGCCCGGCCCGGCCGGGTAGGCAGCCGTTGGCCGTGCGCTACCCCATTCAAAGGAGGAAAAACCAGCTACTAAAAACACAAAATCCAGAACCAGAAACCGTCAACCCGGTAACTTTGCCGGTATGCGCGTATCCGCTCTTGCTAAAAAAAGACTTATTTATGCCCTGGCTGGCCTGCTGGCGCTGCTGCTGCTGGCCCTCGGCGTGTTTTTGTGGAAGCGTCAACAGCTGTTGAACTACGCTCTGGGCGAGGTTAAAACCCGCGTCGAGCGCAAATACCCGGTAACGCTGACGCTGGGCCCCGCTCATTTCCTGGCTCTCAAAACCGTGGAGATTACGGGCATGAGCCTAGTGCCCACGGCGGCCGCCGGCCCCGTAGCCGCCGGCGATACCCTGCTTACGGCGCGCCGCCTGCAAGTCAGTCTTAGCCTCCGCTCGCTCTTTGCGGGGCGGCCGGTGTTCAGCGAATTGCAGATTGACCGCGCTCGCCTCACCGCCCATAAAGACGCCCAGGGTGCCACCAACTTTGCCTTTCTACTGAAAAAGGCTGGCCCTACCCCCGTGGTGCGCCGTGATACGGCCCTGGGCCGCAACTATGGCCTACTGCTAAACCAAGTGCTCGACGCGGGCTTCGGCAATGTGCCGGGTGAGGCCGATTTTCGGCAGTTTGTGGTGCGCTACGACAGCCCGCGCCACCAGGTGCAGCTGACCATGCCGCGCCTCAGCATCGAGGACGGCGAGGTGCAGGGCCGCCTCACGGCTACTGTCGATTCGGTAGTGAACGAACTGGGGGTAGGCGGCACTGTCGCGCCGGGCGACTATGCCCTGAACCTTCAGCTATTCGGCGTAAAAAACTCTGTACAGGTGCCCTACGTGGCCCGCAAATTTGGGGCGCTGGTGTCGTTCGATACCATTCGGGTCGAGCTGAGGGGTAAGGACTTCGTAGCCGATGAAAAAACCGGGGGGCAGCTCACGGTGCGTGGCTCGGTAGCGGCCCGCAACTTCAGTTTCTTTCACAAGCGCTTGGCGTCGGAAGACATTGTGGTGCACCGCGGCCAGCTCGATTTTGTGGCCACGCTGGGCCGCGGCACCGTGTCGCTCGACCCCGGCACGCGGGCGGTGCTCAACCAGCTGGTGTTTCACCCTGAAATTGCGGTGCGCCTCAAACCCAAGCTAGCCGTCAAGCTCAAGGTCGATTCGGACCCGGTGGCGACCAACGCCTTTTTTAACTCGCTGCCCGAGGGCATGTTCGACGTGGTGGCGGGCACTACCGGCACCGGCACGCTGGCCTACCACCTCAAGGCAGATGTGGACCTGCTGCAAGTGGATAGCCTGCACCTGGCATCGTCGCTACAGCCTAGCAAAGACTTCAGCATCACGCGCTTTGGTAAAGAGGATTTGAGTATGCTGGAGCGCGAGTTTCCGTTTACGGCCTACAACGATAAGGGCGATTCGCTGCGCACCTTCTTGGTGGGGCCGAGTAACCCCGACTTCACCCCCTACGCCGATGTATCGGCCTACATGCCGGCCGTAATTCAAACCACCGAGGACCCGCAGTTTTTCCGGCACCACGGCTTTATGGAAAAGGCCTTTGTGGGCGCGGCCATCGCCGACATCAAGGAGAAGCGCTTTGCCCGCGGCGGCAGCACACTGAGCATGCAACTGGTTAAGAATGTGTTTTTGAGCCGCGAAAAAACCATTGGCCGCAAGGCCGAGGAAATGCTGATGGTGTGGCTCATCGAAAACTGGCTGGTGGCGCACACCCACACGCTCACTAAGGAGCGCATGTTCGAGATTTACCTCAATATCGTGGAGTGGGGCCCTACGGCCTACCGCTGGCCCAGCGGCAAGCGCGGCGTGTACGGCATCCGCGAGGCGGCGCTGTTTTACTACGCCAAGCGGCCCAGCGAGCTCAACCTGGGCGAGTGCATCTACCTGGCCAGCATCATTCCCAAGCCCAAGTACTACAAGCAGTCGTTCAACCAATACGGCGAGCTGCGCAACACTACCCGCTGGTATTTCCGCTTCATTGCCGATATCATGCAGAATAAAGGGCTCATTACCAATGGCCAGCGCAACAACCTAAACTACTCGGTGAGCCTGAAAGGCCCGGCCAATAAGTACATCGTGACGGCCATCCGCGACACCACGCGCACCGTGCAGCCCGGCGACACGGCCCAGTTCACGCCCCTCAACCTCATCGACCTGCTCAATACCGGTGCGCCGCCCGCTGCCCCGGCTTCGACGCCAGCCGCCGGCGCTACTCCCGCTCCGGCCGATGCTACCCCGCCCCGGCCGTAGCCTGGGCTAAACTTACCGAGCCGGCTTGTGGTTATCAGCCGCTTACTCACCTTTCGCTAACAACCTGCTTTCATGAAACCCATTGTTTTTGCGCTGGCTGCTGCCGCTACGCTCGGCCTCGCCTTCACTACTCCCCGCCCTACCCCCATGCAGCCCACCGAAGCCGCGGCTACCCCCGGCACCGTATACGACTACACCGTGAAGACCATTGACGGTAAAGACGTGAAGCTGAGCAAGTATAAAGGCAAGAAAATCCTGATTGTAAATACCGCTTCCAAGTGTGGCTTTACTCCGCAGTACAAGGAGCTGGAGGAGCTGTCGAAGAAATACGGCAAAAAAGTGACCGTACTGGGTTTCCCGAGCAACAGCTTCAACCAAGAGCTGAACTCGGATGAAGAGGTCGCTTCGTTTTGCGAAAAGAATTACGGCGTGACGTTTCCGCTGTTTTCGACCGTAGCTGTGAAGGGCGACGATGCTACCCCTCTCTACAAGTTCTTGGCCGACAAAGACAAGAACGGCGCCGTGAGCGACGCACCTAACTGGAATTTTTGCAAGTACTTGGTAGACGAGAAAGGCCACGTAGTGGCGTTCTACCCTTCTAAAGTGAAACCGAGCGACCCCGAATTGGTGGCCGCTATCACGAAGTAATTCGCTTTGGCGAAATGTAACAGCACGTCATGCTGAGCTTGCCGAAGCATCTCTACCACACCATTAGGAATCCTGACTGGTAGAGATGTTTCGACAAGCTTGGCATGACGTTCTTTATTTGATAATTGCTTACTGCTAATTGCCCACTGAAAATGTCTCCCTGGATTTCCGCCTTCCGCCCCCGCACCCTACCCCTCGCGCTAGCCAGTATTCTCACGGGCGGCTTTTTGGCCAAGGCGGCGGGCCATTTTAATGGCCCAGTGGTGGCGCTTGCGGCGTTCACAACCATCCTACTCCAGATACTCAGCAACCTCGCCAATGACTACGGCGACTCGCAAAACGGTGCCGATAGCGTGCACCGCCAAGGCCCGGTGCGCGCGGTGCAGAGCGGGGCCATCACGCCGGCCCAGATGAAACGCGCCATGTGGGGCTTTGGCGCGGCGGCTTTCGTGAGTGGTGTGCTGCTGCTGCTGCTAGCGCTAGGCGTAGCGGGCGTGTGGGTGCTACTGGCATTTCTGGCGCTGGGCCTGGCTGCCATTTGGGCGGCCGTGAACTACACGGCGGGTAGCAACCCATATGGCTATGCGGGCCTGGGTGATGTATCGGTGTTTCTCTTTTTTGGGATTGTGGGTGTGTGCGGCACCTACTTTTTGCAGGCCTATGCGCACGAGCCTACGCTGGCGCAAGCCCTGCCGCTGACCGTGCTGCTACCGGCCGCCGCGCTGGGCTGCTTTGCTACGGCAGTTCTGAATGTCAATAATATACGTGATATCGCGTCGGACGAGCTGGCCGGCAAAATCACGGTACCCGTGCGGCTGGGGCCACGCCACGCCCGGCGCTACCACTGGTTGCTGCTGCTGCTGGGGGTAGGGGCGGCGGTGCTCTACGTGGCGCTCACCTATCATTCGCCCTGGCAGTGGCTGTTTGTGGGCAGCTTGCCGCTGTTTTTCTTCAATGGCCGTCAGGTGTGGGCGCGCCAGGATTCGATGCAACTCGACCCCTTGCTAAAGCAAATGGCTCTGAGCACGCTCGTATTCACGGTGCTGTTCGGGCTTGGGCAGGTTCTTTAGGTAGGTAGCAAGCAATACGTAAGCGCCGTGCTAACGTCCCCTACTGGGCTCGGTTAGCACGGCGCTTACGTATTGCTTGCTACCTGTTAAATGCTTAAAAGTCTGCGTCGAGTCCTAGCCGCTGCTTCATTTCCTGCAAAGCCGGGTACTTCTCAGCTAGGTAGGCAAACTTATCATTGGATGTGTAAAGCTTGCGGCCGGTAGGCGCGGCGGCGGCCACTTCGGGCAGCACCGTGAGGCCCGGGTGGCCCGTGCGCCGCCGCAGCTCAGCCATAAACTCAGCCCGAAACTCGTTGAACTGCACCACCTGCACCGGGTTATCGACGGTGAGCGTAATGACGTGGCTCGCGTCGGCGACCACGGCGCGGTTTAGCACCATATAGTCGCTCATCTTATCCTGGGCTCGGCGCTCGTCGGCCAATTGCTGCCACACGGTTTGCAGCAGCTCGGGCGCGATGGGC
>CAZZDR010000234.1:0-4576 GCA_964652535.1 uncultured Hymenobacter sp. | reverse complement strand
GCCAACATACCACGATAGGCGCCAAGACGCACGAAATACTGGGGGTGCGCACGTGCTATTGCCTCTAACTTTTGAACTCCCTTCTCGCGCTCTACCACGGGCATCTGAACCATGAAATTGCCAAATGCTTGCAGGTAGGTGTAGAGGTCGGGGTCGGTAAGGTCGGGGAGGCGGCGCAGGAACCAATCATACTGGTCAATTGTACCACGCTGGGCGTAGTAATTGCCTAGAGCTACTAGCAATGTGGAGTTGGATGTGTTTTCTAGAGCAGCTATCTGGACACGCGCTACTAGGTTGGGCATTTTTGATAAGGCATCAATGGCGCTGGCTTCTACTAGGTAGGAGCTATCACGAAGTGCGGCTTGGTAGGTGACGGCGTAGTTTTCATTTGGGAAGGAAGCGAGCGTTGACAGTGCCTGCGCCCGAACTGAACTATTGGGGTCAGTGGTAGCGAGCCGCTGGATATCGGCGCGCACGGCGCTGGCGTTGGGGCCACGGTAGCCACGCAGGTGGTCGAGCGCAGCACGGCGAATGGCGAAAAAATTGTCGGTTAGCGCGTTACGCACCATTGCGCTCACGCCAAAATCGGTGGTTTTATTTTGGAGTTGGTCAAGGGCTTCGAACTTCTGTAAGTAGTTCTGTGCATGATAGAACTGAAAGATTAACTCGTCTTGAGTACGCTCTTCGTCAAGCTGCGCTAAAAGCTGTGCTTCGCTGTCGAATTTTACTAGGGTAGGCTTTTCAGCCGCTGCGAAAGCAAAGGTTTGGTCGGCCTTGGTGATGGTGATGCGGTGATCGGTGAACTTGTCTTTCTGCCAAACGGTGACTGTGAGAGGTAGACGAAACACAGGTTGGAACAGCGTATCCTGGGTTTGTTGCACGTGCAGTAATACCTTTCCACTGGTGTAGCTATGAGATATTTTCAACTCAGGATGGCCTCGCTGCAGAAACCATTGGTCGAAAAACCACGTGAGGTCTTCGCCCGTGGTTTCTTCAAAAGCAGTACGTAGCTTACTAATTTCGACAGCTGTGTACTTATTCTTAACTAGGTAGGCAGTCAGCGAGGCGAAGAAGGCGTCGTCGCCCACGTATTTGCGCAGCATATGCAGTACCCTACCCCCCTTTTCGTACGAATGCCGGTCGAACATATCCTCCCGGTTGGCATAATGGTAGCGGATGAGCGGCTCTCGCTTAGAATCGGCCTCCTCGATATAATGCGCTAGGTCTTGCTGCTGTACTAGCGCAGCAGCATCGGCGCCATACTTGTGCTCAGCCCATAGGAACTGTGAATAGTTGGCAAAGCTCTCGTTGAGCGGCAGGTTGCTCCACGACTCGCACGTGACATAGTCGCCAAACCAATGGTGAAACAACTCGTGGGCAATAACTGACTCGGAGGTTTCGTAGCTAGCATCGAGCAACTCGCGGGGAGTAGCCTGAATAGACGCGCCGTGTACGGTCGCTGTCGTGTTTTCCATGGCACCGCTCACGTAGTCGCGCACGGCTATTTGGGCGTATTTCTCCCATGGGAATTCTACACCTAGCCGCTTGGAGTAAAACTCCATCATTTCAGGCGTGCGGCCAAAGACAGCTTTTGCGGTGTTCTTGTACTTAGGCTCCACGTAGTAGTCCACGGCTTTGCCGTGCCAGGTGTCAGCTACTACCGCAAAATCACCAACTGCCAGCATCGTTAGATAAGGGGCAGCGGGCAGGCTTTGGCGCCAGGTATCGGTGCGCGAGCCATCGGCGTTCTTCTTCGAAGTCACTAGTAGGCCATTCGACAGCGTTTTGAACTGGTCCTCCACCGTAAGGGTGATTTCCTGGGTCATGCGCTGGTTTGGATGGTCGATGGTCGGAAACCAGCATGAGCTACTCTGCGTTTCGCCCTGCGTCCATATTTGGCGCGGCTTGCCTACTTCCTTACCCAGGGGGTTGATGAAGTAAAGTCCCTTATCCGACGTGATGGCCTCGCTCCCACCCGTTGGCAGTTCGTTGGGCTTGGCCACGTAGCTGATGCGCACCTGGTAAGTTTGCTCGCGGGGGTAAGCGTGGTCGAGCGCGATGGTTAATTGACGGCCGTCGTATTTGTATGTGAGCGCTTTGGAAGCTTTGGCCCCTAGTAACTGCACGCTTTTGATATCAAAGCCTCGGGCATCAAGTATCACCGTATTCTGCGGATAAAAATGCGGATGCAGCGTGAGTACTGCCGTGCCCAGTAAGTACTGGTGCACATAGTCGAAGCGCACATCTAGCTTAGTATCTACCACATCTGTTATCTGTGGGGGGGTAGGCTGCAGCGGCTGGTCAGGGGGCAGCCAGGAAGGAACCGTGATGCCAGCGGGCGCAACCGGAGCAGACGCAGTTACTGGCGCCGTTGCAGCCGATTTTTTACGGGGCGCTTTGCCTTGCCGGCTGGCCGGCTGGCCTAGGGCTGGCAGCACAGTAAGCGCACAAAGAATAAAGCTGCTAAAAAAAGAGTGTCGCATGCGAGGAGCAGACCGCGGGTGGAGTGGGCAAGTTCCGACGAAATTAAGATTCACCTTACCTTTAACCCCGCTTCGGCCAGCAGGGCCGGCATTCGTATGCTTCATATTAGCCTTGACTCAACGCACAGCTGGGAGGTGGACTTTCGAGCCATCGATGCCATCACGCTCAACAGCCAGACTTTTGACTGGGACATAGCTGCCCTTGGCGATGGTCGCTTTCACGTGCTGCACGGCGGACATTCGTATTCAGCTGAGGTACTGACGGCTGATTACGCCACCAAAACCTTTGCTTTGAAAATCAATGGCCAGCACATCGAGTTGCAGGCCAAAGACCGGTTTGACCAACTGCTAGACCGCCTGGGTCTCAGCACAGCTCATATCGCTAAGGTCAATGAGCTGAAGGCACCCATGCCTGGCCTGATTATCGATATCCGAGTGCAGCCTGGGCAGGCTGTGCAAAAGGGCGACCCGCTGCTGGTACTGGAGGCCATGAAGATGGAAAATATTTTGAAGGCACCTGCCGACGGCGTCATCGGCAGTGTGAAAGTTGACTTGCGCGCCAACGTTACCAAAGGGCAAGTGCTCGTGCAATTTGCGTAGCCCTACCCCTCCCCTCTCACCTTTTCTTACCCTACATTTTGACTTACCAGCGAATACTTCTCAAACTCAGCGGCGAAGCCCTGATGGGACAGCAGCAGTACGGTATCGACGCCGAGCGCCTGATGCAATACGCCACCGAAATAAAGGCCGTGGCCGCACAAGGCGTTCAGGTGGCCGTAGTCATCGGCGGTGGTAATATCTTCCGTGGGGTGCAGGCCGAGCATTTTGGTCTCGACCGCGTGCAGGGCGACTACATGGGCATGCTGGCTACGGTCATCAACTCGATGGCCTTGCAAAGTGCGCTTGAAAAGATGGAGGTGCCTACACGCCTACTCTCGGGCCTCACCATCCAGCGGGTGTGCGAGCCTTACATCCGCCGCCGAGCGGTACGCCACCTCGAAAAAGGTCGCGTGGTGATTTTTGGCGCCGGCATCGGTTCGCCCTACTTCACCACCGACTCGGCCGCCTCGTTGCGCGCCATCGAGATTGAGGCCGACGTAGTGTTGAAAGGAACCCGCGTAAACGGTATCTACACCGCTGACCCGGAGAAGGACCCCACTGCTACCCGCTACGCCGAAATTACGTTCGAGGAAGTGATGGCGAAGAACTTGAACGTGATGGACATGACGGCTTTCACGCTGTGCAAGGAGAACAACCTGCCCATTATCGTTTTCGATATGAACACGCCGGGCAATCTGGAGCGCCTGATTGCGGGCGAAAACCTTGGCACGCGCGTGACAATGGGTGGCCCTAACGAGCCAGGTCGGGCAGGCAGCCCTACCCCCCAGCTCGACGTAAAAAACGGCGACTTACTGCCTTTGGTCGGCAGCCAGTCGGAACAAGCGTAGTTACAGCCGCAGTTAGGAGCTAACGCCTTTTTGCCCCGAATTTTGGGGCTTCAAGCGAGCCATCTTATCCTAGACCTTTTACCTCCTTATCTTTTTTAAAGTGGACGAAGAAATTCAATTTTACCTCAGTGACGCGGAAGAATCGATGGGCAAAGCCATCGCCCACGTTGGCGTCGAGATGGGCCGCATCCGGGCTGGCAAGGCCTCGCCGGCTATGCTCGACGGCCTGCGCGTAGATTATTATGGCACGCCTACTCCTGTAGCGCAGATTGCTAATATCTCGGCTCCCGACCCGCGCTCACTGCTCATCAAGCCTTGGGAGAAGAACATGGTGAGCGAGGTGGCCAAAGCTATCAAAAACAGCGACTTGGGTCTCAACCCCATTGCCGATGCCGATGGCGTGCGCCTCAACATTCCGCCCATGACCGAGGAGCGCCGCCGCGACCTAGTGAAGCAAGCCAAGAACGAAGCCGAAGCTGGCAAAGTCCGCGTGCGTGGCATCCGTAAGGATGTGAACGAAGCGTTGCGCAAGCTACAGAAAGATGGTGCGCCTGAGGACGCCGTAAAGGATGCCGAAGCCAAAGTTCAGAAGTACACCGACGTACACATCGTTGAAGTGGACAAGCTCTTCACCAAGAAAGAGTC
>CAZZDR010000233.1:0-4648 GCA_964652535.1 uncultured Hymenobacter sp. | reverse complement strand
CCCGCTTGCATAAGGCGCTTTACAATAGCCGCCAGCCCGGCCCGGTCGCGGTACAAGATGGCCGCGTGGTAGAGGCCCGCCACGCCCTCGCGCTGGGCCGGCCGCCCGCCCTGGCTGTGCCAGGTATTGAGCCCAATGTGGTGATGGTAGCCATCGGCCGACAGAAACGCGGCCGAGCCCATATCCAGCATTACCTCAAAGCCGAGCAAGTCGCGGTAAAAAGCCAGCGCGCGCGGCATGTCCGTGACTTGCAAGTGGATGTGGCCGATGCCAGTGCCAGCTGGCGCCACGTATTCGTTGGTGGCAGGGGAGGGGGTAGGGTTCATAAGAAAAGGGAGTAGGAAGTGACAAAAATAATGTACCTACATTAATCAACCATGAAACCACAAAAAAGCTTGACCAAACTAGCCAAGCTTTTAAGGTACGCAACAGAAGGTTAGCGAAATTTTCGCCGCAGCTCAATTATGGCGCAGCCCGAAAAATCAGTCGTGGCTGGGCCGCCTGGGCGTCGTAGAGGCGTAGCATGTCGCCGCTTACGTCATAGCGGCTGGTTTGCGGCAGCGCCGCTAGGTAGCGGGCAGCGATAGTGGGGCTAGTGCAGCCGCCTTTCACCGTGGTAAGCTGACTGATGATAAGTTGCTGCGAACCAGTACCCAGCGCGAACTGTCCTTGGATGGCGTCGCACGTCGCTAGGCCCAGCAGCTGATTACCCGCTGCAAACTGGAGGTACGAGTTAGAATCCTCCGAATAGCTCGAAACCGATATGGGCGTAGCATCTATCTGCACTAACGCCCAGTGGGTGCCCAGCAGCCCCGGCGCCGGGGTAGGGTCAGTGGTACCGCGCTGGCAGCCTCCCAGCAAAGCCACGAATGCCAAATACTTGATTTTCGGGTGCATAGATGCTGTATCAAGGAGGTAGGGCGTAACTTTTATAGCCAGCTTAAAGCCGCGGCGGCTTACTTAAACGGCACCGACGAACCGCTTTCCTTCACCAGGCTCGTGGGCACTAAGTCCTTCACCACGTTGGCTTTGAGGGTAAGCTTGGTGTCGCCGTGCGGGTCGTTCGAGTCCAGGGTCACTACTTCCGTAGCCGGCCCCACAGTGCGCTGCGAATACACTAGCTCGACCACTGCGCTCTGGCCGGGCTTGATGGGCGCGGGCACCGCACGGTAGCCCACACAGTAGCACGGCGACGATACCGTGGCCAGCACCAGGTCTTTGGGACCGGTATTGCGCACCCCAATGCGTGCTACCAATTGCTGGCCGGCTTCCATGCGGCCAAAATCGTAGGTGCTGCGCTCCAGCACCAGCTTGGGCGCGCTGGCGAGCTGGGCCGGCGTGAGCGTGGCTCGCAGCTCCTCCTTGGTCAGTACTGTTCCCTTAAGGCTGAGGACTTTACTGGCCTCGCTGGCGTTGCTCGCTACAGTTATGGTTTTGACAAATACACCGGGCCGGCCGGCGCTGTTATATACCGCCTTGATGACGCCCGACTTGCCCGGTAGCACCGGCGACTTGGTCCACTCCGGGGTGGTGCAGCCGCAGCTAGCCTGGGCGCTGGCAATGACAATGGGCTGATTGCCCGTGTTTTTGAACTTGAATTCGTAGGTGGCCATCGTGCCTTCGGGCACTTTGCCAAAGTCATGGTCGGTCTGCTCAAACGTGAGCACGCCCTGGGCGTGGGCCGCTAGCGCCAGCAGGCACAAAGCGAGAGTAGAAACGAGGCGCATACTAAAAAAATAAAGGAGCTCAGTCGGCTCAATACGTAAGATTAACAGTTACTTAACCCCCATCGCCCAGCGGGCCTAGGCAAATATACAGCCCGCCCCCGACCGCTTTCGTAAATTTGCGCCACTGCCCTACCCCCTTTCCCACCCACCCACTTCTTATTTTTCCTGATTATGTCTGAGACGCTGCTTGCCCCGGCCGAAGCCCTGCCGGGCACTGCCCCCCAGCACCTGTCCCTCTCCAAAGCCGAGCTGCTGGACGACTACCGCCTCGGCTGGGAAAGCCGCCACGCCTCGCTGGCCGGCCGCCGCGAGGTATTTATGGGCAAGGCCAAGTTTGGCATTTTTGGCGATGGCAAAGAATTGCCGCAGCTAGCCATGGCGCGGGCGTTCCAGAAGGGCGATTTCCGGGCCGGCTACTACCGCGACCAAACCTTTATGGTGGCCATCGGGGAGCTGACCTGGCAGCAATACTTTGCCCAGCTCTACGCCCACGCCGACCCCGAGGCTGACCCCAGCACCGCTGGCCGCGCCATGAATGGCCACTTCGGCACCCGCCTGCTCGACGACGACGGCCAGTTCAAGCCCCAGACTTCTACCAAGAATTCGTCGGCTGATATTTCGCCCACCGGCGGCCAAATGCCGCGCCTCGTGGGCCTAGCCTACGCCAGTAAGCTGTACCGCCAAAACCCGGATTTACACCAGTTTACCGACTTTTCGGTGAACGGCAACGAGGTGGCCTTCGGTACCATCGGCAACGCCAGCACGTCGGAGGGCGTGTTTTTTGAGGCCATCAACGCGGCCGGCGTCCTGCAGATACCGCTGCTGATGTCGGTCTGGGACGACCACTACGGCATCTCAGTGCCCGCTGAGTACCAGACTACCAAGCAAAGTATCTCCGCTATTCTGGCCGGCTTTCAGCGCGAAGGCGAAGGCCAGGACGGCTTCGAAATCTTCGTGGTGCGCGGCTGGGACTACCCGGCCCTGGTAGACACCTACCAGCGCGCCGCCGCCGTGTGCCGGGCCCAGCACGTGCCGGTGCTCATCCACGTCACGGAGGTGACGCAGCCGCAGGGCCACAGCACCAGCGGCTCGCACGAGCGTTACAAGCCCAAGGAGCGCTTGAGCTGGGAAGAGCAGCACGACTGCCTGACCCATTTCCGCGACTACCTGCTCACGGAGGGGGTAGCGACGGAAGACGAGCTGGCGCAGATTGAGAAAACGGCCGCCGCCGTGGTAAAGCAAGCGCGCACCACGGCGTGGGCCGCGTTTTTCGACCCCATTCAGCAGGAGCGCGAAGAGGCATTGGTCATCCTCAATAAGATGGTGGCCGAAGCCGGCGAGGAAAACAAGTTGGCCGAGCTGGTGAACAGCCTCAAAACCAACGTGACGCCCATTCGGGCCGACATCGTGCGCACGTTGCGCCGCGCATTGCGTCAAATTCGCGGCAACCGGCCCAGCGCCGGCCGCCGCGCCGCCCAGCGCCTGCTTGAGCAATGTGAGGCCGAAAACGCCGACCGCTACAACTCCTACCTCTTCAGCCAGAGCGAAGAAGCGGTGGGCAACATCGAAGAAGTGCCCGTCGAGTTTGCCGCCGATGCGCCGCTGGTCGATGGCCGCGAGGTGCTGCAAGCCTGCTTCACGGCCAATTTCGAACGCGACCCACGCATTTTTGCCATCGGCGAAGACGTGGGCCACATCGGCGACGTAAATCAAGCCTTTGCGGGCTTGCAGGAGAAGTTTGGCGCGCTGCGCGTAACCGACACTGGTATCCGCGAGGCCACTATCGTTGGCCAGGGCATTGGGGCGGCGCTGCGCGGCCTGCGGCCCATTACGGAAATTCAGTACCTAGATTACCTGCTCTACGCCATTCAGGTGCTGAGCGACGACGTGGCCTGCCTGCAATACCGCACCAAAGGCGGACAGAAGGCGCCGCTCATCGTGCGCACGCGTGGGCACCGGCTAGAAGGCATCTGGCATTCGGGTTCGCCCATCCAGATGATACTCGGCGCCATCCGGGGCATGCATTTGTGCGTGCCGCGCAACATGACTCAGGCGGCGGGCTTCTACAACACGCTGCTGCGCAGCGACGAGCCAGCCATCGTCATTGAGTGCCTCAACGGCTATCGCCTCAAGGAAAAGCTGCCCGCTAATATCGGCGAGTTTACCCTACCCCTCGGCCAGCCCGAAGTATTGCGCGAAGGCACCGACCTCACCATCGTTACCTACGGCTCGATGTGCCGCATCGTGCTCGACGCCGCCAAGCAACTCGCCGACGTCGGTATCTCGGTCGAAGTAATTGACGTGCAAACATTGCTGCCTTTCGATACCGACCAGCTTATTGCCGATAGCCTGCGCAAAACCGGCCGCGTTATTTTCGCCGATGAGGATGTGCCCGGCGGTGCCTCGGCCTACATGCTTCAGCAGGTGCTCGATGGCCAGCAGGCCTACCAGCTGCTCGACTCGGCCCCGCGCTGCCTGGCCGCTCACGCCCACCGCCCGCCCTACGGCTCCGACGGCGACTACTTCTCCAAGCCCAACGCGGAAGACGTCTTCGACCTAGCCTACGAGATGCTACGCGAAACTGACCCCGACGCCTACCCCCCAATTTATTAAAAAAGTGCGCTAAAAAAAAACGTCCTGCTGGGCTTGCCGAAGTCTTTCCATAAGCGGTAGAGAGACTGCGGCAAAGCTCAGCAGGACGTTCTGATAGATAAAGTCTACAGCGGCGCGATAACGATGCTATCGGTACGAACGACGTTGCTCACGTGCAAGGCGCGGTCGGCGATGCTTACATCGAAGCGCACGACTTGGCCAGCCTTAAATAAGTCGCCGTAGCCCAGGGCGATGGTACGGGTTAGGGTGCCTTTGATGGGCGCCGTTTTGCTGCTGGTCACATCGGTGATGTGGTCGAAGCGGCCGTT
>CAZZDR010000232.1:0-4672 GCA_964652535.1 uncultured Hymenobacter sp. | reverse complement strand
TGGCGGCTGCTGCTCACGGGCGTCGGCACCCAATTTCCAACCTGGGATATGGTGCACGCGACGTTTTACAGTAAGTTGATAACCGATATTGTATGGGAGCACCCGGCCAGCGCGCTGGCTGCCTTGCAGAGTGCCAGCTTCACGTGGCAGGGCATGAGTTTTCACTTGTATGCGTGGTCTAATACGCTGTTTTGGTATAAGCTGCTTGCTTTGTTGAACCTGGCCACGGGCGGGCAGCTGTGGCTCAATACCTGCTACCTCAGTCTTGGGTGTTTTGTGGGCTGCTGGTATCTGGTGCAGGCCCTGGCCCGCACGCTGCCGGCCACGCCGGCCGGGGCGGGCGTGGTAGCCTTTTTACTCTGGCCCACCGTGGGGTGGTGGACCAACGGCCTGACCAAGGAGACCCTGCTGGTAGGTGCTGGGGCAGGATTTATGGCTCTGGCGCTGCCGGTGCTGTACGGCAGCGGTCTGCCCCGGCGCTTCGGGCCCGCGGCCGGGCGGCTCGTAGCCGGCCTGCTACTGGCCTGGGTGATGGTGCGGATGCGCTACTACTTTGCCCTGCCCTTGGTGGGCGGTGTGCTGGCGTTGGCGGTTGTGCGCCGGGCCACGCGGCGCGGCTGGCTGCGCCCAGCGGCCTGGCAGCAGGTAGGGGCTTTTTTACTGCTTCTGAGTATGGCGGGTGCGGTAGTTGGGGCGCTAGGCGGCGAGCAGCTCGAGCTAACGTACTTCAGCCACGAAGTCAACGCCAACTATCACCACGGCCTGCAGGCCTCACCCGGCCGGCCCCACATCATGTACGCCGACTGGGACCCTACCCCCCTGGGCCTGCTGCGGCACGCCCCGCTGGCGGCCGAGCAGGTGCTGGTGCGCCCCTGGTTCGGCGAGTCGGCACGACTGCGCTACCTGGGGGCTGGCCTCGAAAATGCACTGCTGCTAGCGCTAGTAGTGCTAGCTGTGGTGGCTACTGGCCAGGGCCGGGGTGGCCGCCTGCCGGTGGTGCTAGTGGGGCTGCTGCTGGTGTACTGCGTGCTGCTGGCCGCCTTTATTGGCCTGAGCACGCCCAACCTGGGCACGCTGCACCGCTACCGTGCGGGGCTGCTGCCCTGGCTGCTGCTGCTGCTGCTCCAAAACGACTATGCCCGGCGGGGGTTGAAAACCTTGGGTATCGCGGGGGGGTAGGGGCTGGCGCGGCTACCCGGAACCACAACCCGCCTGCGTAACTTTGTCTTCTTATGGAAAACCCTGTTATCATTCTCGGCGCGCAGGCCGTGGGCACCGCCGCGCTGGATGCTTTTTTATCAAACGACGTGGTGGTGTACTGCATCCTCGACGACGACCCCAAGCTGCACAACACCGAACTGCTCGACGTGCCCGTGATGGGCAACACCGACGACGGCGAGCTGCTGAAGCTGCTGGGCAAAAAGTGCGAAGTATTTGTGGCTACCGAAGACGCAGCCAGCCGCCGCAGCCTCACCCAAATGCTGCACGATGAGTACGAGGTGGTGCCCGTCAACAGCATTCACCAGCGGGCCAGCGTATCGATGCACGCCGAAATTGGCCACGGCAACTACTTCGGCCCCAACGCAGTAGTAGCCGCCACGGCCAAGGTAGGCGCCGGCGTGGTGGTGGGCCCCAATGCTGTGATTGAAGGCCAGGCTAGCGTGGGCGACTACGCGCAGCTAGGTTCGGGTGCCCAGGTGGGGGTAGGGGCCAGCGTGGGCGCCAACGCCTTTGTGGGCGCCGGGGCCGTGCTGGTAGCCGGCGTAAAAGTGGGTGACAAAGCCCGCGTAGGCGCTGGTTCGGTCGTGGTAGCTGACGTGCCCGCCGGCCAAACGGTCTTCGGCAACCCAGCCGTTAAGGTGTAAATTAGAAATTAAAAATTATGAATTAAAAATTGCTGTTTGCCAGAAACGACGAGGAATGGCTCAGGCATCAATTCATAATTTTTAATTCATAGTTTTTAAGTAATCATGTACCAAGTCCTTCTTTATTACTGCTATACGCCCATTGCCGAACCCGAGCAGTTTCGGGAGGAGCACCACCGGCTGTGCCTCGACCTAGACTTGCGCGGGCGCATCATCGTGGCTGCCGAGGGCCTGAACGGCACCGTGTCGGGCACGCGCGAAGCCTGCGCCGCCTACATGGCGGCCGTGAAGGCCGACCCGCGCTTCGCGGCGCTTGAATTTAAGATTGACGAAGTCGAAGGCCACACTTTTCAGAAGCTGCACGTGCGGCTGAAGGACGAAATCGTGCACAGCAGCCTGCGCCACGTGCGGCCTCACGAGCAAACCGGCCAGCACCTTACTCCCCAGGAGTTCAAGGAGTTGAAAGACCGCGATGACGTGGTAGTGGTTGATGTGCGTTCAGACTACGAGTACAACCTCGGCCGCTTCAAAAACGCTGTAACGCTGGATATCGAGAACTTCCGCGACTTTCCGGAGCGCATCGAGCGCCTGGCGGAGTTCAAGGATAAGAAAATTCTGACTTACTGCACCGGTGGTGTGAAGTGCGAGAAAGCCAGCGCTTTTTTACTGGAGCAAGGCTTCGAAAACGTGTACCAGCTGCACGGCGGCATCATCAAGTACGGCCACGAAGTAGGGGGCGAAGACTTTGATGGCCAGTGCTATGTGTTCGACAATCGTGTGGCAGTGGATGTCAACCGCGTGAATCCCAGCGTTATTTCGCGCTGCCACCATTGCCAGCAGCCCTCGCCCCGCCTCATCAACTGCGCCAACCCACACTGCAACGCCCACCTGCCGCTGTGCGAAAGCTGCGGCGAGCAGCTGCAAGGTGCTTGCTCCGAGGCTTGCGCCGCCCACCCCGACAAGCGCCCATACGACGGCACCGGCACTTACCCCAAAATCAGCAACCATTATACGCCCGCCCAAGGCTTGGCTTCGTATCGGGGGTAGGGTAAGCTTCGGCTTGCTGGTCATCGGTGCTCACCCCTTCTACTCTTAATTACTGGCAAGCGAAAGCTTACCCAATACTGATTATGATTCCTGAATCCGAACTTATCCTGAACCCCGACGGCACGATTTATCACCTCAATCTGCTGCCCGACCACATTTCCGATACCATCCTCACCGTGGGCGACCCCGCGCGGGTGGCGCAGGTAAGCCGGCATTTCGACTCCATCGAGTTTGAGGGCGTGCACCGCGAATTTGTGACGCACGTGGGCTACTACCGCGGCAAGCGCCTCACGGTGCTGAGCACCGGCATGGGCACAGATAACATTGATATCGTGATGAATGAGCTCGATGCGCTGGTGAATATCGACTTTATGTCGCGCACCGTGCGCCCGGCCGCCGAGCGCCTCAGTCTGCGCATTATTCGGCTAGGCACCAGCGGCAGCTTGCAGGAAGATGTGCCCGTGGGCTCGTTGCTAGCCACTCAGCACGCTGTGGGCCTCGACTCGCTCATGCAGTTCTACCCATTCATGGAAACCGGCCTGGAGACGCAAGTCGCCCAGGATTTGCAGCAGCACCTGGGGCTACCCTTCGCGCCCTATGTGGTGCGCGGCTCTGACCTACTGCGCGAGCAGCTGGCCGCCGACCTGCTCATCGGCAACACCGTCACCTGCCCCGGCTTTTACGGCCCGCAGGGCCGCACCCTGCGCCTGGCCTTGCGCACACCCGACTACATGACGCGCCTCCAAAATTTTCGCCACCAGAGCCCGGAGGGTGATTTCCACCTCAGTAATTTTGAGATGGAAACTGCTGGCTACTATGCCCTTGGTCAGCTGCTAGGCCACGAGGTGCTGAGCCTAAACGCTATCGTGGCTAACCGCACCACCGGCGAATTTGCCAAAGACGCCGGCGACATCGTTGACCGCATGATCGCACGCACCCTGGCGCTCCTCTAAATCGCAGATCACGCGGATTTTAGCAAGGTCCACCAATTTTGTGGACGGCGCAGGCTTCTGCATCCACAACTCAGACTATAAAAGGCTACCCATTTGGGTAGCCTTTTTTGTTGCTTTTTCGCGTCGGAGGAGGGGGTAGCGCCGTCCACAAAATCCGTGGACCTTGCTAAAACCCGTGCGATCTGCGATTTAGTAGAAATCGAAACCTAACACGGCGCGCAGGGGTAGCATAATGCCGGCCTTGAGGGTAAGGTACTCGGGGTGAGCGGCCCACACCGTGGTTTGCACGCGCTTGGGCTGGCCGTCGGCGGTTTGAAAAAAAATATCCAGCTTACCCTGGTAGGTGTTGCCGAGGCGGGAGGCACGCTCGGCATCGACGCGGCGGCGTTCGAGGTCAGCTTTGTCGGTCAGTACATCGGCCGGCGCAAATTGGAGCGTGGGAATTACTTCTTTTTCAAGTGTTTCGATGGGCTGGTCGGTGGCAGGAGCAAACATAACGAAATAACAGCAGAGAGTGAGTTGACGGGTGGGTACACGCGGCGAAGCAGGTACGCGCGCCTTAGTGTACCAACTTTGGGCCAGTTCGGTTTACAATTCGGCGGCCAAAAACTGCATCGTGTCGATGCCATCGGCGTAGTCGCTCACGGCGGGGCTTTGGGCACGGCCTAGCGGGAAAGAGCCGGGGTAGCGCCCGCCCGCCGACACCAGGCACTGCGTCTGGGCGGCTACGTCGGTGAGCTGGTCGAGTAAATCAATTTCTTGGGTGTAAGTGCTGTAGTGCAACACCGAAATGGGCGATACGAGCGC
>CAZZDR010000231.1:0-4677 GCA_964652535.1 uncultured Hymenobacter sp. | reverse complement strand
CTGGCAGGCTAGGCGCTCAGCCTCCTGAAGGCGACCAGCGGCCTGGTAGCGAAGTTCGGGCGCGGTGAGGGGGGTAAGGAATTCGGCCCCGGCCAGCACCCGCACCCGGCAGGTAGTGCAGCGGCCCTTTGCCCCACAGGCGTGCCACCAATCGTGGCCCGCCGCGTGGATGGCGGCCAGCACGGTGCGGCCGGCGGGCACGTCGAGCGGGGGGCCGGGCAGGCCCGCAATGGTCAGCAGGGGCATTTTGTGGCTAACTTGGCACACGAAACCGGCCTACCGGCCGGCCCATGCTATGCCCGACAAATATAGCCTCGCCAAGTGCGCGCAATACGGACGCCGGCTGGCCACCCGGCTCAGCCAGCAGTTTTTTGGCCCCCAGCCCGACGCGACCCTCGATGGGCCAGCGCTGCTCAAGTTCACGCCCGTGCGGCAAACCAACCTGCTGGTACTGCGCCAGCTGTTGGGCCGCTGGCAGCAGGAAGCCAGTCAGTTGCGCAGCCCCTACTTCGACTTTGAAGCCGCGCCGGTGCGCACTGCGCTGGAACAATTCATGAACGTGCTCTCGCGCCATATTCGCCTTGACCGGGCGGCGCTGGAGCCGCTGCTGGCCGAGGCCGTGGCCGACACCTTGGTGCTGGCTACCAACCCGCTAGCGGCCTTCGAGCGCCTGCTGCTACCCCCCGTCAACGCGGCCGACGCCGATGATGATGTACCGCTGGCCACGCTGCGCGACCACCTGCGCTACTTCGACCAGGCCAAGCCATTTTTTGAAGGCTTCGTGAATAGTCTACCCACTGGCAACGCCCCGCTGAGCCGCGAGTTTTTGCGCCAGCGCTTCGACCTTTACCAGGCCGCGCACACTAAGGAACTACCCGCCTTGGCGCAGCTCGTGCGCGAGTTCAGCGCCCTGCTGCCCCTCACCGAAGCCGACCTTTGGGACGATGGCCCAGCCAAGCCCGCTGCGCCTTCGCCGGCACCCGCTGGCCCACTGCCACCCGCTGCTACTGCGCCGGCGCCTACCGCACCTAGCGTAGCCCCGGCAACCCCAGCCGCGCCAGCGCCTAAGCCAACCGCGCCCGTTGCCGAAGTTGCGTCTGCTCCTACCCCCTTGCCATCGGTCCAGCCGCTGCCAGCGCCTGCCCCTACCCCCTTGCCGCCGGCTGGAACGCCGCTTTATGAAAAGCTGAAAGCTACCCAGCCGGCCACGCCGCACCTAGCCGACACGCTACGCGGTGCGGCCCATAGCGCGGCCCCTCCCTTGGCCGAGCGGGGAGCGCCCAAGGTGGGTAGCCTGCGCGAGGCCATCTCCATCAACCAGCGCTTTAGCTTTATTAATGAGCTATTTAATGGGGAGAACATGGAGTACCACGCGGCCATTCAGCACCTCGACGAGCTGCCCGATGCTGACGCGGCCGCGGCCTACGTGCAGCAGGAGCTAGCCCCGCGTTACGACTGGGGCCGCAAGGAAGAGCACCTGGGTAAGCTGCTCAAGCTGATTGAGCGCAAGTTTGCGGGGGCCTAGCATGGCCGGCCAAGTCGGCTGGCTACGGCGCTGGCTGCTGCCCTGGGCGCTAGCACTGGGCGCGCTACTCAACGCGGCCTACCCCATGTACCGGCACTACGATTTTTCGCACTCGCTCGACACACGCAGCTACCTGCGCCTGGCCAGTGGCCGCTTCGATAGTGTAAGCGTGACGCGGCGCTACCGGCTGCTGGTACCGCTGGCGGCCGGTGCGCTGGCTCGGCCATTGGCTAAGCTCGGCGACCCCGCTGGTGCGGTGCGCCCGCCCGGCGAGTGGCCAGCACGGCTGGCTTTTTATTTGATTAATTGCTTGGTGCTGAGCGCAGCGGGTGCGTTATTTTACCAGGCGGCGCGGCTAGCTGGCGCCGGCGAAGGTGCTGCAGGCATAGCGCTGCTGGCGGTGCTTAGCAGCCGCTGGGCTGGCTACGCGGCGGGCCTACCCCTCACCGATAGCCTGTATTTACTAGTGTTTGGGCTGGGCTACTACGCGGTGCGGCGCAGCCAGGCAGGCGGCGAGCCGGGAGCAGGTTGGGCCCTAGCGGCAGCTTTGTTGCTGGGGCCGCTGGCGAAGGAATCGTTCGTATTTTTGCTGCCCTGGCTGCTGTGGTTTGGGCGGCGAGCGCTGAGCTGGCGCGGACAAGCGGTGGCGCTAGTTGTGGGCGTAGCAGCACTGGTGGCAGTGCATGCATGGGTTGATAAAGCGGCCGGCGCCCCAGCCTCAGCGAGCGTGCACAACGCCTTGGCGCACGTCGAAAACATCACGTATTCGCTGCGGCGTGGGTTTTCGCTGAAAGGCGCGGCGGAGCTGTTCAGCGTTTTTGGTTTGTTCTGGCTACCAGTGTTAGTAGCAGGGGCGCGGCCAGCTGGGCGGCGGGCACTGGCCCCGGTACTGGGCTGGCCCGAGGCGGGGCTATTAGCCGTGGTAGCGGTGCATCAGCTGCTCTCGGGCGACCTGGGCCGCATGGGCTACCTGCTGGCCCCGGCCTTTACAACAGCGTTGGCTTTGAGCCTAGGCTGGCTAGGGCGGTTACTCCCTGCCACCGATACCAGCCGCGTAAGGTAACGCGGGCCGAAAAAAGTAACGAACGAGTCGACCCGCTGGGTACCCAGCCCGGCCAGCAGGGGCGCAGCCGCATCGCCCTGCGTGAGCTGGGCACGATCGAGGGGCCGGTAGCCACCCAGCGCGTCGGTATACACGGTGTCGCCAGCAGCCAAGCGAGCCATTAGCCAAACTCGGAAATCCGCCTTATCGGGTCGCGTCAGCCCACCCACGCGGGGCGCGGCATTGGGCTGGCCGGTGTAGTAGTGCAGCTGATTACGCAGCAAGTTGGGATCGCGCAGCAAAAACCACGCACTAGGCTGGCTGAGCACCCGCGCCCGCAGCGCCGGCCCGGTACCGGTGTAATCGAGCAAATGCGCCGGCACCAACCCGAAAGCCAGATTCCAGCTCAGCAAGGCCAAGCCCGCGGCCGCCACCCGGCGCGGCGGCCAAGCCACCAGCCAGCCCCCGGCCAGCGCCACCGCCGCCAGCGCAGGCAGCATGGCCATAAACTCGGCATTGCCGGCCGCCTGCGCCGCAAAGGCCAGGTGCAGCCCCCCAATGAGCGCGTGCGTGCGCCGCACGGTGCGGGCCAAACTTACCGCTGCCACGGGGGGTAGGGCTGGGGCCGGGCGGCTGCCACCCAGCGCGCTATATACGCCCAGCGCCAGGCTGCTCAGTGCCACGCCGCCCAGCAGCAGCGGCCAGCGGTGCAGCAGCGGCAGCAGGTTGCCGTGCACCTGCACAGCCGTCCTCACCAGGCTGATGGCCGTGAGCAACAATGCCTTACTTCCTATCTCTACCCGCGCGCCGCCCGTGAGGTAGTCGTGCAGCGCAAAGCGCACCACGTGTCCTACCCCCCCCGGCGCGGCCAAAGTGTAGGCCAGTGGCACCAGCAGCGCGGGCACGGCGTAGCACCCGGCGTTGGCCAGCGTGGGCCGGCCGCGCCAGGGCCGCAGCCCCAGCAGCAGCCCTAGCCACCACCACACCATAAGTTGATGCACCAGGCAGGCCAGCCCGGCCAGCAGCCCGGCCAGCAGCAGCCAGCTTCGACTTTTCTCTTCTGCTTGAATAGCCCGCGCCCAAGCCAGGCTTGCCAGCAGCGCCAGTAGCAGCGGCTGGATGTACGTCTCATTTTCGGTAGCAAAGCGCAGCATGCCAAAGCAGCTGCCCACCATCAGCACCCACGCCGCTATTGCGCCACTCGGCGCGCCCGCCCGGCGCAGCAGCGGCGCCAGTGCCAGCAGGCAGCCGCCGGCGGCCAGCGCATTCAGACGCTGCAGCCACACCAGCGCGGACCAGCCGGCCGGCGTGGGGCCGCTGGCGCCTACCAGCCGCAGCCAATGCGCGCCGATACCATTATACAGCAGGTGGTGGGGCTGCCACAGCTCTTGGCCCCAGCGGGCGCAGGCGGCGTAGTACCACGCGTCGCCGGTAGCGTTGGCAGTGGGCAGCGCCAGGCACAGGAACGTGAGCAGGCCCGCTACAGCCAGGCTGGGCCAGCTTTGGCCAGGGCGAGGGGGGTAGGCAATAGTGCGGCGCGGCATAGGAGGCGCAAGCTAGGCGCGGGCGCGGCTATCCAATCTCACCGCTTATGGGGCTTTGACAAATAGCAGGGTAATAAGACCGCTCCGACCATCACTAATGGTGCTCTGTAACTTATACCCTTCTTGGTATAGATTACTTATAAGCTTGTAGTACCCTAAACCACTATCGGTAAGTCGCTTATCAGAGGCACCGCTCTCAAAAGCTACCTTTTCGCTCCTACCCTCGCCACGGGTAATAACGGCATTAATGGAAGCGCCGCTATCGTAAATACGCACCACTACAATGTCGGTAGGTGGGACCACGGCGGCCCGCAGCGGGGCGGCCAGCGCCAGCAAGCAGGCGCACAAGAGGAGGAGCTTTTTCATGCCGGCTAAGGTACATGACCCTACCCCTCGCTACCGCAGCAAATCCTGCTTGCGGTGTGCATCGAGGGCCAGCAGCGTGAAGAGCAGCACCGTGAACGACCACAGCGACGAGCCGCCGTAGCTGAAAAACGGCAGCGGAATGCCCACCACCGGCATCAGGCCCATCGTCATGCCCAGGTTCACGGTGAAGTGCACGAACA
>CAZZDR010000230.1:0-4686 GCA_964652535.1 uncultured Hymenobacter sp. | reverse complement strand
GTGCTGGACCGCGACTACAACGAGGTGCTGCGCGGCGCGGGCCGCCGCCTGATGCTGCGCATTTCGCCCGGCGGCGCCCACGGTTTGTACGATGCCTGCCTGGGCGTGGCTGCCCTACGCCACGAGGGCGACGAAGGCCGCGGCACTATGCTGCTGGGCCGCCGCCAGCACGCGGCCATTACGCCAGTGCTTACACTGGAAACGCCGGTGCCGCTACGCGACCACCGCTCCATTCGCAAGCTGCTAGAACTGACCGAAGGCCCCACCGGCCTGGTATCGGATGCGGCGCACGTGTTTGGGCTGGGCCACGCCGTAGCCGAAACCGACGCCCGCTACGAGCCCCTGGCCACGGTGCACTTCACCAACCACTATGGCTGGGAGCTGCGCCATGCCGGCCACACGCTCATGCGAGTGGTGAGCAACACTCCGCGCCTACCCCAGGGCAAGGTGCAGGCCGATAATTTTGCCCGCGTGATTCGGCAGGTATTTCCTGATATTTCGCCCGAGGGCGACGAGTACCTCTGGGAGCTCGCCTTGGAGGCTTCCAACCAAAGTCACGGCACTATGCTCTGCATCACGGCCGGGGCCAAGCCCGAGGCTGAGCGCCTGCGCCGCCAGTGCTTCCGGGTAGTGCCGCGGCCCATGACGGCCCCGGTGCTGCGCCAGGCCAGTAGCATCGACGGCGCGGTGCTCATCGAGCCCAACGGCGTGTGCCACGCCATCGGCGTGATACTGGACGGCCAAGCTACTGAGAAGGGCGACAGCAGCCGCGGGGCGCGCTACAACTCTGCCGTACGTTACGTCAGCTCGTCGCCCTACCCCTGCCTGGCCATTGTAGTAAGCGAAGACGGCTGGATTGACTTGCTGCCCTCGACGGTGCACACGCAAGCGCGGTAGCTAGCGGTGCGGCGGTAAAAAACATTGTACTTTCGCGGCCTTACCTTTTTGACTTTCTCAGCATGATTCTCATTGCCGACGGCGGCTCGACCAAAACCAGCTGGTGCCAGCTCTCTGATACGGGCCAGCGCGTGTATTTTAACACCGAGGGCTATAACCCTGATTTTGTGAACACGGCCTTTATTGTGGCCTCGCTCACCAAAAACCTACCTGACACGCTGCCCCGTGAGGAGGTGCGCGAAATTTATTTCTACGGCGCGGGCGTGTCGAGCGCGGCCAAAGCGGAAGTAATCGCCGCCGCCATGCGCCAGATATTTACCGGCGCCAACAAGGTGGAAGTAACCGAAGACCTGCTGGCCGCCGCGCGCGCACTCTTGGGCCACGAGCCCGGCTTTGCGGCCATCTTGGGCACGGGCACCAACTCGTGCATCTACGATGGCCAGAAAATCACGCACAACGTCGATTCGCTGGGCTACTTTTTGGGGGATGAGGGCAGCGGCTCGTTCTTGGGCAAGCGCCTGCTGCGCGACTACCTGCGCGGCCTGCTGCCCGATGGCTTGCAGGAGGCCCTGAAGGAAGACTACCAGCTCGGCTCGCGCAACGACATCATCGACCGGCTCTACAACCAGCCGTTGCCCAACCGCTTTTTGGCCAGCTTCGCTAAGTTTGCCTACGACCACAACAACGTGAGCTACTGCCGCCAAATCGTGGTAGAGGCTTTTGAGGCGTTCTTCCAGAACATTGTGCTGCACTATCCTGGCTACCAGGATCTCACGTTCAACTGCATTGGCTCGGTAGGCTACAATTTTCGCGATGCACTCACGCAGGTGGCCAACGGCCACGGCATGCAGGTAGGAAAGATTATCCGCTCGCCCATAGATGATTTGGTGAGCTTTCACGAGGGCTAGAGTTTCCTTTTCGTGATCATGTAGAACGTCATGGTGCGCTTGTCGAGGCATCTTGCTCGGGCCGTTAGATTAGTAATCCAACGGCCCGAGCAAGATGCTTCGACAAGCGCACCATGACGTTCTTTTTGCTTGTTCTTTTTCCGTTATGTCCCGTTTTCTTCTCCTTTTCCTGACCACGCTGCTCGCCCTGTCGGCCCGCGCCCAGGCCCCTACCCCCCCACCCACAGGCGATGTTTTGGTGGATGCGAAGGGGGTGCTGCGCTGGCAGAAAACCAAGCGCGAGGTGGCACTGCTGGGCGTGAACTACACCGCGCCGTTTGCCTACTCCTACCGGGCACTGACCAAGCTGGGCATCAACCCCGAGCAGGCCATTGACCAAGATGTGTACCACCTGAGCCGGCTGGGCATCGACGCGTTTCGGGTGCACGTATGGGATATTGAGATTACCGACACGCTCGGCAACCTGCAGCAAAACGAGCACCTGCGCCTGCTCGACTACTTGATTACCAAGCTCAAAGCGCGGGGCATCAAGATTATTCTCACGCCGATTGCCTACTGGGGCAATGCCTACCCCGAGCCCACCAACACGGGCCAGGGCTTTTCGAGTATCTACGGTAAGGGCGTGGCCTATACCAACCCGCGCGCCATTCGGGCCCAGGAAAACTACCTGGGGCAATTCCTGAACCACCGCAACCCCTACACCAGCCTACTGAATCGCCAGGACCCCGACATCATCGCCTATGAGGTGTGCAACGAGCCGAACTACCGCCTACCCCTCCCCCCGGTACTGAGTTTTGCCAACCGCATGGTGGCGGCCATGCGAGCCACGGGCTACACCAAGCCTATTTTCTATAACATCGCCGAAAGCCCGCAGGTGCACGACGCCATTTTGGATGCCAATGTGCAGGGCGTCAGCTTTCAGTGGTACCCCGAAAACCTGGTGAGCGGCCACGAGCTGCGCGGCAACTTCCTGCCCTACGTAGACCAGTATCCGCTGCCTTATGCAGGCGACCCGCGCCTGGCGCGCAAGGCCAAGATGGTGTACGAGTTTGAGTCGGCCGACGTGCTGCAGCCGATTATGTATCCGTTCATGGCCAAGAGCTTTCGCGAAGCGGGCATGCAGTGGGCCACGCAGTTTGCCTACGACCCGCTGGGCCTGGCCTACGCCAACACCGAGTACCAGACGCACTACCTCAACCTGGCCTACACGCCGGCCAAGGCCTTGAGCCTGCTCATTGCGGGCAAGGTATTTCGGGAAACCAAGCGCGGGCAGTCGTTTGGGCGCTACCCAGCCGACTCGGTATTTGGGCCAGCGTTGGTGAGCTACCGCCGCCAGCTGAGCCAGTGGAATACGCCGACCGAGTTTTACTATACCGCCAATACCCAAGACAAGCCGCTGAAGCCAAAATCGTTGCGCCACGTGGCGGGGGTAGGGTCGTCGGCGGTGGCGCAGTACGGTGGCAGCGGCGCCTACTTTCTCGACCAGCTCTCGCCCGGCACATGGCGCCTCGAAGTGATGCCCGACGCCGTGCCCGTGAGTGACCCGTTTGCGACCCCCTCGCTCAGCAAAGCAGTCACCCGCATTGCCTGGAATGAGCAGCCACTGACGCTGGCGCTACCCGACCTAGGGCCAGCGTTTTTGTTGCGCGGGCTCAACAAAGGCAACCAGGCGCAAGCGGTAGCCAGCGGCGGCCACCTCACGGTGCGGCCCGGCACCTATGTACTGACCAAGTCGCACGATGCGCAGGTGTGGCCAAAGCAGCAGACAATGGGCGCCATTGGCTTAACGGAGTTTGTAGCACCACCGATGGTTTATCCGTTCGACGATGCCAGCCAGCCACTGCGGCTGCTCCATCAGCCCGCGCCGCAGGCCACGGCTGGGCGGCCGCTCACCATCACGGCTACGGGTAGCGGCGCAGCATTCGACCACGCCGACAGCATCTTGCTGGTGGCGCAGCACTACTACGGGCCCACCCGCACGCTGCCGATGCAGCGCAGCGGCGTGGCTACGGTAGCGGCCACGGTGCCGGCGGCTCTCACGTACCCCGGTTTGCTGCGCTATTGGGTAGTGCTGAAGGCTAAAAATGGAACGGCCATTACGCTGCCGGGCCTGGAGCGCAGCACCCCGCGCGACTGGGATTTTGCGCCTGCTGCTGCGCCCTGGCAAGTGCCGCTGGTGGCGGCCACCGCGCCCCTACCCCTCTTCACGGCAGCCACCGACCGCGAGATGGTCGAAGCCAAGGGTATTGCCGATGGTGCCTACATCGACTACCCCACTACTGCCACTGGCGCGCTGGCCCTGCGTTTTGTGCTGAGCCCGGCCAAAGATGGCCAGCCTGCTCCGGCCGCTGGCCCCGCCGCCGCCCTGCGTGCCTACCTGGACACCAAAACAGCGGGCCGCACCGGCGACCTGGGCAATTTTAAAGAGCTAGTCATCAAAGCCCAGAGCAACCAGCCGGGCGCTACCCAGCTGCGGGTGGTGCTGGTGAGCCGCGATGCGGTGGCCTACGAGGCGGCCGTGCCGCTGCCAGTCACTGGAGGGGTAGCGCGGGTGCCGCTAAGTGCCCTGCGCCCAGCCCCGCTGCTGCTCACACCCCGGCCCTACCCCGGCTTTTTACCGCTAACCTATGCGGCGCCCAGTGCGCCGGCTTTCCGGCTAGGTACAGTGGAGGTGCTGCAAGTGGTGCTCGACCAGCCCACTGGCCTCAGCGGGTCGCTGCGTGTGGATTTGGAGTCAGTGACGCTGGAATAGGCTGGCTTCACTTCTAGCAAAAAGGCCGCTTCGCGTGTTTTCGCGCAGTGTTTCGCAGGGCGCTTTTAGCCCGCGATGCATTGCGCATGTGCTGGCCAAGGCCAAACGGGCCTAGGCGCTGGGCCAGCG
>CAZZDR010000229.1:0-4721 GCA_964652535.1 uncultured Hymenobacter sp. | reverse complement strand
CGGCTTAAAATCTGGTGGGCTTTGAGCGGCGAAAGCGGTGGCTAGGCTACAGCTAGGCAGGGCGGCGAGGCGCTTTTAAGCTCAGCCAAGCGGCCGACAGCATGCTGGTTGGCAAGCATTGCCTACCAGCTGCGATACCCGGCAACATCTGCTCTATACGCTGGCTTGTCAACTGATTTTCACCTACTCACGCCACCAATAGCAGTTGAACGCAAACGTACTGGCTTACGTACCGGATAATTCGTTTTTCTGCACGAAGTATTTTGCATGAAGCATATAGTCTATATAAGCCGGGCTGTGCATCCGCTGTCTGATGAAGATTTACAACAGTTACTAACCCAATCGCGGCGCGACAACACCCGGCACGGCATCACGGGCGTCCTTTTTTATAGCCACGGCAACATTGCCCAGCTCTTCGAGGGCGAGGAGGGCATCGCCGATATCTTGTTTGAGCGTATTGCCCAGGATGGCCGCCACTCACACGTGCAAAAACTTATTGATAAGCCCATTACTAGCCGCAGCTTTGCCGAGTGGTCGATGGCTTTTCACCCGCTAGAGGCAGCTGGCTTCACGGCACTGCACGGGTTTTTGCTACCCCACCACGTGCCCCCCATGCCGGCTTCGCTCACCATTGCCGACGCTCTGCTTGTAGAGCTAGTTGGGCTGGCCGTGTTTGGCCCCGATCCCTCTACCCCCTACCACAAACTACTGACTTCTCCCCTCGACCGCTAGCAGCTATGCAGCGCCGGCACCATACCCCTAGTTTGCTATCTGTTAGTTAAAGTGCCTGCACCCGCCCCGCCGCAGCTCCTGTATGCCCAATATTCCTTTTTCACAGCTTTTACGCCAGTTGCCGGCCGGGGTGGCCACCTTAGAGGGCCCCGAACTGCGGTATGGTTTTATCAACGAAGCCATGCGAGCGCTGGTGGGCGAGGGGGCAGAAGGGCAGCGGGTAGTGGAGCACCCAAGCAGCCTACCCCTCACGCTGCTGGAAGTACTAGCCCGCGTGTACGCCACCGGCGAGCCCTACGTGGCCAAGGCCTGCATCTGCGCCCCCGCGCCGGGGGCCGCGGCTGACCAGTGCCGCTACTTTGACCTGGCCCTGGAGCCCTACCGCGACGACGACCAGGCCATCGCCGGCCTGCTGCTGCTGGCCCTCGACGTGAGCGAGCAGGAGGCCAATCGGCAGCAGGCGCACGAGCTGGCCCTGGTAACGCGCCGCCTCGACACGCGCCTGCGGGTGCTCACCGAAACGGCCCCGCTCATCACCTTCACCCACGACGCACAAGGCCGCTGCACCTATGTCAGCCCGCAGTGGTACCGCTTCACGGGCCAGCCGCCTACCGCCGACCTCACCGCAATTTGGCCGCTGCTTATTCATCCGGGCGACCGGCTGCGCGTGCTGTATGAAGCGGACGCCGCCCGCCGCACCGGCACCGGCTGGAACTACGAATACCGCCTGCGCCGCTTCGACGGCCAGTACCGCTGGATGCTGAGCCGCTCGCTGCCCGAGGTGCACCCGCCCGATGCGCCCATGCACTGGCACGGCGCCCTTACCGAGGTGCACGACCAGCGCGAGCTGGCCGATGTGCTGCGCCGGGGCGAAGCCGAGCTGCGCTTCTTGGCCGATAGCATTCCGGAGCTTATTTGGACAGCCACGGCCGAAGGCTTTATTGACTACTACAACCGCTACACCACCGACTACTCGGGCCTGCACAAAGACGACCTAGGCCCCACCGGCTGGATAGGGCTGCTGCACTCCAGCGAGCAGGCCGAGGCTGCCCGCCGCTGGGTGCACAGCGTCGCCAACGGTGAGGTGTATGAGGGCGAGTACCGCATGCGCCGCCACGACGGGGCCTACCGCTGGCACATCATTCGGGCGCGGCAGCTGGCCGATGGGCCGGTGCTGCGCTGGTTTGGGGCCTGCACCGAGGTGCACGACCAGTACCTGCTGCGCCAAGTGCTGCAAACTCAGTACGACGAGTTGGCCCGGGCGCACCACGACCTCGACACGTTTGTATACGCGGCCTCGCACGACCTGCGCCAGCCGGCCCTCAACCTGCGCGGGCTTTTTGATGAGCTGCGCCGCACCGCCACCTTTGCCGACCCCGACCAGGACCAGCTCCTGGCCATGGTCGATGGGGCCCTTACGCAATTAGACACTACCCTGCATGACCTGGCCGTGACTGTGCAAACCCAGCGCACGCAGCAGGAGCCTACCGAAGTTCTAGACCTGGGCCTGGTCTTGGAAGAAGTACTACTGGGCCTGCGGCCCCAGGCCCAGGCCCGCCAAGCCCACCTCGAAGTATCGGTGGAGGCTGCGCCAGGCCTAGTCTACGGCCGCGCTAACCTGCGCTCGGTGTTGCACAACCTGGTCAGCAATGCGCTCAAGTTCAGCCACCCCGACCGGCCACCGTGCATTGTGCTGCGCAGCTACCTCACCCCCGATGACCAGCCCGTATTTGAGGTGCGCGACAATGGCCTAGGCATGCAGCTCGATAATCCCAAAAACCCGGTCTTTCAGTTGTTCGTGCGCCAGCACGCGCACATCGAGGGCACGGGCGTGGGCCTGTACCTCGTGCAGCGCATTGTGCGCAGCCACGGCGGCCACGTGGAGGTAGCCAGTGCCCTGGGCGAGGGCTCCACCTTCACTATTTACTGGACCAAGCCGGTCTGAGGCGAGCGCCCCGCTACCCTATTTTTTCTCCCTACTCCCGTTTGTGCACATGGCTTTGCACCATATTATTTACTTGAGTCGCGCTACCGGGCCTTTCAGCGACCACGACCTGCGCACTCTGCTGGAAGAAGCGCGCCAGCAAAATGCGGCGCAACGCATCACGGGTGCGCTGGTGTATGGCAATGAGCAGTTTGTGCAAATCATTGAGGGCGAAGAGTCGGTGCTCGCGGCCCTCTACGAGCACCTGCTACTTGACCCGCGCCACACCCAGCTCGTCAAGTTTGCCGACAAGGCTATCGACCACCGCAGCTTTACCGACTGGTCGATGGCCTATCGGTCAATTTCGGACGAGCAAGCGCGCGGCCTGGCTGCCTACGTGCCCCTCACCGAGCTCGACTTAGCCCCCGACGGCCTGGGCCTGACCGACACGCTGCTTCTGCAAATGATGAAGTCGTTTGTAGTTCCGCCGGCCGCCGAGGGGTAGGCCCGGCTGGCTGACATGGAGCAAAAGAAAAAGGCCGTTTCCTATTCAGGAAACGGCCTTTTTACTTCGTAGCGGGGACTGGACTCGAACCAGTGACCTTTGGGTTATGAGCCCAACGAGCTACCAACTGCTCCACCCCGCATTGTTTGGTGATACAAAAGTACTGAAAAATCCTGCTAAAGCAAGCTACCCGCCCCTTAATAGCCCAAGGGTAAGCTTTAGGTCCTGATTGTCAGACGAAAAAAATAGTAGTAGCGGCGCGGCTTGGGCGCATGGGTGGGGTAGGGCAGTGGTTTTGTCGCCAGCTTTGTGGTTTCTATCGCCGTTTTCTATGTCGCCCAAACGCCCGGCCGCTCTGGCTTTCATCTTCGTCACCATTCTTATCGACGTCATTGGGCTGGGCGTCATCATTCCGGTGCTGCCCACGCTCATCGAGCAGCTCACGGGCGAGGGCGTAAGCCGGGCGTCGCAGTACGCGGGGTGGCTATCGTTTGCCTATGCGGCGGCGCAGTTTGCGTTTGCCCCGGTCATCGGGGGTCTGTCGGACCGCTATGGGCGGCGGCCAGTACTGCTGGCCTCGCTGCTAGGACTGGGGTGTGACTACATTTTTCTGGCCCTGGCCCCGAGCATTGCCTGGCTGTTTGTGGGGCGCGTGGTAGCGGGCATCACGGGGGCCAGCTTCACTACGGCCACGGCCTACATTGCCGACGTGAGCACGCCCGAAAAGCGCGCCCAAAACTTTGGGCTGGTGGGCGCGGCCTTTGGGCTGGGTTTCATTATCGGGCCGGTGCTCGGGGGCTTGTTTGCGCACTTTGGGCCGCGGGTGCCGTTTGTAGTGGCGGCGGCGCTGAGCTTGTGTAACTTCCTCTACGGCTTGTTTTTAGTACCAGAATCGCTACCCCTGGAGCAGCGCCGGCCTTTTGAGTGGGCGCGGGCCAACGCCGTAGCCTCGCTGGTGCGACTGGGCAAGTACCCGCAGATAATTGGGCTGGTGGTGGCCCTGGTGCTGCTGTACCTGGCGGGCTCGGCCACGCAGTCGGTCTGGACGTTTTACACCATCCTCAAGTTTCACTTCGATGAAACGCTCATCGGGTATTCGCTGGGTGCGGTGGGGGTAGGGGCTCTCATTGTGCAGGGCGGACTGGTGCGAGTGGCCATCCCAAAGCTGGGCGCGGCACGGGCCGTGCTGATAGGCATGGTCTTTTATATTCTGGGCTTCGTGCTGTTTGCGTTTGCCTCGCAGGGCTGGATGATGTTTGCCTTCACGGGGGTGTTTGCGCTGGGCGGGCTGGCGGGGCCGGCCCTGCAGGGCAGCATCTCGGGCCAGGTGCCGCCCAGCGAGCAGGGCGAGTTGCAGGGCGCGCTTACCTCGCTCATCAGCGCCACGGGGGTAGTAGGGCCGCTGCTGATGACCAGCCTGTTTGCGTGGTTTACGCGGCCCCAGGCGCCGCTGTATTTTCCGGGTATGCCGTTTTTGGCGGGGGCAGTGCTCACGCTGCTGGCGCTGCTGGTGGCCGTGGGGCCGCTGCGCCGCCTGCCCGCCGCCACGGCGCTGCCCGA
>CAZZDR010000228.1:0-4776 GCA_964652535.1 uncultured Hymenobacter sp. | reverse complement strand
AAGTCGCGCATCTGGCGGGCGGCCACGGCGTGGTTGGGGTGGTTTTCGAAGCCCGGCCAGTACACCTTTTCTACTTTGGGGTGCTGGCGCAGGTACTCGGCTATGGCGCGGCCGTTTTCGCAGTGGCGCTGCATGCGCAGGTGCAGGGTTTTGAGGCCACGCAGCACCAAAAAGCAGTCTTGCGGACCCGGCGTGCCGCCGCAGGCATTTTGGTAAAAGCTTAGCCGCTCGAGCAAGGCATCATCGTTGAAAACCAACGCGCCCATCACGACGTCGGAGTGGCCGCCCATGTACTTGGTGAGCGAATACACCACGATATCGGCGCCCAGCGCCAGCGGCTCCTGCAAGTAGGGCGTCGAGAACGTGTTATCGACGGCTAGCAGCGCCCCGGCCTCTTTGGCGATGGCCGCCACGCCCGTAATATCGATGATGTTGAGCAGCGGGTTGGTGGGCGTTTCGACCCAAATCAACTTGGTCTTCGGCGAGATTTTGGCCTGTACCGCCGCCAGGTCGCCCATCGGCACAAAGTGGCACTTGATGCCTAGCGGCTCATACACCTTGGTCATAATGCGGTAGGAACCGCCGTAGAGGTCGTCGGTCGAAATCACCTCGTCGCCGGGCTGCAGCAGGCGCAGCACGCAGTCGATGGCTGCCATGCCCGAGGCAAAGGCCAGGCCGTGCTTGCCGTTATCGAGCGCCGCCAGGGCGTCTTGCAGCTGGGTGCGGGTGGGGTTGTGGGTGCGCGAATACTCGTAGCCTTTGTTGTCGCCGGGCGAGCGCTGGGCGTAGGTCGAGGTTTGGTAGATGGGCGTCATGATGGCCCCGGTGGTGGGGTCCGGGTGCACGCCGGCGTGGATGGCTTTGGTGGCGAATTTCATAGGTAGCAAAGGTACCGGCTGGCGAATGGAGCGGGGGCAGGGCCGAATTTCAGATAGCACTTGCACCGCAACAGTTGCCCACCCTACCTTAGCTAAGTACTTGCTAATTATCTACTTATTTTATGAACAAACCAGTATCTTCTTTACTTTTCCTACTTTTAGCGGCGGCGCCGGCCCTGGCTGCACCCCGGTCGCCGGCCCTGCCCGACTCGGCGGCGCGCCAACAAGTGGTGGTCGATTCTATCAATGGCTCCTTCCGCTACCAGCAGGGCCACGTGGTGCTGCCCGGCGGCATGGGCGAGCTGACCGTGCCGCGCGGCTTTCGCTACCTCGACTCGGCCCAGAGCAACCGCGTGCTGCACCAGCTGTGGCACAACCCGGCCCACACGAACCTCGGCATGCTCTTTCCGGCCAGCCGCGGCCCGGTGAGCGCGGGTAGCTGGGGCTACGTAATCGAGTACGACCCGATGGGCTACGTGAAGGATGATGACGCCGACGACATCAAGTACGACGAGCTGCTCGAAACCATGCAAAAGGAAACGGAGGAGGAAAACGCCGACCGCACCGCCGCTGGTTACGGTGCCATTCACCTGGTGGGCTGGGGCGCCAAGCCCTACTACGACAAGCAGCAGCACACCCTGCACTGGGCCAAGCTGCTGCGCTTTGGCAGCGGCATCGACCAGACGCTCAACTACAATGTGCGCATCTTGGGCCGCAAGGGCGTGCTGGTGTTCAATGCCGTGGCTGAGCCCGCACAGCTCGCCGACATCCAGGCCAGCATCCCCGACTTGCTGGCCAACGTGACCTTTGCCAAAGGCCAGCAGTACACCGACTACAGCGCCGGCATCGACGAGGTAGCCGCCTACACCATTGGTGGCCTGGTAGCTGGCAAGGTGCTGGCCAAGGTGGGCCTCTTCGCTATCCTGCTCAAGTTCTGGAAGCTGGGCCTGCTGGCAGTGGGCGGCGCCTGGGCTGCCATCAAGCGTTTGCTGGGCCTGGGCGCGCGCGAGGAGGGGTAGGGCCGGCGCGGGAGCCGGTTGTTGCGTAGAAGTACCTTCGCCTACCCTGCGGCCGGCTCCCGGCCTACCCCCCTACTAATGGCTTTTTTACGCGAGCTTTTTCAAAAGAACTTCTCCACCCTGCTCACCATGGGCCTGCTGCTGGCGGTGCCGCTGCTGGGCTCGGCGGCCGTGCTGGGCCTGCTCTACGAGCGCCCTACCCTACTTCAGAACCTGAGCTTGGGCCAAAGCCTGCTGTATTTTGTGGTGGCGGGCCTTACCATGGCGCTGGCCCTCACGCCCACCACATTTGTGGCCATTATTTCGGGCTACTACTTTGGCTGGGCGGGGCTGCCGGGCATGGTGGCGGCCTACGCGCTGGCCGCCGCGCTGGGCTACGAGCTGGCCCGCCGCCTCGACCACGGCAAGCTGCGCACATTGCTGCACCACTTCCCAAAGGCCGATGCGGTGCTGGCCGAGCTGCAAACTCAAAGTTGGTCGCTCATCATCCTTACGCGGCTGTCGCCGGTGCTGCCTTTTGCCCTCATGACGTTTGTGCTAGCGATAGTGGGGGTAGCACGCCGCCGCTTTTTGGCCGCTTCGGTGCTCGGGATGCTGCCGCGCAGCCTGTTTTTTTACTGGCTCGGCACGAAGGCGCAGGATGTACTGGCCCTGCTGCGCAACCCCGACGAAGGCACCCTCAGCAAGCTGGTGCTGGTGGGCCTGGTCATCGCCTCGCTGTTTGGGCTCTACTTTGTGTTCAACCGGGCCTTGCAGCGGGTGCTGCAGCGCAACGCAGCGAACTAAATTTCGAGCTGATTCTGACCGACTTGGCTGCGCAAACTGTTAAAATCAACGAAAAAAAGTAAGGATTGCTTGTAGGTTCGCAAAAAATTCTGCTACCTTTGCACTCCCAACACGGGGAAACGGTTGTATAGCTCAATTGGATAGAGCATCTGACTACGAATCAGAAGGTTTAAGGTTCGACTCCTTATACGACCACCAAAAGGCCCTCACAGCAATGTGAGGGCCTTTTTTGTTCTGATACTAGCTGGGTACTTGTGCTGGCCGCCACCTGGCGGGGCCCGGTAGGCCACTAAGCCAACTGGGCCAATCAGCTACCCAGCCAGCGGTCTGCGCCTTACTTACTGTATCTTTAGCTGAATCAATTGGGGTTATCTAATGCGCTGCCGCATACTTTACCCCTTCGGCAACGCTACTACTCTATAGAAAACTCCCGTCCCGTCTATGGAAAACTCCCATCCCGAACTCGTTCCGCTCGCTGAAGGATTGCGCTTAGAGGCCCTGCGGCCTTATCTGCTCTTCAATACTATGCGCGATGAAACGTTTACAGAGCTGGTGCGCCTGGCGGCTAAGCTCTTCAACGTGCCCATCGGTATTATCGCGTTTGTGGAGGACGAGGAGGTGCGCTTTGGCCTCAACTATGGCCTCGATCCCAGCCTGGACCGCGTGAACCGCTGGGAAACCCTGTGCTCGGTGGCCATGCTACACGAGGGCACCAGCGTATTTGAGAACCTGCACGAGCAGCCCTGCGACCTCATCAATCCCGGACTGGTGCAGCGCCTCAAGCTGGGCTTTTATGCTGGCAGCGCCCTACGTACCCAAGATGGCTATCCGGTGGGCGTGCTCTGTGTCATTGATTATCAGTCCCGTAGCTTCAGCTCTGCCGAGGCCGACCTGCTCGAACGACTAGCCGCCGTGGTCATGAGCCTGCTCGACCTGCGCCTGCGCTTGCTGCAAGAGCCCACCTGGAACCAGCAGCTGTGGGAGCGCGTCTACGGCCGCATCGAGCAGTCGGTGACGCGCCTCGAAACGCTGGCCGCCCTGGCCGGCTGGGAAGAGCAACCCGACAGCGCCGCCGCCGAGGCTTACCGCCAATCGACGCACGAGGAGATTCTGCACGTCATTACGGTGCTCAATGAGCAGATTCAGGCCATGCACGTGTAGCCCTACCCCCTGGTTTTGAAGCAAATAATGCACACCCTCGGCCAACCAGGCCGGGGGTATTTTTTTGGGGACCACTCACAATCTTGGCGAGCCAAACGGATAGCAGCTGGACAATAAGCCCGAAAAAATTACCGAAAAACAAGCAGGCCATTTTCCAGCAAATGGCCTTATTTTCAAAATCTTATCGGGGCCGTAGTTGTTAACTAGTTACGCACCGGGCCCTACCCCCCGCTCGGGGCCCAAGCCAGGGTAGGTACCCCGGCGGGCCGGTCTTATCTTTGTACTCATTCTAAATATTAACGCTTACCCTCCTGAATGTCCGCTGTAATTTCCACTGATATCTGCATCATCGGGGCTGGCCCGGTGGGGCTGTTTGCCGTTTTTGAAGCTGGTTTGTTGAAGCTGCGCTGCCACGTGGTCGACGCCCTGCCCCAGCCGGGCGGGCAGTTGTCCGAGATTTACCCCAAGAAGCCGATTTACGACATCCCCGGCTACCCCGAGATTTTGGCGGGCGACCTCATCGATAACTTGATGAAGCAAATCGAGCCGTTCCACCCCACCTTCACCCTAGGCGAGCGCGTAGAGCGCTTTGCGAAGCTCGACGACGGCTCGTTTCAGCTCTACACCACCGACGGAACCGAAATTCAGTGCAAGGCCGTAGCTATTGCGGGTGGCCTAGGCTCGTTTGAGCCGCGCAAGCCGGCCGTCGAAAGCCTGGAGCGCTTTGAGGGGGGTAAGGGCGTGCACTACATGGTGCGCGACCCCGAGCACTTTCGGGACAAGAAAATCGTGATTGCTGGCGGCGGCGATTCGGCCCTCGATTGGACCAACTTCTTGGCCAACGTGGCCTCGGAAGTAACGCTCGTGCACCGCGGCACTACGTTCCGCGGCGCGGCCGACTCGGCCGAGAAAGTCAAAACGCTGCACGAAGC
>CAZZDR010000227.1:0-4779 GCA_964652535.1 uncultured Hymenobacter sp. | reverse complement strand
CAGCCTACTTTACCGCCGCGCTGCAAACCCAGTATCTCCAGCACCAGCTGGCGCTTGCTGAGCAGCGCAACCAGCACCTGCTGGCGCAGCAGCAGCTGATGCAGCAAATGGTGGACCTGCTGCAACGGGCCGTCTGAACCACAAATGCAACCGGATTTTCGGATGAATCGGATTTTGTAGACGGCTCATACGCTGTTAGTCTAGTCATCGCTTAATTAAGAAAGGCCCGCACTAGCGGGCCTTTCTTAATTAAGCGATTATCGTCCACAAAATCCGACGAATCCGGCTACATCCGTGGTTTCAGACAAGTATGCCGACTTCCTCAGCTTCCATCAAGCCCAGTGCATTGACCTGGGTGAGGCGCAGCGGCCGGATTTCACCTACCAGCAGCGGGTCGTACTTGGCCGCCACCCGGATGTAGTTGGGTGTGTAGCCCTCCACGCGCCCATCGGTCACGTCATCCTCGAAGAGCACGTTAGTTTCGAAGCCTGCGTGCTGTTCATAGAAAGCACGCTTTTTCTTTTCTGATAAGCTGCGTAGCTGGGTGGTGCGCTCGGTGCGCACGCGCTCGGGCACCCGGCCGGGTAAAGTCGGCGCTAGCGTGTTGGCCCGCTCCGAATACGGAAAAACGTGCAGATAGCTAATGGGTAGCTCGTTGAGGAAGTTATAGGTCTCCAGAAAGTCCGCCTCCGTCTCGCCTGGAAAGCCCACAATCACATCGACCCCAATGCCCGCGTGCGGCATCAGCGCTTTGATGCGGGCCACGCGGTCGGCGTAGAGTGCGCGGCGGTAGCGGCGGCGCATCAGGCCCAAAATTTTATCAGAGCCGCTTTGCATTGGCAAATGGAAGTGCGGCATAAAGCGCTGCGACGCCGCCACGGTTTGAATGACTTCGTCGGTGAGCAAATTGGGCTCGCACGAGCTGATGCGGTAGCGGCGCATGCCTGCCACCTGGTCTAGGGCCTGCACCAACTGGGTGAAGTTTTCGACCCGCGCGCGCTCTGGACCTTGAATGCCAAAATCGCCGAGGTTGACGCCCGTGAGCACCACTTCCTGCACGCCCTGCGCGGCCAGCTCCTCTACCCGCGCTACCACCGAGGCCACGCTACCCGAGCGGCTCGCGCCCCGCGCCAGCGGAATGGTGCAGAACGAGCACGAATAGTCGCAGCCATCCTGCACCTTCAAAAAGGTGCGCGTGCGCTCGCCCAGCGACTGTGCCGGGTGAAACTCGTGCGCCTCGCTGATGGGCGAGGCAAATACCCGGCCCGGTCCGGCCGCTGCGCCGGGGGTAGGCAGCTCCAACTCGCTCAAAATCTCGGCTAGTCGAAATTTCTCGGCCGCGCCCAGCACCGCGCCTACGCCCGGGATGCTGGCAATTTCTTGCGGCTTGAGCTGGGCGTAGCAGCCCACGATGGCCACAAAAGCGTTCGGATTGTGCTTGCGGGCCTGCTGCACTACGCGCCGGCACTTGCGGTCGGCATGGTCAGTCACGGAGCAGGTATTCACAACGTATACGTCGGCGCCCTGCTCAAACTCGACGCGGCGCACGCCGCGCTCCTCAAACTGCCGGCCCAGGGCCGAAGATTCGGAGAAATTGAGCTTGCAGCCCAGGGTGTAAAAAGCAACGGTTTGGGGAGTCATAAGCCTACAAAGGTACGGCCGGCAACGCTGGTAAACCGGCGCGGTCCTCCTTTGTTACAGCCAAAGCCCTGAGCCAGCCAGCGAGTTGCGCCGGTTCACAGCAATGCTGCGGCAGCCGCCAGCACGCGCGCCGGCACCAGCTGGCTGAGGTCGGGGTCAGTGGCCGGCGGGCTGAAGTCACCCTGCGCAAAGCGTGCCTCCTGGCTGGGCGGAAACAAGCACCGGCAAGGAGCTTGCAGCAGCGCAGGGGGGTAGGGAAAAAACTTGCCGTAGTTCTCGCCCATCAGCAGTACCAGGCAGGGCGTGCCAGCCTGCGCCGCCAGGTGCGCGGCCACGGTATCGTTGCTGATGAGCAGGCGCGCCCCAGCCACCAACGCGGCCAGGCCCGGCAGGTCGGTTTGGCCGCAGCGGTTGTCGAGCGGCACCGCCGCACCGGCTGCTTGCGCAATAGCATGGGCATGCTCGGCATCAGCGGGGCTGCCGGCCACCACCAAGCGGTAGTGCTGGCCGTAGTGCTGGTGCAGCCCGCGTACTAGCTGAGCAAAGTGCGCCGCTGGCCACCGCTTCTGCCGGGCGCTGGCCCCCGGAAACAGCACGATGTAGGGCCCTGCCGCTGCCTCGACCGCGCTGGCGGCCAGCACGGCTTCGGGCAGTTGCAGGGGGGTAGGGGCGGGCGGCATTGTGGGCGCCAGGGGGGGGAGGGCTGGGCGGGTAGTAGTGGCCAGCCAGTTGTCAAAAAACTCGCGGTTGCGGTCGTACTCAAACAGCACGCGGCGCGTGGTGGGCAGTACCCGCGAGTAGCCCGCATCGAGCTGCGCAAACCAGGCTCCGGTGCGGTGCTCGCCCTGGCTAGCTACCCGCACTGGGGCTTTCAAGAAGCGAATAAAATTCTCCACCGATGCCTCACGCACGTGCAGTGGATAGATAACCTCCCCAAAGCCAGCGGTGCCCACGCCGCGTAGCACCTCGGCCCGGTAGGCTAGGTCAGTAGTAAAGCGGCCAAACTCTACGGCCACTACTTCGTCCACCACATCGGCATCCCAGGCGCGGGCCAATGGCGCCCACAGGGCATTAGCTAGCAGGGTGAGGCGCTGGCCCCGGCCGTGCGCCGCGGCGCTTAAGCGCCGCAGCCAGGGCCGGTAAAGTAGGTAGTCGCCAATAGAATCGTTGCGCACTACTAGCAGCCGCGTTGGGTCGGGGGTAGCCTGGGTGGCTAGCGCCGCTGCATCGGTGCGGTCGAGCGCAGCCCGCTGCCGCCGTTGCCGCTGCTGGCGGCGAAACTGGCGAAAGCGATGGAGCAAATCACGAAACATGGCCGTAAAGGTACCGGCATGAGGGGTAGGGACCACTCACACCACCCTAACTGCAAAGACGTAAACGCTGCCCCAGATAAAGTAGAAAGGAACTGAAAATTTGCCTTCAAAACAATTACAAAGGGAGTATGTAAAATGCATGACTAACCTAAGCTGCTTACTGAAGTACACAACCTCAAAGCATACCGCACGATATCACGTATAATCCACTAGTTTTATGCAATTGCCGTAGGTAGTACAGAGGCTAAAGTGCCTAGAAAACAAGGTGTACCTTGCACGCGCTCCTCCTAACCTTGTTCCATATTTTTCTGCATATATTGACGCTAAAATGCCTGATTCTTGGTTGAAGCTTCAAAATAAAAACAAACGCTTAATCTGAAAACAAGTGTAATTCGAAGAAAGCCAGTAGGAAGTAGGGGGGTAGGCAGAGTAAAACAACCTATTTGTCAGCTGTACCCTCCATTTTGTCGGGTATTTTTCATGAAAACGCATTTTCATCTTACATTTGTCCACCTAAAGACAATTCCCTTACTTATTACTTTGCCAGCATGGCTATTCTTCGCTTCAAAGCACTCGAACTTGTCGACCAGCGCCATGCGCTAACGGTAAAGCCATTAGCGGCTCGTCGGTCCGACTCGTTTGGGCAAAACGTGTTCAACCTGGAGGCTATGCGGGCCAACATGCCTGGTGAGTACTTTAAGAAGCTGCAAGCGGCCATCAAGCATGGCTCACCTGTTGAGCGCTCGGTAGCCGATGCGGTGGCTGCTGCTATGAAGACCTGGGCCATGGCCAAGGGCGCAACCCACTACACGCACTGGTTTCAGCCCCTGACCGGCGCTACCGCCGAAAAGCACGACTCCTTTTTTGATTTGAACTCGGACGGCCGGCCGATTGAGAATTTCAAGGGCTCGGCGCTTGTGCAGCAAGAGCCCGACGCCTCGTCATTTCCTAACGGCGGCATTCGAAATACGTTTGAGGCCCGCGGCTATACCGCTTGGGACCCCACTTCGCCTGCTTTTATTATCGAAACAGTAGGCACCAAAACGCTGTGTATTCCTACGATTTTTGTGGCCTACACCGGCGAGGCGCTCGACTATAAAGCACCCCTGCTCAAGTCGTTGGCTGTGCTGGAAAAAGCGGCGGTTGACGTGTGCCAGTACTTTGACAAAGACGTGCAGCGCGTGCACACCACGCTTGGTATCGAGCAGGAATACTTCTTGGTTGATAAAGCGCTCTACGACGCTCGCCCTGACCTCGTGATGACCGGCCGCACGCTGTTTGGCCATGCCCCAGCCAAAGGTCAGCAGCTCGACGACCACTACTTTGGCTCGATTCCGCCCCGTGTGCACGGGTTCATGTTCGACTTTGAGGAGGAAGCTAACGCACTGGGTATTCCGCTACGCACCCGCCACAACGAGGTAGCTCCCAACCAGTTTGAGTGCGCCCCTACGTTTGAGGATGCCAACCTAGCCATCGACCACAACCAGTTGTTGATGGATGTGATGGACCGCGTGGCTCTGAAGCACAACTTCAAAGTGCTGCTACACGAGAAGCCCTTTGCGGGCGTCAACGGCTCGGGCAAGCACAACAACTGGGCAATGAGCACCGATACGGGGGTGAATTTGCTCGCGCCGGGCCGCCGGCCCAAAGAAAACCTGCAATTTCTCGCCTTCTTCATCACAACGGTGAAGGCCGTGCATCGCTACGGCGACTTGCTGCGCGCTAGCATTGCGTCGGCTAGCAACGACCACCGCCTAGGCGCTAATGAGGCGCCACCAGCTATCATGTCGGTGTTCCTAGGCTCAATGCTCGACGGCGTGCTCGA
>CAZZDR010000226.1:0-4834 GCA_964652535.1 uncultured Hymenobacter sp. | reverse complement strand
TGCGCGATGCGGGCTACGAGTACCTCGGCATCTGCGACCACTCGCAGGCGGCGCACTATGCCCAGGGCCTCAACCCCGAGCGCGTGCGCCAGCAGCAGCGCGAAATCGACGAGCTAAACGCCGAGCTGGCACCGTTTCGCATTTTCAAGGGCATTGAGGCCGATATTCTGGGTGATGGCAGCCTGGATTACGACGCCGCGCTGCGCGACTCGTTCGACTTTATCGTGGCCTCCATCCATTCTAACCTGAAGATGGACGAAGCACGCGCCACCGAGCGCCTACTGGCCGCCATTGCCAACCCGCACTGCACCATGCTGGGCCACCCCACCGGCCGGCTGCTGCTGCGTCGCGCTGGCTACCCCATTGATTTCAAGGCCGTTATTGATGCCTGTGCCGAGCACCAAGTCATCATCGAAATCAACGCCAACCCCTGGCGACTCGACCTCGACTGGCGTTGGGTGCGCTATGCCATCGCTCAAGGTGTGCAGCTCAGCATCAACCCCGACGCCCACCACACCGCGGGCTATGCCGATATGCGCTACGGCGTGCTAGCCGGCCGCAAAGGCATGCTGACCAAAGAGATGACATTCAACACAAAGTCGGTAGACGAAGCCGCGGCCTACTTTGCGGCGCGCAAGGCGAAGTTTCAAAAGTAGTAGTAAGTAAAAAAGAACGCCATTCCTCGGCAAGCTCGGAATGGCGTTCTTTACGTTACCTGATTAATGAAAATCCTGGTTCTCCGCTTTTCCTCCATCGGTGACATTGTGCTGACGACGCCAGTGGTGCGGCAGCTCAAAACCCAGCTGCCGGGCGCGCAGGTGCACTTTGCCACTAAGGCCACCTACCGCGGGCTGCTGGAAGCCAGCCCCTACGTAGATAAGCTGCACCTACTCGGCAGCAGCCTGGCCGAGCTGGTGCGCGAGCTGCGGGCCGAGCGGTTTGACTTTATCGTGGACTTGCACAACAATCTGCGCACCAGACTTATCCGACTGCAATTGCCGGGCGTACCGGGCCGGGCTTTCGACAAGCTCAACTGGCAGAAATACCTACTGGTGCGCTTCAAAGTCAATCGCCTACCCCCTCTTCACATCGTAGATCGCTACCGGGCGGCGGCCGCGCCGCTGGGCATCCGCGACGATGGCGCGGGGCTCGATTATTTCATTCCGCCCGCGCATGAAGTGGATGTGGCCGCGGCCCTACCCCCCGGTTTTCGAGCAAAGCGCTACGTGGCAGTGGCCATCGGGGCGCAGCACGCCACCAAGCGCCTACCTGTCGAAAAGCTCATTGAGCTGGTGCAAAACCTGGCGCCGCGCCCGGTGGTGCTGCTGGGCGGGCCCGAAGATGAGAGCACTGGCCACGTGATTGAGCTGGCAGCCGGCCCACTGGTATTTAATGGCTGCGGTAAGTTTTCGCTGCACCAGTCGGCTTCGCTGCTGCGGCAGGCGCAGTTTGTGGTAAGCCACGACACGGGGCTGATGCACATTGCGGCGGCGTTTAAGCAACAGATTTTCAGCGTGTGGGGCAATACAGTGCCGCAGTTTGGCATGTACCCATACCGCACGCGGTTTGAGGCGCTGGAGGTGCTGGGCCTACCCTGCCGCCCGTGCTCCAAGATTGGCTTTGCCGAGTGCCCGCAGGGACATTTTAAGTGCATGCGCGCGCAGGATTTGGTGCGCGAGTGGCCAAAGTAGCTACTCGCTCTTCAGCGCTATTTCCAGTCGGCGCCGGTGCCTTTGTCGCCATCGGGCCTGAGCAAGCGGAACTCGACCCGGCGGTTGATGCGGGCATCGGCCTCTGTTGCCTCGTCTTTGAGGGGCTTGCTGGAGCCGTAGCCGAAGCTCTCGACGCGGTTGGGCTTGAGCTTGCCTTTGCGCTCAATATAGCGGCGAATTTCTTCGGCGCGGTCTTGCGAGAGCTTCTCGTTTTCGTCGGGGTCGCCGCGGCCGTCGGTGTAGCCCGCGATGCTGAGCCGGAAGGTAGGATGGTCAACCAAAAACACCGTGATGCGGTCAAGCGTGGTGTGCATGCTAGGCAGGATACCCGACTTACCGGCCTCAAATTCAATGTTTTTGAAGATGAGCGGCAGCTTGTAGTCGATACTGTTGGTAAGTAGCGTCATCACAGTATCGCCCTTCAGCTCAAACTTCTTCTCGACCGTGAACGCGTCGGGGCTTTGAATGAGCATGGCATAGTGCGAGCCTTCTATAAGCTCGAAATCGAAGGAGCCATCGGGCCGCAAGTACTTGCTGGCCACCTCAATACCATTGTCGAGGTCGATAATACTCACGATACCTTTTAGCGGGCGGCTGCTCACCGAGTCGAGCAGGGTACCCGCTACCTGAGTGGTGGCTAGCGGCTGCGCCTCCATGGGCAGCGGGAAGGAGTAGAGGTCGAGGTTATTCAGGTCTTTCTCTTCGGAACGGGCGTAGTAGAGGTTTTTGCTCTGGCTGTCGATGGTAAAATAATACTCGGAGCCCTTGCCATTTACTAGCGGGCCAATATTGCGCGGCTCCTGCCAGCGCCCGCCCACACGGTAGGTTTTGTAGATATCAAAATCGCCAAAATTGAGCAGCTGCCCGCGCGAACTGAAGTACAGCACCTGGTAGAGCGGGTGGAAAAACGGGCTCACTTCGCTCTCGCGGGTGTTCACGGTGGGTCCCAGATTTAGGGCCCTACCCCACTGCCCGTTCTTAGCTTTCACGGTGTAGTAGATATCGCTGAGGCCGAAGCCGCCGAGCCGATCGGAGGCGAAGTACAGCGTGTCTTCCTTCGGCGAGAGCGTGGGCTGCGAGTCCCAGCCGGGCGAATTCACGAGCGGACCGAGACTTTTGGGGTTGCTCCATTGGCCGTCTTTACCAAGCGTAGCGGTGTAGAGGTCGCAGTTGCCATGGCAGGTAGGGCACTCGCAGCGGGCAAAAAAGATGGTGCGCCCATCGTGCGAGAAGCAGGCCGAGCCTTCGTTATACACCGAGTTGATAGGTTTGGGCAGCGGCTGGGCGTCCGACCATACATTGGGCGCTTCGAGGTGGGCCACGTACAAGTTTTCGTCTTCCTTAGTGCGCAAGCCCTTGCCTATCTGGCGCTTCGAGCTGAACAGCAGCACCGTATCGGCGGCGCCCAGCGTGGGGCCGTAGTCCGGAAACTTGGAGTTCACGGCGTCGCCCATGTTGGTATACACGTTTTTGGGCGGGTGAAACGTGTTGAGGCCTTTGCGGTATTCCACCACCTCGTAGTACACCTTGAGCGGCACATAGAGGTCGGCATTTTTCTCCTCCAGCGAGTCGTAGTAGAGCTGCACGCGCCGCACATCGGTGCGGTGGTGCTTGAGCGCCAGCCGGAAGTACGCCTTGGCCTGTTCCTGGGCCCGCGCGCTGCTGCTGTCGCGCTGCAAGAGCTGGCCCAGGTGCCAGAGCAGGTCGGTATTGCGGTAAAAATTCTCGATACCAAACTGGGCCACGTAGGCACTCAGCAGCGTGCGGGCCTCGGCGTAGCGGTGGCGGCGCTCGGCTTTCTGGATGGCCCGCAGGGCTTTCTTGTCTTCAAAAAACGCGACTCTGTTCACGTTTGGGAAGTCGGGGGTACCATCGGCCCGCACGCGCAGACGGCGTGCCACGCGGCCGCGCAGGGCGCGTTGGCGGTAGGTGGGGGGGGTAGGGCGCGCAGCCACAGGCGGGGCCTTGGCCGGCGGGGCCACGCGCTGCGCGGCGGCCGGCACCTGGGCGCCCACCAGCACCAGCCAGCAGCCCAAAACATAACGAAGCAGCAAGCGGAACATGAAGCGTACCAGGTAGAAGAAAACGGACACGCAAGTTCTCACCAAACCGCCAGTATTAGCAAATCACTATGCCCATGGGCGCCCGCCACCGCCGGATTGGCGGCCTGCCCAGGGCTGGCACGGGCCTTGCCCCCCTACCCTACTGCCCCGGCTGCCTAGTAGCCCCGCGGTAACCAGCTGCCACAGTGGCAGCCCTAGGCCAGCTCAGGCCGGCCTTTTTTTCTGCTTTGCCCATGCCCTTTGATTTGTCCCGCCCCGGCCACGCGCTGGCCGGCGGCCCCGATTCGCCTTCCGATGCTATTGCCATCATGGCGGCCGACCCCGACCACCTGCTCGCAGCTGCTGATGCACCCGACGTGCTGGCCATCTTGCCTGTGCGCAATACCGTGCTCTTTCCGGGGGTGGTATTGCCCGTGACGGTAACGCGCAAGAAAAGCATTCGGCTGGTGCGCAAGCTGGCTGCCAAAAACGAGAAGCTGGTGGGCGTGGTGGCCCAGCGCCACCCCGATGCCGACGAGCCTACCACCGAGGACCTGTATCCAGTGGGCACGCTGGCACGCATTCTCAAGCTCATCGACCAGCCCGACGATACCGTTACCATCATCATTCAGGGGCAAGTGCGCTTTGCGGTGGGCGAGCAGCTCACGCACACGCCCCAGCTCACGGTGCGGGCCACTTACTTTGACGAGAAAGCCCTCGACGCCGAAAAAGACGGTGAGTTGGTGCTGCTGCAAAGCCTGCGCGAAGCTGCCAGCAAGGTGTTGGAGCTGACGCCCGAAATCCCGATGGAGGCGCGCAACATGCTAGAAGGCATTCAATCGCCGGCTTTCCTGACGCATTTCTTGTCCTCGAACGTGCAGCTGGAGCTGCCCGCCAAGCAGAAGCTGCTGGAGCTGGCCGAGCCCGAAGCCCAGGCCCGCCAGCTGCTCGAAGCCCTGCTGCGCCAGATTGAGCTGCTGGAGATTAAAAACGACATTCGGACCAAGGTGCACACCGGCATCGATGCCGAGCAGCGCGAGTATTTCCTGCGCAAGCAGCTCAAAACCCTGCAAGACGAGC
>CAZZDR010000225.1:0-4837 GCA_964652535.1 uncultured Hymenobacter sp. | reverse complement strand
TTGCTTGCGGAGCAACCGCTCTAGCCAGCTGAGCTAATCCCCCGGCGGCCACAAACATAACAGCGGGCGGGTACCTAGCCACCGCCGGCATGCCGGCTGTCAACCCCGGCGGTTAGCTACCCAGCCGGCACTGGGCCTTGGGGCATTCACAAATAATGCTGGGCTTTGTGCGCACGCAAGAGGTAGGGGAGAAGTGGCTAAAAATGCAAAATCAAGAACGAAAAGGTTAGATATATGCTGCGTTTTCAGAAAGCATTTTCTATATTTGAACTAGTACAAGTTCGCTTAGCTAACTTATTGGTACACTACTTATTTTGAATTGAACGATGCCCATTTTAGCTGACTTATCACCCGCTAATGAAACCGAGCGCCTCTACGCGCTGCGCCAGGCTGATATACTACATTCCCTGCAGGAGGACATTTTTGATGAACTAGTAGCATTGAGCGCGCGCTTGTTTGGGTTGCCGATTTCGTACGTGGCCTTGCTCGATACCGACCGCCTGCACTACTTAGCCACGCATGGTTTTCAGCTGCCGCCGCCCGTGCCGCGCCAAGATGTACTGTGCGCGCAAGTGGTGCGGCACAACCGGGTGGTGCTCTTCCACGACCTGGCCGCTGCGGCGCACACGCCACTCGAAGCACCGGCCATTGCCAACGCGTTGGCCCAGCGCGCCCGCTTCTACGTAGGAGCCCCGTTGCGCACGGCGGCTGAGCACGCCATCGGCACCCTGTGTCTGGTCGACCAGCAGCCGCGTGTCTTCAGTGCGCAAGAGCAAAGTGTGCTCGAGCAGCTGGCCGGCATCATTGGCCTGCTGGTGGTGCTGCGGCAGCAGTGCCTACACACGCCCGCCCTTGGCCCGCTCCACTGGCAGCGGATGCGCAGGCAGGTGTGCGACGAAGTGCACGCCCTCGATACGCTGCTGCGCTACCTGCTGCAGCGCTACGGCGCGCTCGTGCCCGTGCCCGACGATGTGCTGCACCTGTTTGAGCGCCGGCTGCAGGGCGTGCAGCTCCTGGTAGAGGAAGGCACCGCCTAGCCCACCGCCACGGCCTGCCTGGCAATTAGGTAAATGGAATAAAAAGGCGCGCTCATCTGGCCAGATGAGCGCGCCTTTTTTATGGTGCAAAATGCGTCGCAGGATAGGGGTAGGGATTACTCCACGACCAGCTTTTTAGTGAGTAGGCCCTGGTCAGCAAACAACTGTAGGGTGTAGAGGCCCGCCGCTAGCCCCGACAAGTCGAGGGCGCGGGTGGCGGGGCTGCCTACCCGGGCTGCCTCGCGGCGCACCACGCGGCCGGTGGCGTCTACCACGGCCATGGGGGCGGCCAGCAAGGTTGACGCGGCGCCGCTGAGCACGTAGCGACCATCGGCGCTCGGGTTGGGTGCCACGCTCAGCGTGGCGCTCAGGGCAGCATCGCGCGTGGCGGTAGCCGTGCCCGTAAAGCTGACGTCATCGACCAGAAACACGGTGCCGGCCGTGGCCCCGTTTGCCGAAATGATGGCCCCCGAGCTCAGTATCAAATGCACCGAGTCGGGCATGGCCGACGAGGTATACGTGAGCGGCACCTGCGCCAGCATGTAGGTCGAGGTCACCGTCGAAAATACTTGCTTGGCCGTGGCCAGGGTTTGCACCGTGCCATTGACGGTGCGCGTGAGGGCCACCTGCGCAAAAGCGCCTTCGCTGGCCGTGGCGGGCGGTGTGCCCGATAGCTTGTAGTAAAACTGAAGCATCGTGGGCCGGCCCGTGAAGGGAATGCCGCCGGGCAGCGTTAGGTTGGGGCCCACCTTGGCGCCTACCGCCAGCGCGCCCGGTGCTACGCCCAACAGGGTGGCTTTCGATTCGAGGCGGGCGGCGTAAGTGCCGCTGTGGGCATCCGTTACCTTGGTAAAAGCGCCTGTGGCAAAGCTGATGGGGCTTATCGCGGCCACCAGCTCGTCGGTAGTCAGCCAGCCCGTGGGCGAGTCTACCCCGTTGCGGGCCGCCCACGTTTCGAAGCCGCCGTTTGGGATGGTTTGCCCTTGGGCCGTGGCCAGGCTGGTGCCCAGCAGACCTAGGGCGAAGCTCATGCGGAAAAGTGTTTTCATATGAAAAAAGAAAAGAAAGGAGGAGCTGTAAAAGTAGAACGCGTATAGCGCAAATGCACCAGCCAACCAGCCCCATATTATTAAATAATACGTTCGTTACTAATACGCTAAGCTTCTGAAGCAGCGATGTATGGCTAACAGCTGTGCCGGCGCTTGGCCGGCGCGGTGGCCTTACCCCCCTTGCCTGGTTTAGCCGCCGGAGGGGGGTAGGGCCACCGCGCCGGCCGGCTGTTACCTTTGCAGCCCGTTTGGGAGGCGGATTTTGCCCCGCCCCCGCCCCGCCTCATGCTTCAAAACGACCTCCTCCTCCGCGCCGCTAAGGGCGAAACCACCGAACGCACTCCCGTCTGGCTCATGCGCCAGGCCGGCCGCATTTTGCCCGAGTACCGTGCCCTGCGCGGCCGCCTCTCCGGCTTTAAGGAGCTGGTCGAAACGCCCGCCCTGGCCTCTGAGGTCACTATTCAGCCCGTCGATGCGCTGGGTGTAGACGCGGCCATCATCTTCTCCGACATCTTGGTGGTGCCCGAGGCCATGGGCCTCACCTACGAGATGATTGAGGCCAAAGGCCCGCTCTTCCCGGAGGTAGTCAAAAACGCCGCCGACGTGGCCCGCCTGCGCGTGGCCGACCCCGAGGAGCACCTTGGCTACGTGCTCGAAGCCATGCGCATTACCAAGCGCGAGCTGGGGGGTAGGGTGCCGCTCATTGGTTTTGCAGGTGCGCCCTGGACCATCTTGGCTTACATGGTGGAAGGCCACGGCTCCAAAACCTTCAGCAAAGCCCGCCGCATGCTGTACCAGGAGCCCGCCCTGGCGCACCAGCTGCTCGAAAAAATCACGGTCACGACCATCGCCTACCTGCAAGCGCAAGTAGCGGCCGGGGCCGACATCGTGCAGGTGTTCGACTCGTGGGCCGGCATCTTGCCGCCCGCGCACTACGCCGAGTTTTCGACCGCCTACATCAACCGCATCAGCGCGGCGCTGGCGCCGCTGGTGCCCGTCACGGTGTTTGCCAAGGGCGCCTGGTGGGCCGTGGACGACTTTGCCCACTCGCCCTGCCGCACCATCGGCCTCGACTGGAACCAGTCGCCAGCCCAAGTGCGCCAGCAGGCGCCCGGCAAAACCCTGCAGGGCAACCTCGACCCCTGCGCGCTCTACGGCACGCCTGCTCAGGTAAAAGCCGCCACCGAAGCCATGCTGGCCGAGTTTGCCGGCGGCCCCCACATCGCCAACCTCGGCCACGGCGTGTACCCCGACACCAACCCGGACAACGTGAAGGTTTTTGTAGAAACCGTGAAGGCTTGGCAGGGGTAGCCGTTAGCAAAATACTGTTTATCAAGTAACCAGAATTAATGGACGCTCCCACCAAAGACAGCAACGGCACCGTGCTCGCCGAAGGCGACGCCGTAACCCTCATCAAAGACCTCAAGGTGAAAGGCTCGTCGCTGACGCTCAAGCGCGGCACGCTGGTCAAGAATATCCGCCTCACCAACTCGCCGGCCGAAATTGAGGGCCGGGCGGGGGGTAGCACAATGGTGCTGAAAACCGAGTTTTTGAAAAAAGCCTAGCCTCGATGGAGCTCGCAAAATCGGAGTTTGGCCTCGGCTTCTACGTGGCGTCGCTGGTCGTATCCGGCCTGCTGTTTTTTGGGTGGCGGCGGCTGTTTCGGCGCGTGCTGCGCACCGAAGCCTGGGTAGTTATTGCCACCGCCATGGCCGCCATCATCACCACGCCGGTCGTGCTGCTGGTGCTGCTATGGCTGCTGCGCGCGCTCACCAAAAGCTAAGTAGCAAATCTTTTTGAAGCAGTAAAGTCCGTCTATCATTCCGAGCCTGCCGCGGAATCTCGCGCACGCCGTTCGGGTATCGTTGCACGACGCGGGCGAGATTCTTTGGCAGGCTCGGGATGACGAGTGGACGATTCAACTAAAGCTGCTACCCCATGCTCACCGAAGAGGAAAAAATGCGGGCCGGTGCGCTCTACGCGGCCTTCGACCCCGCGCTGCTGGCCGCCCGCACCCGCGCTAAGCGCTTGTTGCACCGCCTTAACGTGACGGAATACCTGCTTACCGACGCGGCCCGCGGCATCTTGGCCGAGTTGCTGCCTCACGCGGGCGCCAACCTCTACATCGAGCCGCCCTTTCACTGCGACTACGGTAGCAACATCTACTGCGGCCACGATGTGTATTTCAACGTCAACTGCGTGGTGCTGGACGCGGCGCGCGTCACCATTGGCTCGCACGTGTTGTTTGGCCCCGGCGTGCAGCTCTACGCGGCTACCCACCCGCTCGGCGCCGATGTGCGCCGCACGCTGGAGCTGGCCCGGCCCATCCATATCGGCGACGACTGTTGGCTGGGCGGCGGCACCATCGTGTGCCCCGGCGTGACCATTGGCGATGGCTGCGTAATCGGCGCCGGCGCCGTAGTCACGAAGGATATTCCGCCGTATTCGCTAGCCGTGGGCAATCCGGCGCGGGTAGTGCGGAGCCTGCTGTAGCGCGGACTTTTAGTCCGTGTGTGCGCAGCGCTAACAGTTACCGCTGAGTAGATTTTGCCGCCTGAATTTGCCTGCGGCTTCTAAATGCAAACTGCTTACCGGGCTCTTGCGGACTGAAAGGCCGCGCTACAACCCGGCCGCCTGGGCTTCGGCCAGCAGCAGCGGTTTTTCTATCGGCACCACGCCCACTTGCTCGCACACCAGGCCGCCGCCCAGGTTGGCGAGCGCGGCGGTGAAGGCGGCCGGCTGGCGCAAGGC